>CP119315.1:1023000-1361500 GCA_029202845.1 Candidatus Sphingomonas colombiensis | reverse complement strand
CGATCATGTCGCGGCGCGGATCGGGACGTGCGCGGTGCTGGCGCTGCTGATCCGGCGGATGCGCACCGGGCGCGGCGGTAGCGCGAGCCTGAGCCAGGCGGAGGTGATGCTGGGGCAGAAAGGCGCGGAAATCGCGGCGCTCGCGGCGGGCCCGGCGCTGGAGCGCGGCGCGGCGACGGAGAACTGGCTGCTCGCCTGCGCCGGCGACGACGAATGGTGCGTGGTGACGATCCGCGACGATGCCGATCGCGCGGCGCTAGGGGCGGTTGCCGGCGGCGCGGGCCGTGCGGCGGCGGAGCGATGGGCGGCGGCGCACGCGCCCGGCGAGGCGATGGCATTGTTGCAGGCGGCGGGCATTCCGGCGGGGGCGATGGTGCGCGTGATCGATATGCCGGAAAGCCCGCAATATCAGGCGCTCGGCACGTTTCGCGCGGCGCGGCACCCGCTAATCGCCACACCTTTCATGGTCTAGGGGCGGCCGACACGTTCGGCGCATCTCCCCGATCCTGATCAACGCCCCGCGCCGCGCATCGGCGAGGATAGCTCGGCCGTGGTGGCCGACTGGCTGGGGCTGGACGCGGCGGCGATCGCCGCGCTCCTCACCGACAAGATCATTGAACAGGCAGCTTGAAGGAAAACACATGAGTGCTCTTGGTAATGACGCGGTAGTGGTCGAAACGCGCGGCAATGTGATGCTGATCACGATCAACCGGCCGGAGGCGCGCAACGCGGTCAATGCGCACGTCCACGAAGGCGTTGGCGATGCGCTGGCGGCGGCGGATGGCGATCCCGAAATCCGCTGCGTGATCGTCACCGGGGCGGGCGACAAATCCTTCTGCGCCGGTGCCGATCTGGTCGCGCTGTCACGCGGCGAGAGCCTGGTCCCTGCCGACAAGGCGAAGCAGTCATGGGGTTTCGGCGGGATCGTCAGCCACGCGATTTCCAAGCCGGTGATCGCCTGCGTCAATGGCACCGCGCTCGGTGGCGGGCTGGAGATCACGCTGTCGTGCGATCTCGCGGTGGCGGTGGATAGCGCGCAATTCGGCCTGCCGGAACCGAAGCGCGGGCTGTTCGCGGCGGCCGGCGGCGTGTTCCGCCTGCCCGAACAATTGCCGAAGAAGATCGCGATGGAGATGATCCTGACCGGCGAGCCGATCACCGCGCAGCGCGCGCTGGAGCTTGGTCTGATCAACGCCGTCGCCCCGCGCGAGGCGCTGCTCGACACCGCTTTCGCGCTGGCCGAGCGGATCGCGGTCAACGCGCCGCTTTCGGTGCAGGCATCGAAGCGGATGGCGCAGGGCATCGTCGACGGCAAGGTGGCGCGTGAGGAAGCCGCCTGGACGCAGAATCGCAAGGAGACGATGGTGGTCTTCACCAGCGAGGATTCGCGCGAAGGGCCCAAAGCGTTCGCCGAGAAGCGCGCGCCCGTCTGGAAGGCGCGCTGAGGTGGCGATCGATCCCGCACGCGTCGCGGTGATCGTCGGCGTCGGGCAGGTCAATGACCGCCCGACGGACCCGATGCAGGGGCTCGATTCGCTCGGCCTGATGGTCGCCGCGCTGGAGGCGGCGGATCGTGATGCGGGCGGCGGTTGGCTGGCCGATGTTGAATCGGTCGCCGTGATTCAGCAGATCAGTTTCCGCCAGGAGAATCCGCTGGCGCAGAAAGTCGCCGACGGGATCGGATCACGCGCAAGCATCGTCTATGAATCGGTAGGGCCCAATGGCGACAGCCCGATTCTGTTGTTGAACGAGGCGGCCAATCGCATCGCGCGCGGCGACATCACGGTCGCGGCGGTTACCGGTGGGGAGGCGTTGCGCACCGCGAGCCAGCGCGCCGCGATTGCGGCAAAAACGGCGGTGGCGGATCAGAACCCGATCCGCAATCTCGCGAAAGGCCGCGCGCCCGGTTATCGCCAGCTCCACGGCCTGTCCGCGCCGATCGACGTCTATCCGCTTTATGAAAATGCCGGTCGCGCCGCTTACGGGCAGACGCTGGCGCAGGGGCAGCGCGAATCGGGGGAAATCTGGTCGCGCTTCAGCCAGATCGCGGCCGCCACGGAAGCCGCGTGGATTCACGCCCCGAAGACCCCGGACGAGGTGACCGAGGCGACCGCCGACAACCGCCCGATCGCTTTTCCCTACACCAAGCTGATGGTGGCCAATTCCAGCGTCAATCAGGGCGCGGGGTTCATCGTCACCAGCCTTGCCGAAGCGCGGCGGCGCGGGGTGCCGGAGGCGCGGATCATCTATGTCGGGCGTGGCGCGGCGGCGCATGAGGCCGACGATTTCATGGCGCGCGACCGATACGATAAGTCGCCGAGCATGGAAGTGTGCCTCCGGCGTACACTCGAATGGAATGCGGTGAGCGCGGACGATCTCGATTTCGCCGAACTCTATTCGTGTTTCCCATGCGTGCCGAAAATGGCGCGTCGCGTGATCGGCTGGCCGGTGGAGAAGCCCGCGACGGTGTTCGGCGGCCTGACCTTCGGCGGCGGTCCGATCGGCAATTACATGAGCCATGCTGTCGCGGAGATGGTCGATGCGCTCCGTGACGGTGGGGGCGGTAAAGGCCTGCTGTTCGCCAACGGCGGCTTTGCCACGCACAATCACGCGATCGTACTGGGCACGGCCCCATTGCCCGGCGCGGGCGAGGCGCATGATTTCGATTGTCAGGCCGAGGCGGACGCAGCGCGCGGATCCGTACCGGAATTGATCAAGGATTATGCCGGGCCTGCCGAGATCGAAACCTATACCGTCTTCTACGCGCGCGACGGGCAGCCGAAATCGGGCGTCGTGGTGGCGCGCCTGCCCGACGGTAATCGCACGCTGGCGCATGTGCCGGGCGAGGATGCGGCGACGATCGCCTTTCTCACCGACGGCGCGGTCGAACCGGTAGGCACGAACGGCGCGGTGATTGCGTCAGGCGATCTGATGGCCTGGCGGCGCGCGTGATTCTTGCTCCGTCGCCCCGGTACAAGGCCGGGGTGACGGAGTTGTCGCCGGCAGAGGCCGATGGTCCGTCCGCCTGAGGCGGATCCATTCTTCGTATCTTCAACGGTGGCAATCGCGCGGCGGCGCGGCTAAAGGCGCGGGCATTCGTCCATCGCCTTTGAAGGAAGCGCCCCCGATGCGCATCGCCATCGCGTCCGATCACGCCGCCGTCGAGTTGAAGGCCGCGCTTGCGGAATGGTTGCGGGAAAGCGGGCACGACGTGCTCGATCTCGGCACCGATGGCAGTGCGAGCGTCGATTATCCCGATTACGGCTATGCCATCGGCGCCGCGCTGGCGGACGGCCGCGTCGATCGCGGCGTGGCCCTGTGTGGATCGGGAATCGGCATCTCGATCGCGGCGAACCGCAATCCGGCATGCCGCTGCGCCCTGGTCAGCGAGCCGCTTTCCGCGAGCCTCGCGCGCACCCATAATGATGCGAACGCGATCGCGATGGGTGCGCGGCTGGTCGGGCCGGAAATGGCCAAGGCCTGCCTCGAAGCCTTTCTCTCGACCGAATTCGCCGGCGGCCGCCACCAGCACCGCGTCGACAAGCTTTCTGTTTCTGACGGCGCCGGGAGCGCCGCTCAATCGAAGGAGCCAGCATGAGCACGAACCCCGCCTCTCTCCACGACGTGCAGCCTGACGGCTTCTTCACCCGCGGCCTTGCCGATGCCGATCCGGCGGTGTTCGCCGGCGTGGAGCATGAACTTACCCGCGAGCAGACCCAGATCGAGCTGATCGCCAGCGAGAATATCGTCTCCAAGGCGGTGCTGGAGGCGCAGGGCAGCGTCTTCACCAACAAATATGCCGAGGGTTATCCGGGCAAGCGTTATTATCAGGGCTGCCACCCGTCCGACGAGGTCGAGCAGCTCGCGATCGATCGCGCCAAGGAGCTGTTCGGTTGCGGCTTCGCCAACGTCCAGCCGCATTCCGGCGCGCAGGCCAATGGCGCGGTGATGCTGGCGCTCGCCAAGCCGGGCGACACGATCATGGGCCTGTCGCTCGATGCCGGCGGCCACCTTACGCACGGCGCGCGCGCGGCGATGTCGGGCAAGTGGTTCAACGCGGTGCAATATGGCGTAGATGCCAAGACGCACCTGATCGATTTCGACGAGGTTGCCGCCAAGGCGCGCGAGCACAAGCCGAAGCTGATCATCGCAGGCGGCTCGGCCTATCCGCGCCAGATCGACTTCGCGAAATTCCGGGCGATTGCCGATGAAGTCGGCGCGCTGTTCATGGTCGACATGGCGCATTTCGCCGGCCTCGTCGCCGGCGGTGTCCACCCCACGCCGTTCGGCCATGCGCATGTCGTCACCACCACCACGCACAAGACGCTGCGCGGTCCGCGTGGCGGCATGGTGATGACCGATGACGAGGCGATCGCGAAGAAGATCAACTCGGCGGTGTTCCCGGGGTTGCAGGGTGGCCCGCTGATGCACGTCATCGCCGCAAAGGCGGTGGCGTTCGGCGAGGCGCTGCGCCCGGAATTCCGCACCTATGCCGCCGCGATCATCGAAAATGCCAAGGTCTTGGCCGCAACGCTGGCGGAGCGCGGCGCGGCGGTCGTTTCCGGCGGCACCGACACGCATCTCGCGCTGATCGACCTCACCCCGCTCGGCGTGACCGGCAAGGATGCGGACGAGGCGCTGGAGCGTGCGGGCATCACCTGCAACAAGAACGGCATCCCCAATGATCCGCTGCCGCCGGTCAAGACCAGCGGCATTCGCGTCGGCTCCCCCGCTGGCACGACGCGCGGCTTCGGCGCGGCCGAATTCCGCGAGATCGGCAATATGGTCGCCGACGTGCTCGATGGCCTGGCCAAGAACGGCGAAGCCGGCGACGCACAGGTTGAGGCGCATGTCAGGGAACGAGTTAGCGCCTTGTGCGCTCGTTTCCCTATCTATCAGTGAGGGATGACATGTCGAAGATCGACGAAGTGCAGGACAATGTGAAAAACACGCCGGGTCTCGGCAAGAAGATGGCGAAATACGGCGCGGTCGGCGCGGTGCTCGCGATCCCGTTGCCCTTCGTCGGCCCTGTGCTGGGCGCGATCGTCGGCGCGGGCGTCGCTTATGCGAGGCGCGACAAGAATTAGTCGCCGGATTCAGCATCGCTGAATTCGCAGCCGGTATCGGCCCGCTTCCTCACCCCACCTCCTACATCAGTATCCTGAATGGGAGATGGGATGGGGGAGCGGGCCGGCGCCGCATCGAGCTACTGCACCGGCCCGCTCTCCTGCCTGACTTCCCATTCGGCGCCAGCTGTGGGAAATGCGGCGGGAGAGCGGGCCGGCCCCGTTTTATCGTTAGGAATTGAACCCGATGCGCTGCCCATTCTGTGGCCATGATGCGAGCCAGGTGAAGGACAGCCGCCCTACCGACGATGGTGCCGCGATCCGTCGCCGGCGGCAGTGCGAGGGCTGCGCCGCGCGCTTCACGACGTTCGAGCGCATCCAGCTCCGCGATCTGGTGGTGATGAAAAGCCATGATCGCCGCGAATCGTTCGAGCGCGAAAAACTGATCCGCTCGATCGGCATCGCCGCGCGCAAGCGCCCGATCGATGGGATCGCGATCGAGCGGCTCGTTTCGGGCATCCAGCGCCAGCTCGAAACCAGCGGCGACGGCGAGGTTACCTCAAAGCGGATCGGCGAAATGGTGATGGAGGGGCTGAAGGTGCTCGATTCAGTCGCTTATATTCGCTTCGCCTCGGTCTATCGCGATTTCAACGAAGCGCGCGATTTCGAGGAATTTGCCGGCAACGTCGAGGAAGCGGGGCGCGGGTGAGCGTCGCGCCACCTCCCGTCATCGTTCTGGTCCGCCCGCAGCTTGCCGAGAATATCGGCAAGGCGGCGCGCGCGATGCTCAATTTCGGGCTGGTCGAGATGCGGCTCGTCACGCCGCGAGACGGCTGGCCCAACGCGCTCGCGGGCCCGGTCGCCTCGGGCGCGGACATCGTGCTGGAACGGGCGCAATTGTTTGATAGCGTCGCCGATGCGGTGGCCGATTGCGCGCACGTCTATGCGACGACGGTGCGCAAGCGCGGCGTGACCAAGCCGGTGGTGACGCCGGAGGTCGCGGCGCGCGAGATACGTGGTGCAAGCGAGCGTTCCGCGATCCTGTTCGGCCCGGAGCGCGCTGGCCTCGAAACCGACGATGTGGCACTCGCGCGGAAAATCCTGACCGTGCCGATCAACCCGGAATTCGGCAGCCTCAATCTCGCGCAGGCGGTGATTCTGGTCGCCTATGAATGGTCGAAGGGTGAGGCGCTCGCCAGCCCGCCGACGACCGATCTTGCCCCGCCCGCGCCGCATGAGGAGCTGGAAGGCATGATGGGGCAGCTCGATGGGATGCTGGAGGAAGCGAATTTCTTCTTCCCACCCGATCGCACGCCCACGATCAAGCGCACCCTGCGGACATTGCTCACCAAGCCCGGCTGGTCGAGCCAGGAAGTGCGCACGATGCGTGGCGTGCTGTCGGCGCTGGCCGGAAAAAAAGCGAAACGCGGCTGAGCGCCCGGGGCGTTCAGTTCGCTTTGCGCAGGGGGTGAAGCATCATCCGGGAAGGGATGGTGCCCAGGGACGGGATCGAACCGCCGACACTGCGATTTTCAGTCGCATGCTCTACCAACTGAGCTACCTGGGCATAACCGACGAGCGCCGGAGCCGCGCTCTCTAGTCGGGGTCTTTGCCGCTGTCCAGCCCGTTCGGATCGATCGGCGAACCGGGCAGGCGATATCCCTCGCCGAGCCATTGCAACAGATCGCGATCCTTGCAGCCGCGGCTGCAAAACGGCGTGAATTCCGGCGCCGTCGGGCGGCGGCAGATCGGGCAGGCGGTTTTCGACATCACTGCAATATAGGGGTGCGGCCGGTGCGACGCACCAGCTCCGCGAGCCAATCCGCGCGCGATTCGATTCGCGCGGCGACGGCGGGCGGCAGTCGATGGCTATTGGGTGCGCCGGGCGGGGTCCGCTCGATCTGGCGCAGCGTAGCGAGCGCGGCGCTGTTGACGGGATCGGCGCGCAGCAATTCGGGGAGCGACGCGCGCGGGCGCGGGCGGACGATCTGCAGGAAACCGAAGCCGTTCATCGCCGTGCGCTCGAACGGTTGCGGCAGGCCGGCATCGATCGCGGCGGCGACGCGCTGGCGCGCTTCCTTGCCCTGAATGGTCGGGAAGTCGATGCCGATCGAGCCGCCCACTCCGTGCCGCACGATCGCGGCCGCGACCGCCGCCGCGGCGCGCTCGGCAAGCGCATCGAGCGGGCCATCGCCATCGACGTCGAACAATGTCATCGCGGGCGTCGGCGACATGCGCAGCGCGCCGCCGGAGAAGACGATGTCGCCGGTCAGCGCCTCGTCCAGCACCTCTGACCATCCCGCCGCCTCCAGCGCGTCCGGCTCGTGCGCCCGGAGCGTCCGCACAGGGCCTTCGAGCGTCTCGCGCAGGGACGGGGCCGCACGGGGCGGTGCATCGGTGGAGACGACGCGGGGGAGCTTGAGGCGGCCCGGTTCTGGTAGCGCCTCCCGCGTTACCTCTACATTCAGCCGTGCACCGAGCGTCAGGCCCGGCGGCGTGCGCGTGAGCGTCGCGGTCGTGCCGTCGGGAAGGCGCACGAGGCCGGGCTCGAATAATTGTGCGGTATAGACCGCGCCGAGCCGTGGCCCGGCATCATCACGTTCGATTCGGGCACACAGGATGCGGTCGTCCGCGATCAGCGCGGCGCGCGTCTCGCCGATGCCCTCTTCAAGCAGCCATTCAGCCAAGGTCGATACCAGCCGTGCGCAGCAGCGCGGCTGTTTCGTAAAGCGGCAGGCCGACCACGCCGGAATGCGAGCCGTCCAGGCGGCGCACCCATGTTTCGGCATGGCCCTGAATGGCATAGCCGCCAGCTTTGCCCATTCCCTCGCCGCCGGCGATATAAGCGTCGATCTCGGATGCGGAGAGTGGCTTGAACACCACCAGCGTATCGGAAAGCCGCTCGCGCAACCGGCCCTCGGCATCGATCACCGCGACCGACGAGAGGCAATGGTGGCGGCGCCCGGCAAGCAGGTTGAGCATCCAGCGCAGTTCGTCCGCATCGGCGGGCTTGCCGAGAATCCGCCGCCCGACCGCGATCGTCGTGTCGGCGGCGAGGATTATCTCATTGGGTGCCCGTTCGACCGCACGGGCCTTGGCGATGGCGACGCGGCGGACATAATCGCGCGGGGTTTCGCCCTTCAGCGGGGTTTCATCGACATCGGGCGCAACGATGCGCGCCGGGGTCACGCCGATGCGCGCCAGCAGATCGCGCCGCCGGGGCGACGCGGAGGCGAGAACGAGAGCCGGACCGGAGGGCATGCGCCCGCCCGCGCCTTATTGCGGGCCGGGGCCGCCGCGACCGGGCATGAAGCGGTAGGTGATGCGCCCCTTGGTCAGGTCATAGGGGGTCAGCTCGACCAGCACCTCGTCGCCCACCAGCACGCGGATGCGGTTCTTGCGCATCTTGCCGGCGGTGTGGCCGAGGATCTCGTGATCGTTCTCAAGCCGGACGCGGAACATCGCGTTGGGCAGCAGCTCGACCACCTGGCCGCGCATCTCGAGGAGTTCTTCTTTCGCCAAACAAATATCTTTCGGGAATGGAGGGCGCGCGCGCCCTTAGCGGAAAGGGCGGGTTTTGGGAAGCGCGAGGCACAAAAAGCCCGCCCGGAGCGGATCCGGGCGGGCCATCTAGACCATATCGACGGTGCTTGTCAGCCCGCGACGTGACCGGCCAGCGCGGCGAGCAGCAATAGCGCTACGATATTGGTGATCTTGATCATCGGATTCACCGCCGGGCCGGCGGTATCCTTGTAAGGATCGCCCACGGTGTCGCCGGTGACGGCGGCCTTGTGCGCTTCCGATCCCTTGCCGCCGTAATGTCCGTCTTCGATATATTTCTTGGCGTTATCCCATGCGCCGCCGCCCGAGGTCATCGAGAGCGCGACGAACAGGCCGGAGACGATCACGCCGAGCAGCATCGCGCCGAGCGCGGCGAAGCCGGCCGCCTGATCCTCCACGCCGGTGACGACGAAATAGAGCACGATCGGCGAGAGCACCGGCAGCAGCGACGGCACGATCATCTCGCGGATCGCCGCACGGGTGACAAGATCGACGGTGCGGCCGTAATTGGGCCGGCTCGTTCCTTCCATGATGCCCGGATTGTCGCGGAACTGCCCGCGCACTTCCTCCACCACCGCGCCCGCCGCGCGGCCCACCGCCGTCATGCCGAATGCTCCGAACAAATAGGGGAGCAGGGCGCCGAGCAGCAGCCCGACGATGACATAGGGGTTGGAGAGGCTGAAATCGACCTGCGTATCCGGGAAATAGGTTTGCAGATCGGTGGTATAGGCGCCGAACAGCACCAGCGCGGCAAGCCCCGCCGAGCCGATGGCATAGCCCTTGGTCACGGCCTTGGTGGTATTGCCCACCGCATCGAGCGCGTCGGTCTTGTGGCGCACGTCATCGGGCAGGCCGGCCATTTCCGCGATGCCGCCGGCATTGTCGGTAACCGGGCCGTAAGCGTCGAGCGCCACGACCATCCCGGCGAGTGCCAGCATCGAGGTCGCGGCAAAGGCGATGCCGATGATCCCGGCGAACTTATAGGCGGCGATCACCGCGATCACGATCACCAGCGTGGGGAGCGCGGTCGCCTCAAGGCTGACGGCAAGGCCCTGGATGACATTGGTCCCGTGGCCGGTCTCCGATGCCTTGGCGATCGATTTCACCGGGCGATAATTGGTGCCGGTGTAATATTCGGTGATCCACACGATCAGCGCGGTCACGGCGAGGCCGATCATCATGCACCAGAACAGGTCCATGCCGGTAAAGCCGGCGCCCGCCATCACCGGCGCGACGGGTGCGGACAAATCGCCGCCCAATGCGTCGCTCGACTGATCGAGGAAGCCCGATGCACCAATCGGCGCGTTGAGATCGCCCAGGGTGAACTTCGTGGCGAACCAGATCGCCGGGATCGACAGCAGCGCAGAGGTGCCGAAGCCCTTGTAGAGCGCGCCCATGATCGAGGTGCCGCCGCCGAGACGGACCATATAGGTGCCGATGATCGAGGTGATGATGCACACCCCGCCAACCATCAGCGGCAGCGTCATCAGTTTCGTCAGTTCGGCGGCATCGGCGTGGATCAGCAGCGCGATCGACACCATCGTCACGCCCAGCGTCACGACATAGGTTTCGAACAGATCGGCCGCCATGCCCGCGCAATCGCCGACATTGTCGCCGACGTTATCGGCGATCACGGCGGGGTTGCGGGGATCGTCCTCCGGGATGCCCGCCTCGACCTTGCCGACGAGATCGGCGCCGACGTCCGCTGCCTTGGTGAAGATGCCGCCGCCGAGACGGGCGAAGATCGAGATCAGCGATGCGCCGAACGCCAATGCGGTCAGCGATTCAACGATCACCCGGTCGTTCGGCGCATGGCCGGCCGGGCCGGTGAGATACCAGAAGAAGGTTGCGATCGCGAGCAGCCCCAGCCCCGCGACGAGCATGCCGGTAACCGCGCCGGAGCGGAACGCCAGCGTCAGCGCCCCCTGCAGCGATCCCCGCGCGGCCTCCGCCGTGCGGACGTTGGCGCGCACCGAGATGTTCATGCCGACGAAGCCCGCCACGCCTGACAGGATCGCGCCGATGACGAACCCGATCGTGGAGGTGTGGCCGAGCGTCACCGCAAGGATCACCGCGACGATCACGCCGACGATGGCGATGGTGGTATATTGCCGTGCCAGATAGGCTTTTGCGCCTTCCTGGATGGCGGCCGCGATATCCTGCATTCGTTCGTTGCCCGGCGATGCGCTGAGCACCTGCCGGCTGGTGACGAAGCCATAGACTACGGCCAGGATGCCGCAGAGGATGGCGATAGTGACGGTCGTCATCGCATTCCTTCCCCTATTCTGTTCTCCCGTGTCGAAGGCTTTTGCCCTTTAAAAGACACGGATAGGGCAAAGGCGTATAGAGCGCCCGGCGCGCGCGCAAGCCGCCCCGCGTCAGGCGCGGTGTTCGAAGCCGAGGCGGGGAGGAAGCGGCACGGCGCGATCGCCGTCGACCAGCGTAAGGCCGGTTCCTTCGGCAAAGCAGCCGACACGCGTAGCGGGCGCGGGGATCGCCGAACCCGGCGCGGCGGCGAACAATAGCTGATAATCGTCGCCAGCGGTTGCCGCCGCCAGCACATCCCAGCCGAACGCGCGATAATCCGCCGACAGCGGGACGCGCGCGAGGTCGATCGTCACCGCGCAGCCGCTCGCCGCAGCCATCCGCCACGCGTCGATCAACAGGCCGTCAGACACGTCCATCATCGCATGGACATGGGGGGCGAGCAGCCGCCCCTCTTCGATGCGCGGGCGCGGGCGGCGATAGGCCGCGAGCAACGCGGGCGGCCCATCCGCGCCCTGGGCAATGGCAAGGCCGGCGCCCGCGTCTCCGATCGTGCCGGTAACCCACAATTCATCGCCGGGCCTCGCCCCGCTCCGTGCCGGCGCAATGGCGTCAGCGCCGATCGCAGTGAGCGTCAGCACGCGCGGCGCGCCAGCCGGTAGCGATATCGTGTCGCCGCCGAGGAGCGGGCAATCGAACGCCGCCAACGCCGCCGCCAGCCCCGCGAGGAAGGCACGATCCCAGCGATCGTCGCCCAGCGGGTAGTTGAGCAGCACGCCTTCCGGCCGTGCGCCCTTGGCGGCGAGATCGGAGAGGTTGGTCGCCACCAGCTTCCACGCGACATCCTCCGCCGGATCGTCGGGGAGGAAATGCACCCCCTCGACCAGCGTATCGGTGGTGAGGATGAACCCGCCGAGCCGCGCGGTATCGTCGGCCAATCCCAGCGCGCCGGCATGGAGTGGAAGCCGGCGCAGCGCGGCGATGAACTCGGCCTCGATCATGCGGCGGGCTATAAGTTCTTGTCGGTGTGCATGGAAGACAACACACATAGCCATTGTCGCGCGGCGCAACTTTCGTGCAACAGGGCGGCATGACCCAGCCCGTTCACGCAACCAGCGACGTTCTCATCGTCGGGTCCGGCGCTGCCGGGCTGACCGCAGCGCTCAATCTCGCCGATCGCTTCAAGGTGACGGTGCTGGCGAAAGGCGCGCTCAACGAGGGCTCGACCGCCTGGGCGCAGGGCGGCATCGCCGCGGTGCTGGAGCCGGGCGATACGTTCGAAAGCCATATCGAGGACACGATGATCGCGGGCGCGGGCCTCAACGATCGCGCGACCGTCGAATTCGTGGTGGAAAACGCCCCGGCCGCGATCCACCAGTTGCAGGCGCTGGGCGTGCCCTTCGCGACCGAGGGGGATACGCTGCACCTGACGCGCGAGGGCGGGCATTCGCACCGCCGGATCGTCCATGTCGATGACGCGACCGGCTGGGCGGTGCAGGAAGCCCTGCAGCGCGCCGCGGAGAAGCATCCCAATATCACCCTCGTTCCCGATCAGGTGGCGATCGATCTCGCCACCAGCCGGCATGAGGAGCGTTATTCCGGCGCGGGCAACGTGTGGGGGGTATATGCGGCCGATCGCCGCACCGGGCGCGTCAACCTTTACACCGCGCGCGCGACGATCCTCGCCACCGGCGGCGCGGGGCGCACCTATCTGTTCTCCACCGCGCCGCGCGGCGCGACGGGGGACGGGATTGCGATGGCGTGGCGTGCCGGGTGTCGCATCTCGAACATGGAATTCATGCAATTCCACCCGACCTGCCTCTACAATCTGGAGGTCAAGAACTTCCTCATCACCGAGGCCGTGCGCGGCGAGGGCGGGCAGCTCAAAATTCCCGAAACCGGCTATCGCTTCATGCCCGATTTCGATCCCCGCGCCGAGCTTGCCCCGCGCGACGTGGTGGCGCGCGCGATCGACCATGAGATCAAGCGGCTCGGCCTCGATTACGTCCATCTCGACATCAGCCATATGCCGGCCGATTTCGTGCGCGGGCATTTCCCCAATATCTACGAAAAGCTGCTCGGTCTCGGCATCGACATGACGACGCAGCCGATCCCGGTGGTGCCGGCGCAGCATTACACCTGTGGCGGTATCGTCATCGATCGTGACGGGTGCACGGACCTGCCGGGTCTTTACGCGGCGGGCGAGTGCACGCAGTCCGGCCTGCATGGCGCGAACCGGCTCGCGTCCAATTCATTGCTCGAATGCTTCGTGTTCGGCGAGGCGGCGGCGAAGCATATCGCGGCCAATTGGGACAGCTTCGGCCCCGTGCCCGCGATCCGCGCATGGGATGAAAGCCGCGTCACCGATTCCGACGAGGAAGTGGTGATCAAGCAGAACTGGACCGAGATCCGCCGCTTCATGTGGAATTACGTCGGCATCGTGCGCAGCACCAAGCGGCTGGAGCGCGCCGCGCACCGCATCAAGCTGCTGACCGATGAGGTTGGCGATTATTACGGCCATTTTCGCGTCACGCCCGATCTGATCGAGCTGCGCAACCTGCTCCAGACCGCCGATCTGATCGTGCGTTCCGCGTTGCAGCGGCATGAGAGCCGGGGGCTGCATTATACGATCGACTGGCCCGAAACGCTGCCCGAGGCGCGCGATACGATTCTCGTTCCGTGAATCTGTCGCGCATCAGGCGCGGTTCATCGCGATTGTGCCAAGCCTATGTTTTCTTTCGATGCGCGGATCGGGTTTAACCTGATCTTCGGGTCGGGTGGGCATGATTTGAGTATGGCGGGTTCGTCGCTACGGTGGTTGATGGCAGGGCTGGGGGCACTGGTGCTGGCCGCCTGCGGATCCGGTACGCGGCCCGGCGCGAGTGGGGTCGCGCTTACGCCATCCTATGTCGCCGCTCCCGCTTATGTCGTTTCGTTGCCCGTGCCGCGCGTGATGACGCCGCGCCGCAACGATCCCCCGCGTGCGCTGGTCGAGCGCGTCGATGCGCTGGTGCGGGGCTTCCCCGGCATCGCCGGCGTCGCGATCCGCGCGGTGGATGAAGGATGGACGGTGGAGGCTGGCGGGCGCCGCCGGATGCCGCAGCAGAGCGTGAGCAAATTGTGGGTCGCGATGACCGTGCTCGATCAGCGCGATTCCGGCCGGCTGAAGCTCGACGATCCGGTAACGGTCTATCCGGCCGATCTAACCCTGTTCCATCAGCCGATTGCCGGGCTGGTCAAGCCGGCCGGATATCAGACGACCGTGGGCGGTCTGCTGGCCCGTGCGCTCACGCAAAGCGACAATACTGCGAACGATCGCTTGCTGTCGCTGGTCGGCGGCCCCAGCGCGGTGCGCGCTTTCGTTGAGCGCAAGCAGCTCGGCGATATCCGCTTTGGTCCGGGTGAACGGCTGCTCCAGTCGAAGACCGCCGGGCTGACGTGGCAGCAGAGCTATTCGCTCGGCAATGGTTTCGAAATCGCGCGCTCGCGGCTCGCGCCCGAAGTGCGCGCGGCGGCGTTGCAGGCCTATATCTCCGATCCGCCCGATGGCGCGGCGCCGCTCGCTATCGCGGATGCGCTGGCGCGGCTGGCGCGCGGCGAGCTGCTGTCCGAAACGTCGACGCGCTATCTGTTGAGCACGATGGGTGCGTCCGTCACGGGGCGCGCGCGGCTTCGCGCGGCGCTGCCGCCGGGCTGGTCGATCCAGCATAAGACCGGGACGGGGCAGGAACTTGGCCGCCGCAATGCCGGCTTCAACGATGTCGGGCTGCTCACCGCGCCGGACGGACGGCGCTATGCGATCGCGGTGATGATCGGCGATACGACGCGCCCGATGCGCGAACGGCAGTTGCTGATCCAGGCCGCCGCGAGCGCGCTGACCGGCTATCGCGTCGATAATCGCGCCTTCGCATCGACCGACGACGACGCGCCGGGAAGCTGAGGGTTCGCCAGCGCGAATTTTTTGTAACTTCCAATCCCGCGGATGCGACAAGCGGGATTGGTCCGCCGCGCGATCCGGGCTATCCCGCGCCGATGCCGCACCTCTATCTCGTCGATGGCTCGGGCTATATCTTCCGCGCCTATCACGTCCTGCCGAAGCTCACTAACCGGCATGGCGAGCCCGCCGGCGCGGTTTATGGTTACACTTCCATGCTATGGAAACTAGCCAACGAGTTGCATCAGGCGGATGGCCCGACCCACCTCGCGGTGATCCTCGACAAGTCGGGGCACACCTTCCGCAACGAGATGTACGACAAGTATAAGGCGCAGCGGCCGCCCGCGCCGGAAGATCTCGTCCCGCAATTCCCGATGATCCGCGACGCGACGCGCGCCTTCTCGCTGCCATGCATCGAAGAACAGGGATGGGAGGCAGACGATCTGATCGCCTCTTATGCCAAGGCCGCACTGGCGCAGGGCTGGCAGGTGACGGTGATCAGTTCCGACAAGGATCTGATGCAGCTGCTGACTGAGCCCGGCATCGACATGCTCGACACGATGAAGGATCGGCGGATCGGGCCGGAAGCGGTAATCGAGAAGTTCGGCGTCGGCCCGGAAAAGCTTGGCGAAGTGCTGGCGCTGATGGGCGACAGTGTCGACAACGTCCCCGGCGTCCCCGGCGTCGGCCCCAAAACCGCCGCCAAGCTGATCAACGAATATGGTGATGTCGAAGCCGTGCTCGCCGCCGCGCCCGGGATGAAGGCCGGCAAGCTGCGCGAGAATCTGATCGAACATGCCGATATGGCGCGGCTGAGCCGCCAATTGGTCGAGCTGGCAAGCGACGTGCCGCTGCCGCAGCCGCTTGAAGAGATGGCGTTGAACGGCATTCCGGAGGCGCCGCTGCGCGCGTTTCTGGAGCATCACGGGTTCAAGACGTTGCTCGGCAAGCTTGGGCAGGTGGCGGATGCGCCGCAGCCAGCGCCCTCCGCCGCGGTCGCGCTTGAGGAAGAGCCGCCGTGCGATCACGACAGTTACGAGACGGTGGCCGATGAGGCGACGCTGGATCGCTGGATCGCGGAGGCGCGGCATCAGGGCTTCGTCGCGATCGACACCGAAACGACCGCCAAGGATCCGATGCTCGCCGAACTGGTCGGCATCAGCATGGCGCTAGCCCCGAACCGTGCCTGCTATATCCCGCTCGCGCACGGTGGCAGCGACATGTTCGCCGAAAAGCCGGTGCAGATCGATCGCGATGTGGCGCTGGCCAGGCTCCGTCCCCTGTTCGAGGACGCGGGCGTGCTCAAGATCGGGCACAATCTGAAATACGATCTGACCGTGCTGGCTCGGCTGGACATCGACGTCGCGCCTTATGACGATTCGATCGTGATGAGCTTCGACCTCGACGCAGGCCTGCATGGGCACGGCATGGACGAGCTGGCCGCTACGCATCTATCGCATTCGTGCATCGCGTATAAGGATGTGGTCGGCACCGGGAAGAAGCAGCTCGGTTTCCATGAGATCGATCTCAAGACCGCCACTCGCTACGCGGCGGAAGATGCTGATGTGACGCTGCGGTTGTGGCGGCGTTTCCGTGCCCGGCTCCCGGTCGAGGGCGCGACGCGCATCTATGAGATGGTCGATCGCCCGCTCATTTCCGTGATCGCGCGGATGGAGCGCCACGGAATCAAGGTCGATCGTGAGCGGCTGGCGCAACTTAGCCGTGGCTTCGATACTGAAATCGCCCGCTTGGAAACCGCGATTCACGGCCTCGCTGGCGGCCCGTTCACCATCGGCAGCCCCAAACAATTGGGCGACGTGCTGTTTGAGCGGATGGGGATCAAGGGTGGCCGTAAGGGCAAGTCCGGCGTCTATTCCACCGACGTGACCGAGATGGAGCGGATCGCCGCCGACAAGGATTCGCCGGGCGCGGAAATCGCCGCGCGTGTACTCGACTGGCGCCAGCTCACCAAGCTTAAGAACACCTACACCGATACGTTGCAGGAGCAGATCCACCCGGCGACGGGCCGCGTCCACACTAGCTACAGCCTGACGGGCGCGCAGACCGGACGCCTGTCGTCGACCGACCCTAACCTCCAAAATATCCCGATCCGTACCGAGACCGGGCGCCAGATTCGCCATGCTTTCGTGGCAGAACCGGGCAATGTCATCTTGGCGGCCGATTATTCGCAGATCGAGCTGCGGCTCGCCGCGCACATGGCCGATGTGCCTGCGCTGAAGGAGGCGTTCGCACGCGGCGACGACATCCACTCGCTCACGGCGCAGGAATTGTTCGGCGAGTTGAATCGCGACACCCGCGCGCGCGCCAAGACGATCAACTTCGCGATCCTCTATGGCATCAGCCGCTGGGGCCTCGCTGGACGGCTCGACGTCACGCCGGACGAGGCGCAGGCGATGATCGATCGCTATTTCGAGCGTTTCCCCGGCATTAACCGCTATATCGCCGAAACGCTGACCAACGCGCGCGACCGCGGTTTCACCGAGACACTGTTCGGCCGCAAGACGCATTTCCCGCGCATCAAATCCAAGGTGCAGCATGAACGGCAGGGCGCCGAACGCGCGGCGATCAACGCGCCGATTCAGGGATCGTCGGCGGATATCATCAAGCGCGCGATGGCGCGGATGGAGCCGGCGCTGGCCGCGGCGGGGCTTACCGGCACGCGGATGCTGCTTCAGGTGCACGACGAATTGGTGTTCGAGCTTCCGGTGGGCGAGGTGGATGCCGCGCGCCCGGTGATCGAACGCGTGATGGCGACCGCCGCCGAGCCGGTGGTGAAGCTCGATGTGCCGCTCGCGGTGGAGATCGGTGTCGGTGAAAGCTGGGGGGCGGCGCATTGACAGATCGCAGGCGCGAGGAGCGCCAGCAATGAGCGAATCGTCGGAAGACATCGCCACGCTCGCTAAGGGTGGCCGCACCAATGTCGCGGGTTTCATCCTGCGGCTTCTGGCGCGCATCCCGTTCCTGTTCATCGCGGGGCGGCTCTATGGCCCGGATCTCGTCGGCCGCTTCGCGATAGCGGTCGTGGTGGTCGAACTGGCCGCGCTGGTTTCCACGCTTGGGCTGAAGCGCGGGCTTGCGCAGGCGCTGGCGACGACCGAGCGACCGCATGTCCATGTCGTCTGGGATGCGATGGTGCTCGGCGGCATCCTCAGCCTCGCGGCGAGTGGGGTGCTGTGGGTGTTTCCGGAGGTAATGTATCCAAATAGCTATGTCGGCGGGCTCGATCGTTATCTGCCGCTGATCATTCTGGCGATCGCCTGGTCCGACATCAGCCTGGCGGCACTCGCCTATCGGCTGAACGTGCGCGCGACGGTGACGGCGCGGGCGGTGGTGGAGCCGTGGACGATATCGATCGCGGCATGGATATTCTCGTTCTTCACGACGCGCGACGGGCTGGTCCTCGCCTATGTCTCGTCGATGATCGCGGCGCTGACGGCGAGCCTCATTCCGTTCATCCGCAGCTATGGCCTGCCGCGCGGCTGGTCCCCGCACCTGACCGAATTGTTCGCGCTGGCACGTCGCAACATACCGCTCGCCGGGGCCGACGCGCTGGAATGGGGGACGCGCAACGTCGACCGCTTCATCCTCGGCATAATGTTCGAGCCGAAGATCGTCGGCATTTACTATATGGCGCAACAGGTCGCCTCGTTGCCGCAGAAGCTGAAAACCTCATTCGATCCGATCCTCGGCCCGGTGATCACCCGCAATCTGGCGAGCGACAATCGCGCGGCGATCGCGGCACAGGTGCGCCAGGTGGCGTTCTGGATCATCGCCGCGCAGGGCGGGCTGGCGCTGATGGGATCGATCCCCGGCGAAGCAGTGATGGGCATCGTCGGGCCGCAATTCGTCGCGGGGACCGCCGCGCTCGCGTTCCTGCTCACCGCCGAGGTGCTGGCGTCGACCGGGGCGGTGTGCGAATCCGCGCTCGTTTATATGGCGCGGCATCGCAATCTGATGATTTCGGCCGCGATGCTGTCGTTTCAGGTGGTGCTGAGCTTCGCGCTGATCTTCGGGATGCGCGAACTGGGCTGGCCGGTGGCGTTTCAGGCGGCGGGCCCCGCGGTGGCGCTGATGCTGAGCCTTGCCATGACCTCGGTGGTGAAAGCGCGGGTGCTCGGCCACCTGCTGCACGCGCCGGTGTCACCGCTGCGCTGGCCGCTGCTGTGGGCGGCGCTGGCGGCGATCGCAGTGGGGGCGGCCTTCACGATGCTGCCGCACCGCTTCGAATGGGCTGAGGTGATCATCGGCATTCCCGCGATCGCGGCGGTATATCTGTTCGTGTTGTGGCGCTGGGCATTCGGCCCCGCCGACCGCGCCCTGTTTGGCAAGATGCCGCGCGCCGATGAGGCGACGCTGCCCAATGTCGGTGCGATCACGCGCTAGACGAGGTCGCCATTCGGCGCATGCGGGCGGTGGAAATAGCGGTTTCCGGCGCGTCGGGAATTATGCTTCGGGCACGCCATGCTGCTGGCCACCCTGCTGAGCGCATGGCACCAGCCCGCCCCCTCCCGCGCGCGCCATGATGAGAGGCGGGGGGAGAGAGCAGGCCGACGCTGCGGCGGATCAATGACGGAAGTGGCGCATCCCGGTGAAGACCATCGCCAGGCCCGCCTCGTCGGCGGCCGCGATCACCTCGGCGTCGCGGATCGAGCCGCCCGGCTGGATCACCGCCGTCGCGCCAGCCTCGACCGCCGCGAGCAGCCCGTCGGCGAAGGGGAAGAAGGCGTCGGAGGCCACCGCCGAGCCGATCGTGCGCGGCGTGGCCCAGCCGGCCTTGTCGGCCGCGTCCTTCGGCCTTCCACGCGGCGATCCGCGCGCTTTCGCAGCCGGTTCATCTGGCCCGCGCCGACGCCGGCGGTGCCGCCGTCCTTGGCATAGACGATCGCGTTCGACTTGACGTGCTTGGCGACCGTCCAGGCAAAGCGGCAATCGGCCAGTTCCTGTGGCGTCGGCTGGCGCTTCGTCACCACCTTGAGCATCTCATCGGTTAGGCCGCCATTGTCGCGCGACTGCACCAGCCAGCCGCCGGTGATCGACTTGGCGGTCATGCCCGTGCGCGCCGGATCGGGAAGCGCGCCGGTGAGCAGCAGGCGCAAATTCTTCTTCGCCGCGAACAGCGCGATCGCTTCCTCATCAGCATCGGGGGCGACCACCACTTCGGTGAAGATGCCGGTGATCGCCTTGGCCGTCGCCGCATCGAGCGTGCGGTTGAGCGCGATGATCCCGCCGAATGTGGACACGGTGTCGCAGGCGAACGCCGCCTCATATGCCTCGGCCAGCGTCGCCGCGCTTGCCACGCCGCACGGATTGGCATGTTTGACGATCACGCAGGTCGGCGCGGCATCGCGGAATTCGCTCACCAGCTCCAGCGCGGCATCGGCATCATTGAGGTTGTTGTAGCTCAGCTCCTTGCCCTGCACCTGTCGCGCCTGGCCGATGCCCGGCGTCGAGGGGCCGGCATGGTTGTAGAAAGCGGCCTGCTGGTGCGGGTTCTCGCCGTAGCGCAGCACGGTGGGGGACTGGAGGACGAACGGCAAAGTCGCGGGGAACATCTGCTGCTGATCGGCGAAACCGAACCAGCTCGCGATCATGGAATCATAGGTCGCGGTTGCCGCGAACGCCTTGGCCGCCAGCCGCTTGCGCTCATCGAGATCGGTCTCGCCCTTCGCGACGGTGGCATAATCCGCCGGATCGGTGACGATCGCGACATAGGCATGGTTTTTCGCGGCCGAGCGCACCATCGAGGGGCCGCCGATATCGATATTCTCGATGATCTCGTCGCGGCCCGCGCCCTTGGCGACGGTCTGGGCGAAAGGATAGAGGTTCACGACCACCAGATCGATCGCGCCGATCGCGTGCTCGGCCATCGCGGCGGCGTGGGCGGGATCGTCGCGCACCGCGAGCAGCCCGCCATGGACCATCGGGTGCAGCGTCTTGACGCGGCCGTCCATCATCTCGGGAAAGCCGGTGAGGTCCGACACGTCGCGTACCTCAAGCCCGGCATCGCGCAATGCCTTGGCGGTGCCGCCGGTCGAGACCAGCTCGACGCCACGCCCGGCGAGCGTGCGGGCCAGATCGACCACCCCCGTCTTGTCGGAAACGGAAAGGAGCGCGCGCTTGATAGGGATCGTGGTCATGTCGGCCTTGCGAAGCTTGGGAGGACTCGCCGCGCCTCTTAGAACCGGTTTGGAGGTCGCGCCACCCTGCGCCGCCCTAGCTCCTGAATGTCGATCCGCCCTAGCGCGCGCGTTTGAGCGCCCAGCTTACGCTCGCGCCACCGGATTCCGCCGTGCCGGTGATGACGAGCTGCTGCGTCGCGACCGGGCGGCCGTCCGCATCGATCCACAGGCTGTCCTCGATCGTCAGCGAATCGCCACGCACGCGGAATTGCCACAGCGCGCCGCCGGGTACGCGCAGCACGGCGGCGAGGCCGTCGGCGGTGGGCGATGCCTCCACCCCGCGCCCGAGATGGAAGCGGATCGCGAACGGCGTCGCGCCGGGGCGACGGCGGCGTCCCTTGGGCAGTAGCGAGTCTTCGCCACGCAGCTCGCGCCCGTCGCCGGTCAGCACCAGCTGGCGGCGATGGACGAAGCCGAAACGGCGGACGTAACCGTCATGGCTCGCCTCGATCCGGTTGGCGCCATCGGACTCCTGTCGTGACAGTTCCACCTCCGCCACGCCCTTGCCGAGCGTGCCGTCCGCGAGGATCGCGGTGGAGTTTGAATCCGCCAGCGTCAGCGTGGAATGCGCAGCGGTGGTGCGCAGCGCCTCGACCAATTCGCGTGGGATACGCGTCGAGGCAGCGCGCGCGCCGCCGCAATTGATGATCAGCCGCGTCGCACCGTCCGAAAATTCGAACGCCAGCGTCGAGGCGCAGCCGCCATCCACCACGCGCGCCACCGGGGGCGGCGCCGCATCCATGATGAGGACGGCATTGCCCCCGGTCAGCCGCTGATAGCCCCATTCGCGGGCCTGTTTGAGCGGGCGCGCGCGCACGCCGGTCGCCTCGACGATCTGCGCGACACGCTCGGCGGATACCGGGCCGCCGCCCTGCCAGCTCGCCAGTCCGCGATCGGCGTGGCAGGTGCCGAGCAGCGCGGGGATCATCCGTGCCAGCGCCGCCTCGGCCGGTTCGGGCAGTTCCAGCCGCCGCGCGGCATAGCATTCGCGAAGGCTCACCAGCAGCATCGCGATATCGAGCAACGCATCGGGCGCGCGGCTCACCGCGCCGCCATCCTCGAACAATGCGGTGGAAAGCGCGCGGGCCAGCCCCGCCTCACCGAACACGCGGCGCGGATCGCCGCCGGGGATCAGCAGCCCCGCCGCGACCAGCCCGCACCACGCGGCGACGCGCTTCGGCCCCGGCGGCGTCTTGTCAGCGCCGCGATCGAGATGCCGCGCGCCGCGCGCCAGCGTGTTCAGCACCTTGGAGCGATAGATAAGATCGGTCGAAGAGAGGATCAGCGGGGCGTGCGCGGTCCAGAACAGCATCCGCCGGCCCCAGATATCCGGCCGCCACGCGACGCCCGACACCTTGTCGGCATGCGCGAGCAGCCAGCGCGACATGAGGCCCTCGGCGATCGGCGCACCCTGCGCACGCGTCGCGACCGAGGACAGATCGCGCAGCCACGCGAAGGACTGGAGATAATCGGCAAAGCCCGGCGCGACATCGAGCGCACGGAAATCGAGACTGGCGATTTCCCGCATGTCGCCACGCCATTCGGCGCGCCCTTCGAGCAACGCCTGCCCGCGCTTCGCATCGCCGTATAGCGGATCTTCCGGCACGGCGATCAGCTTCAACGGATAACGCCCCTTGAGGCGGAAGCTGTGGATCGGCGTGCGCCAGGTGAGCCGATCGAGCGTCTGCGACAGGCGCTCGGTGAGCGACAGCCCGCGATCGCCGCCCGATCGTACCAGCCGCTTGCCCTGCTCGATCCCGTCGGCGCCGGGATCGCCGCCCGGTGCGTTCATTCGCCCCGGAGCGCCCGGATATTGGCGGCATAGGCATCCGGCCCGCCACGGAAGGTGGCGGTGCCGGCGACCAGAGCGTCAGCGCCGGCGTCGATCGCCAGCCGCGCGGTGCGCTGGTCGATTCCGCCATCGACCTCCAGATCGATATCGCGCCCGCTCATATCGATCATCGCGCGGATCGCGGCGATCTTGCGCAACTGGCTGTCGATGAAGCTCTGCCCGCCGAAGCCGGGGTTGACGCTCATCACCAGCACCAGATCGACCATGTCGAGCAGATAATCGAGGATTTCCACAGGGGTCGCGGGGTTGAGCACCACGCCGGCGCGCTTGCCGAGGCTCTTGATATGCTGGACCGTGCGGTGGACGTGGGGGCCGGCCTCCGGGTGGACGGTGATAATGTCCGCGCCGGCCTCCGCAAAGGCATCGAGATAGGCGTCGACCGGCGAGATCATCAGATGAACATCGAACGGCTTGGTGGTGTGCGGGCGTAGCGCCTTCACCACCGCCGGGCCGATCGTGATGTTCGGCACGAAATGACCATCCATCACATCGACGTGAATCCAGTCCGCGCCGGCGGCGTCGATCGCGCGCACCTCCTCGCCCAGCTTCGCGAAATCGGCGGACAATATGGAAGGCGCGATACGGACTGGCTTGGTCATGATGCTCCGCTGCTGCAACAGATGCCCGCCGGGCTGGCGGACGCAGCCATGCCTTAACGCGCGATTCGCTCAGGCGGAAGCGCGTCGCAGCCGTGCGACGAAAAAGCCGTCGCAGCCACCCTTCGCCTCAACCGTTCCGGGCAGCGTGCGGACATGCCCATCGGCATGCGCGGTGATGCCCTCCGGCAATTCGCCCGCGATCGGCGGCGCGATCGAATAATCGCTACGCAGCCCGAGAAACCGCGCCAGTTGCGCCTCGCCCTCCGCCGGTTCGAGCGAGCATGTGGCATAGACGAGCGTGCCGCCCGGCTTCACCCATTCCGCCGCGCGATCGAGGATGCGCTGTTGCAGCTCGGCCATCTCCGCGATCACGCCGGGATGCGCGCGATGCAGCACATCAGGATGGCGGCGGAAGATGCCGGTGGCGCTGCATGGCGCATCGACCAGCACGGCATGAGCCGGGGCGCCGGGGGACCATTGCAGGAGATTGGCCACCACCGTCTCCGCCTCAAGCCCGATGCGGGCGAGATTATCGTCAAGTCGCGCGGCGCGACTTTTCGAGGCGTCCACCGCCGTTACCTGCCAGCCGGCGGCGGCGAGCTGGAGCGTCTTTCCGCCCGGCGCGGCGCACAGATCGAGCGCGTGCCCGTTGCCGGCGCCGATCAGCCGCGCGGGGATCGAGGCCGCAAGATCCTGCACCCACCACGCGCCTTCGTCATAGCCGGCGAGTTCGGGCACCGGCCCGGCATCAGTGAGGCGCAGATGGCCCGGGGCGAGGCTCTCGCCCTCCAGCCCGGCCCATGACGGATCGCGCAACGAGAGATCGAGCGCCGGCGGCGCGGCGATCGCGCGGGCGGCGGCGGTGACCACTTCATCGCCCCACGCCTCACGCCAGCGCGTAGCGACATCCTCCGGCAATGTCGGCGTTTCGGGCAGCATCGCGTTACGGCGGGAGAGCGTGCCGAACACGCCATGGACCAGCCGGCGCGGGCCACCGTCGACCAGCGGCAGGACGGTGGCGATCGCGGCGTGCGGCGGGGTGCCGAGCCCCAATGTCTGGGCGAGTGCGATGCGGAGCGCCATCCGCGCCTTGGCATCATCCGGCAGGCGCTGGCTGGTGGCCGAATCGATCAGCGCGTCGAGATCGGGCAGACGGCGCAGCGTTTCCGCCGCAATGGCATGGGCGAGGCCGCGATCTGGCGGGGAGATCAGATCGCGCGTCGCGGCGGGCAATGCCGTTTCCAGCGCCTCACCACGCCGCAACACCGCGTCGAGCAGGCGCAGTGCGGCGCGCCTGGTTTTCGTGCCGAGCGGCTCGACGGGGCGGGAGCGGGAATTGCGGGGCTTGGCGTGGGTCGTCATCGCGCCCATGTGGCGGTTAACCAGCAAGATCGGAAGAGCAATGTCGAAACGCCCCCCGCATGTGCAAGCGCCGGCCTATCTTTCGCCGAACCCGCCGGTGCCGAAACCCGCGCCCGGCAAGGATGGTCCGGCCGATCCGAACGATCGCAATCCCACGCGCTTCGGCGATTGGGAACTGAAGGGAATCGCGGTCGATTTCTAGGACGGATTTTGCGCGCTTCCGGTGCTCACGTACTGGAAGTACGCTGCGCTCCGGGTCGCGCGAAATCACCAATTTCGCCACACCATCTTCTGACGGTCGATCCGCCCTAAATGGTCAGGCGGTCTGTTCGGCCAGTTTGAGCAGCGTGTTCCAGTTGCGCGCGGTGGCGGCCTTGGGGAATTTCGCGCGCGACATCGCCGGTGGCAGTTTCGACCGGCCGATGCCGTCGGGATAATCGACGAACAGCTCGCGGCCGATCGCGTGGATGCGTTCCGGGCCGTCATAATTGTCGGCGAGCGTGGTCAGCGCCGACGGAGCGATCGGCTGGTGCAGGAAGAATATCTGCACATGGTTCGGCCGCGTTTCCGCTTCGTGTGGAAAGGGATTGGCGGCGATGATCGCGGTAAGCGCGTGATGGTCGCGCAGGAACCAGTCGGTATCCAGGCCGAGCTTTTCGCGCGCCGCCGCCTGCAAGCGTTGCTCCAGCGCGGGGCCATCCGTTTCGTCGCTGTCGAATAATGCGTTGCCCGAGGCGAGCAGGGTGGTGACATCGCGCATTCCCTCCGCCCCCAGAAACCCGCGCAGATCGGTCATCGCGACATTCTTGCCGGCGTTGATGCTCTTGAGCAGCGCGGCCCAGCGCATTGTCAGGCCTCGTCGCGCAATGGGCGGGAGAGCAGGTCGCGCGTCACCTCGCGCACGTCCGCGCCATCGAGCAACTGGCACACCGCATCGACGATCGGCATGTCCGCCCTCGCCTCACGCGCTGCTTCGGCCAGCACCGGGGCGGTGAACGCGCCTTCCGCCACCGTGCGGCGATCGGCAAGCAAGGTCGCGGCCTGCTCGCCACGCCCGAGGCCAAGGCCGAGCGAGAAATTGCGCGAACTGGTCGAGGAACAGGTGAGGACGAGATCGCCCAGCCCCGACAGCCCCGCCAGCGTCTCCGCCCGTGCGCCGCGCGCGAGGCCGAAGCGCGTCATCTCCGCGAAACCGCGCGCGATCAGCGCGGCGCGGGCGTTCTGGCCGAGGCCGGCGCCCTCAACCACGCCACAGGCGATCGCCAGCACGTTCTTCACCGCGCCGCCGATCTCCGCGCCCACAACGTCGCTCGAGGCATAAGGGCGGAAGGCCGGGCCGGCGAGCCGCGCCGCCAGCCGGGCCTGAAGCTCGCTATCCTCGCACGCGAGCGTGACGGCGGTGGGCAGCCCGGCGGCCACCTCATGCGCGAAGGTGGGGCCGGAGAGCACCGCGATCGGCGCGTCGGGGTGCGCGGCATGTGCCACCTCACCGACCAGCCGGCGCGATCCGGCCTCGATCCCCTTGGCGCACATCACCAGCGGGGTCGCGCCAACCGGCGTTTCGGCGAGCACGCGCCCGACGTGCTGGGCGGGGGCGACCACCAGCAGCGCCTCCATCCCCGCAAGATCGCCAAGCGCGCCGGTCGCACGGATCGCGGGGGACAGCGGAACGCCGGGCAGGAACAGCGGATTGGCGTGATCGGCGTTGACCGAGGCGACCACCTCCGGCTCGCGCGCCCATAGCAGCACCTCGCCGCCGCGCGCCGCGACCTGCGCCAGCGCGGTGCCCCATGCGCCGCCGCCGATCACCCCGATCCTCATGCCTTCACCCCCGCGCCACGCACCGTTTCCGCCGAAGGATCGAGCGGCCAGCGCGCGCGCGCCGGCACGTCGAGCGCGTCGGTGAGGCCGGCCGTGAATCGCTCCACGCCCGCCCATGCGATCATCGCGGCGTTATCGGTGCACAGCCACAAGGGCGGCGCGACGAAGCGCAGGTGGTTGTCGATCGCCAGCGCCTCCAGTGCCCCGCGCACCGCGCTATTGGCCGCGACTCCGCCGGCGACGACCAGCGCGGTCGCGCCATCGGCACGGTGAAGGGCGCGGCGCGTGCGATCGATCAGGCAATCGACCACCGCCTGCTGGAACGATGCCGCGATATCCTCCGGCGCATGATGCCCGACAGCGCGCACCACCGCGCTTTTCAGCCCGGCGAAGGAGAAATGCGGCTCGGCCGATCCGAGCAACGGGCGCGGCAGCGGCACGGCCTTGGCATTGCCAAGCGCCGCGGCGCGCTCCACCGCCGGGCCGCCGGGGAAGCCGAGACCGAGCGACTTGGCGGTCTTGTCGAATGCTTCGCCCGCCGCGTCGTCGATCGTCGTGGCGAGGCGGCGATATCGGCCGACGCCCTCCACCAGCAGCAACTGGCAATGCCCGCCCGATACGAGCAACAGCAGATAGGGAAATTCGAGATCGGGATCGGACAGGCGCGGGCTGAGCGCATGACCCTCCAGATGATTGACCGCGATCAATGGCTTGCCGATCGCATGGGCGATCGCCTTGCCCGTGACCAGCCCGACCATCACGCCGCCGATCAGCCCCGGCCCGGCGGTCGCGGCGATGGCGTCGACCCGGCTCAGCGAGACGCCGGCATCGGCCAGCGCCGCTTCGATCAACGGCTCCATCGCCTCGACATGCGCGCGCGCGGCGATTTCGGGCACCACGCCCCCATAAGGGCGATGCGCCGCTTCCTGACCGGCAAGCCGGTGCGCCAGCACGCGCCGCTCGCCGTCGACCAGCGCGGCGGCAGTCTCGTCACAGGAGGATTCGAGGCCAAGGATCAGCATGGCCAATCCTCTATCCGCTCGTTCCGAACTTGTCGAAGGGCGCGGCTTGGGTCATCGGGATGGACATGACCTTTCGCCTAGGCACCCGTGCTTCGCCCCTTGCGCTCACCCAGGCGGAGATGGTGCGCGACGCGCTGATCGCCGCGCATCCCGGTATCGCGATCGAACTGGTGCCGATGCGCACCACCGGCGACAAGGTGCAGGATCGCGCGCTGGCCGAGATCGGCGGCAAGGGGCTGTGGACCAAGGAGCTGGATCGCGCGCTGCTCGATGGGGAGGTCGATGCCTGCGTCCATTCGGGCAAAGACGTCGAGACGATCCGCCCGGCGGAGATCGCCATCGCCGCGATGCTGCCGCGCGCCGATGTACGTGACCGGCTGATCGGCGCGGAATCGATCGCGGCGCTGCCGAACGGCGCGGTGGTCGGCACCAGTTCGCCGCGTCGTCGCGCGCAATTGCTTCACCTGCGCCCCGATCTGAAGATCGTGCTGTTCCGGGGCAATGTCGCGACGCGGCTCGCCAAGCTGGAAGCGGGGGAGGCGGACGCGACGCTGCTTGCCGCCGCCGGGCTGGATCGGCTCGGGCGGCACGATCTGGGCGCGGCGATCGCGATCGACGAGATGCTGCCCGCGCCATCGCAGGCGGCGGTGGCGATCGAGATACGCGCCGGCTCCCCGGCAGCGGCGATCATCGCGGCGATCGATGACGCGCCGACCAGCGCGGCCGTGCTGACCGAGCGCGCCTTGCTCGCGGCGCTGGACGCGGGGTGTCATTCGCCGGTCGGCGCGTTGGCGCGGATCGTGGACGGGCGGATCGTGCTGCGCGCGCAATTACTGTCCGAAGATGGTGCCGAGATGATCGCGGGCGAGCTGTCCGGCACCCCCGGCGAGGATATCGCCGGCGCGCTGGCGCGTGATCTGCTGGCGCGCGCGCCGGCGGCGGTGAAGCGGCTGTTCGGCGGATGACGCGCACTGCGATCGTACTGCGCCCCGCGCCCGGCGACGCGCAGACGATCGCGCGGCTCGCGGCGCTCGATATCCCGGCGCGCGCGCTGCCACTGTTCGCGGTCGAGCCGGTCGCATGGTCGCTGCCGGAGGGTGAGTTCGATGCGCTGCTCGTCACCAGCGCCAATGCGATGCGCCACGCGGGCGACGGACTGGCGGCGGTGCGTGCGCTGCCGGTGGTCGCGGTAGGCGAGGGGAGCGCCGCTGCCGCACGGGAAGCCGGCCTGCGCGTCGCGCTCGCCGGAACGAGCGATGGCGTCGCGGTGATCGCGGCGGCGCGCGCGGCGGGGTTCGCGCGGCTGCTCCATCTCGTCGGGCATGATCGGATCGGGTTACACGGCGTCACCGCGGTCACCGTCTATCGCAGCCGCGCGCTCGATCCCGCGCGCGGCGCGCTGGCGGTGGCGCGCGGGCAGGTCGTATTGCTCCATTCGCCGCGTGCCGCGCGCCATTTCGCCGCGCTGAGCGATCGCGATGGCGTGCCGCGCGATACGATCCGTCTCGCCGCGCTGAGCGAGGCGGTGGCGAACGCCGCCGGTACGGGATGGGGCGATATCGCCGTCGCGGCGCGCCCCGATGACATGTTGCTCGTCACGCTCGCCGCCAAGCTCGCGATTGACCCGTGACGCTGGCGCGGGGATAGTGCGCCCATGAACGATCCTATGCCGAGCGAAACCGCCGCGCGCCGGCCGCGGGTCGGGCTGGTGACGATTTTTATCGTGCTGGCCTTTGCCATCGGCATCGCGCTGATGTTTTTCGCGATGCGCAATTCGGGCGGATGGTTCATCCACACCCCCGCATCGAACCCACCCGCGCCCGCCGCTGCCCCTGTCGAGCCGCAGCCGGCCGCAGCACCATCCCCGCCCGCCCCGCCGCCCGATCTCGACGCGCTGGCGACGCGCGAAACCACGCTTGCCGCGCAACTCGCCGCGCTGGAGGCGCGCGCGGCGGAGATCGGCAGCACTTCCGCCGCCGCCGCCACGCAGGCTGGTCGTGCGGAGGCGATGATGGTCGCCTTCGCCACGCGCCGCGCGATCGATCGCGGGCTGCCGCTCGGCTATCTCGAGGTGCAATTGCGCGAACGCTTCGGCAAGATCGCGCCTGGTCCGGTGGCCGCCGTTATCCAGGCGGCGCGCCAGCCGGTGACGATCGCCGCATTGCGGCAGGCGCTCGACAATAACGCCGATGTGCTGATCAACGGGGATGATGGCTGGCTGGAAGGGCTGCGGCTTCAGCTCGGCAAGCTGATCATCCTGCACGACGCCAATACCCCGTCGCAGCTTCCCGGCGAGCGACTGGCGCGCGCGCGGCGGTTGCTTGAATCCGGGCAGGTGCAGGCGGCGCTGGGGGAGGTCTCACGCCTGCCGGGCGCGACGGATTCGGGCAATTGGGCGACGGCCGCGCGGCGCTTTATCGATGCGCATCGCGCGCTCGATGCGATCGAGGCGGCGGCGTTGATGCTCCCCCCGCCCGCGCCGCCGAAGCAGGATGAGGCGGATGCGGCCCCGGCGCCCGCGCCCGAACCGCTCGCGCCACCGCCGCCGGGCGTTATTTGACGCGATCGATCAGCGCCATCGCGCCGTGCGGGGCACGGATCTTTGCGCCATTGATGAAGAATATGAACGCATCGCGCGGCGCTAGTTCCGGTTTCGCGGGATCGACATAAGGCAGGTTTTCCGGCGCCTCGCCGGCCGCCCATTCGCGCGCCGCGCCCGCCCAGCGATCGAGCGCCGCTGGCGTATAGCCCGCCGGCTCCTCCTCCACGGCATTCTCCAGCCGGGCATAGGTGAAAGCGCCCGTCACATCGGCGATCGCGGGATAATCGGCCGAATCGGCATAGACGATCGCCACCCCGGCAGCGCGACACATCGCGATAAAGGCAGTGTCGGCGAAGGATTCGTGCCGCACCTGCACCGCGTGGCGCAGCGCCACGCCGTCATGGTTCGAGGGCAGCAGCTTGAGGAAGGCGCCGAAATCATCGGCATCGAATTTCTTGGTCGCCATGAATTGCCACAGGATCGGGCCGAGCTTGTCTCCCAGCTCCACGATCCCCTGCCCGACGAAGCGCGCGACCGATTCACCGGCCTCCGCCAGCACCTTGCGATTGGTGCAGAAGCGCGAGGCCTTGAGCGTGAAGACGAAACCGTCGGGCACCGTATTCGCCCATCCGGCGAAGGTCGCGGGTTTGAAGCCGCTGTAATAAGTGCCGTTGACCTCGATCGCGGTCAGTTTGCCGGCGGCATATTCCAGCTCGCGCTTTACCGGCCATTTCGGCGGGTAGAAGCTGTCGCGCCACGGCTCGTAGGTCCAGCCGCCGATACCGATGCGAATCGTGCCCTTGCTCATCGCGCGATCATAGCAGGCCTCGCCGGTGCGCGCTTCGGCCGCGTCGCATGGTAAGCAACGACGCGGCCAGTGCCGACAGCGCGACACTAGCCCCCAAAGGGAAGGGGCCGGATCATCAACGCGCGATCCCGATGGCGGTTCGCGGGCGACGAAAAATCCGCTCAGCGTACCGTAAAGGTCACACGATCGACGACGCGCCCCGCCACATCGACCAGTGCGAGCTGGTGCTTGCCCGGCGCGGGGAACATCGGCGCGATCGCTTCGGCGGGGCCGAGATCGCGCGCGTCGAGCCGCAGCCGGTGCGTCGTCGCTGCACCGGTTACCGATACCGACAGCCGCTGCCGATCGCGCGGGATATCCGGATCGAGCGCATAGACGCTGCCAGAGACCGGGGCGGCGATGCGCGGGCGGCGCGCTTCGGCCGGTGCGACATCCGCGCGGGCGAAGGAGGTTCCGGCGAGAAACCATTCGCGGCGCGGTTGCTCGCGCGTGCCGGGGAAGGCGATTTGCCGTGCCTCCACGCCGGGCGGCGGGGGCGGGGCATGGCCGGCGCGCGTACCGCCCAGCGCCAGCATCACGTCACGCCATACCGGCGCCGCGCCGCTGGTGCCGGAAACCGCGCGCATCGCATCGCCTTCGACATTGCCGACCCACACCGCGACGGTGAAACGTGTCGAGAAGCCGACGCACCAATTGTCGCGCATCGCCTTGGACGTGCCCGTCTTCACCGCCGCCCAGAACGGCAGCCGCAGCGCTGAATCGAGCCCGAACGTGCCGGCGCGGGCGACCGGATCGGACAGCATATCGCCAACGATCCATGCCGCGGCCGGCGTGGTGATCGCGCGTGGCGGCGTGTGCGGATCATCCGCCGTCAGCCGCAGCGTGGACCAGCGCCCGCCTTGCGCGAGGCTGCGATAGGCCGCCGCCTGTTCCTGCAGCGTCACCTCCGCCGAGCCGAGTGCGAGGCTGAAGCCGTAATAAGCGCCATCCTCCACCAGTCCGCGATAGCCGGTATCCCACAAGCGATCGCGGAACGGATCGACGCCGACGAGCAGCAAGGTGCGCACCGCGGGCACGTTGAGCGAACCGGCCAGCGCCGCGCGCGCCGAGACCGGCCCCTTGAACGCGCGATCGTAATTCTGCGGGACATACAGACCCGACGCGGTGTCGAGCTGCACCGGAGAATCGTCGAGGATCGAGGCGGGGGTGAGATAGCCCTTTTCGATCGCTTCGGCGTAGAGGAACGGCTTCAGCGTCGATCCCGCCTGCCGATAGGCGTTGGCGCCGTCCACCGCCGGCGCGGTCGAATTTCCGCCGATCCCGCCGACATAGGCGAGCACGTCGCCGCTGGCATTGTCGACGACGATCACCGCGCCATCGCGCGCGCGGGTCGCACCCAGCCCGAGAAGTTGGCGGCGCAAAGCGGCGGTCGCCACACGCTGGACGTTGATGTCGAGCGTGGTGGAAACGCGCATCCCCGGCTTTTTTAGCAAGCGGTCCGCGAGATGCGGCGCCAGCCCCGGATCGAGCGCGAGGCTGCGCGCCGGGCCGAGCATCGACGCGGCAAGCGCGGGATAGCGCGCGCAATCGCGATCATGCGCCAGCAGGCAGGCACGACGTGCGACGTTGCTGGCTGGCGCCTGCGGATTGGGCAGCAGCGCCGCGAGCAGCAGCGCATCGTCGCGGGTCAGGGTGGCGGGCGTCTTGCCGAATAGCCCGAGCGCGGCGGCGCCGATCCCCTGCGCCTCTCCGCGAAAGCCGGCCAGATTGAGATAGGCTTCGAGGATCTGGTCGCGGCTCCAGGTATCGCCGATCGTCCGTGCCGCCCTGATCTGCCGCAACTTATCGCGCCAGCCGCGTGCGCCCGGCCGCGCGAGATCGGGCGAGAGGAAGCCGGCGAGTTGCATCGCCAGCGTGCTCGCGCCGCGCGGGCGCTTGCCGGTGATCCGATCGCGCACCGCCCCGCCCAGCGCGAGCCAGTCGACCCCGCCATGATCGGCGAAGCGCCGGTCCTCGGCGGCGATGATCGTGGTGCGGACGATCGGTGCGATCTGATCGAGCGGGGTCCATGCCAGTCGCCGTGACGCGAAATCGACCCGCGAGGAATCGAGCAGCACGCCGTTGCGATCGTAAAGCCACGCTTCCGATGGCCGCCACGCCGCGCGGACCTGCGCATAACCGGCCAGCGGTGGCGGCCGCGTGAACCAGTCGATGAGGCCGAACAGCGTCGCGACCAGCAGAATCGCCACGATCGGCCACGCGCGCCGCGCCGGCGGGGCAGGCGCGCGCGTGTCGTTCACCTTTGCACCACGACCACCGGCGCATTCGGCACCGCCGCATGGATCGCGGGCGAATACATCGCCTCGACCCGCGTCGGCGGGAGCTGGAAGCGGCCCGCGCCGTTCAGCCGCAGCATATAAGACGCCTGGAAACGTCCGCGCGGCACCCACGCATAGAAGCCGCGCCACGCGGTATTGCCGCGCTCGACATAGGCGGGGACGACGCCAGCCTGCACCTCCCACAATTTGCCATCGCCATCCACCGCGCCGAACTTCACGCCGTCGCCCGCACTGGCCTGATCGGCGAGCATCTTCGATTGGCCGCCGAGATCGCCGATGATTGTCGCGCTGGCGGGGATCGGATCGTCGATCACCACCCAGTTGCGCTCTGCCGTCGCGTCGACCGTGAGCGTGACGCGCAGCACATCGCCGCGCGTCAGTTGCCCGGCGATGCGACGCTGCACCACATCCACCTTGCGCGTCAGGCGATAACCGGCGGAGAGCGGCTGGGTCAGCGGCACGGCGGCCTTCACCGAGACGGTCGCCCATGGCCCGTCGCCGCCAGACTGGCGGAGCACCAGCGGTGTTTGCCCCGCTGGCAAAGGCAGCGACGCCTGCCGGCGATCGGTTGCCAGCGGCCAGGCGAAGCTCGCGCTGCGCCCGCCAAGCGTCGCGGTGGTCGTGCCCGCGATCGCGCTCGCCGGGTAGAGCTGGGCGAAGCGTCGCACGGTCAGCGCCCCCCAGGCGTTGGCCGTCGTGGTGTCCCAGCGCCCGCGCTGCTGGCGCGATGCGATGCCGACCATCATCTTCGGCCCCTCATCCTGCCAGCCCGGCCGGCCGAGCATTGCCAGCAATGCCTTGATCGAGCCCTCGTCGGCCGACGACATCAGCCACCATGGCGTGTTCGACGCATCGGAAAGATCGAGCCGCGTGCCTTCATAAACCAGCCGGCTGCGCAGCGCATTCTCGCCCGCCCCGCGCAGCGCCTGCGCATTGGCCAGCCCCGGCACGCGATCGAGCGCGAGCAGATAGTCGGCGAGGCTGGCGGTCGGCATTTCGGCCGGGGTCAGCCCGATCTGGCCGAGCATCGCGGGGGTCGCGGCGCCCGCCCGCGCCAGCGCGGCGAAGGCGGCGAGCCGCTGGAGCCGCACGTCGCCATATTCCTCATGCCGCAAGCGCCCGTCGAGCACGGCGCGCAGCCCCTCGATCATCTTGGTGCGGCTCGCATCCGGGATTGGCAGGCCGGCCTCTCCTGCCATCGACAGGACATAGGCCGTGAGCGCCTCCGATCCTTGCAGGCTTTCGCTCGGCCAATAGCGGAGGAGACCGTCCGGTGCCTGATAGGCCGGAATGTCGGCGGCCAGCCGCGCCCAACCGGGCGTGTCACCGAGTGCCACGATACGGCTCATCTGCTGTTCGAAGCAGGTATAGGGATAGGCCGCCATGAACGCGCGGACCCCCGCCATCGGCGGCGCGAGCGTGTCATCAAGTCGGATATCGACCGAGCCCATCCCGCCGATCGCGCCAGCGGGCGCACGGATCGGAATCACCGTATCCGCGCCCACTCGCGCGAGCGTCGACGCCCATACCTCGACCGGTACGGCGGGCACGACCTCTTGCGAGACGGTTACCTTGTCCGCCGCGCGGCCATCGCTGGACTTCGCGGTGACCTGCCAGCGCAGATTGCTCGCTTGCGGCGGCGCGGTGAGGTTCCACGCGATCGGCGCGGCACCGCCGGCCGGGATCGTCACGGTCAGCGGCCTGCCCGTCGCGATGCGCGGGGTGAGCGCCACCTCCGCCGTCACCGTCATCGGCTTGTCGGAGCCGTTCCTGAGCGTGAAGCCGGCTGCATATTGATCGCCGGTGCGCACCGCCGGGGGCAGCCCCGCGTAAACCGACAGATCCTGCGCGGTGCGGATATTGACGGTGCCGGTGCCGAAGCGATCCGCCCCATCGGTGGCGATCGCCACCAGCCGGAACGACGTCAATGCGTCATTGAGCGCGACGGGCACGATCACCCGCCCGTTGGCATCGAGCGCGACGCGCCCTTTCCACAGCAGCACCGGCTGGAAATTCTCGCGGTTAAGCGCCGTGGCATCGCCGCCGCCGCCACCACCAGCCTCCACCGCCTTGCGGCCGTAATGCCGCTTGCCCACCACCTGCATCTGCGCGGTGGCGGTTAGGACGGAAAGCGGGCGTTCGCCCATCATCGCGGTCAGCACATCCCATGATTCATTGGGCGCGAGCTGGAGCAACGCCTGATCGACCGCGGCGAAGGCGACATCGGCGGTGCGCGCCGGCTTGCCGTCCGGCCCGCGCACCTGAATGGCGACCTGCGCGGTATCGCGCGCGGCATAGCGTTCGCGATCGGCCTTCACCGTCACGTCGAGCGTATGCGCTTCCCACCCGACCTTCACCTTGGCGATGCCGAGGCGATAGGCCGGCTTGGAGAGATCGACCAGCGCCGTTGCCGCGGGGGCCTCGTTGCGCGCGCCGAACAGGCTCTTGAACCAGCCCCACCAGCTTTGCGTCACGCGCCCGCGCACCGCCATCACCGAGACATAGACATCGGGCGCATAGCTGCCCGGCATCTTCACCTCGACCACCGGGTCTTTCCCCGACAATTGCGTGACGAAGCTGGAAAGCACGCCCTCGCGCTCAACCGTCACCAGCGCGGTCGCCTCGCGGAACGGCATGCGAACCTGGAAACGCGCGGTGTCGCCGGCCTTATAGGCGGGCTGTTCGGGCACCACGTCCATCCGGTCGCCATTGTCGCCGCCGAACCACCAGTCGTCGTCGCCCGCCAGCCACACCGAGCGCACCGCGCGCGCGACATTGCCGTCCGCGTCCGCAGTGGTGACGACGGCATAGACCTCGCCGGAAACGCCGGGGTTGGCCGCGCATTGCGCCAACCCCTGCGCGTCGGTCGTCGCGGTGCAGGAGGCTGAGAGCTTCGTCGTCCGCATCTGATTGTCATAGGCGTAGAAGCCGCCGATCAGCCGGCGCCGCGCGGTCAATATCTGGCGGCTGTAGAGCGCGACCGCGATCTTCTGGCCCTTGATCGGCTTGCCATCGGGATCGAGCGCGACGAAGCGCAGCCGCAGATCATCCTGCTTCATCAGCCAGCCGTCGGTCTTGACGCCGAGTTGCACGCGTGATGCGAACACCGGGATCGTGCGCGATGCGGTCAGCGTCTGGCCGTTGGCATCCTGATAATCCATCTCGACCGTCATGTCGGTCGTGCCGTCGAGCCCTTGCGGCACCTCGACCGTCTGGCGCCCGGTGCCGTCCGCACCCAGCTTTGCGGGAAGCGTCTGCGTCGGCGGCAGAGTGGGCGCATCCTCCTCACCATCGCCGTTGAGCGGCTTCACGCCCTCCTGCACGGCGCGGCCGCCGAAGGTATAGGCCTCATAGCCATCGGGGTTGCTGCGCCGCGCGAACCAGCCGACGCGCAGATCGACCGGCAGGTTCGATGCGCCGCCGCCGGAGAGATAACCGGCGAACAGGTCGAGCGGCACCGTTTTGGGGCGCACCAATGCGCCTTTCGGCCCGCTTACCGTCGCACGCATCGTCGGCAGGCGATATTCGTCGAGCCGGAACGACTGGCTGGTGTAGATCGTGCGGTCCCCGGCGATCACGCGCAGGTCGTAATCGCCCATTGGCGCGCCCTTTGGCGCGGTCCAGCTCGTCTCGCCCGTGCCGTTCGCGTCGATCGTCAGCGGCAGATCGAATTCGGTATCCGATCCGCGATGCGACAGCCGCAATGTGCCCGTGAAACCGGCGGGAATAGTGAAGCCCGCGCCGACCGGGTGGCGCACGATATGTTTCATGTGGACCGTCTCGCCGGCACGGACCAGCGCGCGATCGAACACGGTGTGAAACACATCGCCGGGCTTCGAATAGCCATAGGGCAGATCGAAATCATAGGGGCGGATGCCGTTGCCCCATTCGGTCAGCGTGAAGCTGAAATCGTCGCCGGCGCGGGCCGAGATCATCAGCGGATGCGCGGACGAATTATCGCGGCAACTGCCATAGGTTTCCGGCTCCGGCAGGCCGCCAGCCACCATGAGCGCCCCGGAACGATCGGTCGCGCCGCGCGCCAGCAATTTGCCGGTGCAACTGTCGGTGATCGCGATTGCGGCATTTGCGACCGGCTCGCTGCTGTCGAGCGCGGTCACCCAGGCCAGGCTGCGCTCGCGGCCCCATTTGAAATGCACCGCCATGTTGGTGACGAGCGCGGACGCGGCGACATAGCGTGTCGCATCCCGCCCGAGCAGCGCGCGGCCCAGCACCGGGCTGGCGAGTTCGACGACGTAGAAGCCGGGCTTGCCGAGGGGCACGCCGACCACCTCGAAATCGCGCCCCTTGCCGGGCAGCGCCACCGTGAGTGGCGCGCCCTTGCCGCCGAGGATCGACGTGTCGCCCGTATGGTTGACCTCCACCGATTCCTTGCCGCGCTTGACGGTTTCGTACCTGCTGTCGTCGGCCGATCCGACGCGGCGCAGCCAGTCGGCCACATCGCCGTCACTGTTCGCGACACGCAGCGCCTGTCCGCCGACCGCGAGGTTGCGCCCCTGTAGCGCGGGCTCGACGTTGCGCACCGTCACCGGCAGCACGCCGCCTTCCTTCGCCTCAAGGATGCCGAAGGGCGCGGCGAACTTCACCAGCGGCGGCGCGCGATCGAAACGGATGTCGAGCGGGAAACGCTCCGCATTGGAAAGCGCGCGACCGCTCTCGTCCTTCACATTCTGCGGCAATTCCAGCTTGGCGGCGGTGTCGAACGGTAGCGGCGCGGCGAAGGAGATATCGGCGATCGTCGCCTTTTTCTTTTCGTCGGCGCTGATGGTCGGCGCGATCTTCTTGCCGTCGGCCAGCGTGATGCGGATCGCCTGCGCGGTCGACATCGGCACCGGCGCGGTGAAGCGCACCCACGCCTTTTCGACCGGGCTGCATCCCGCCTGCGGATTGACGCGCGAACATTCGAAGCGCGCCGCGAACGGCTTGCGCACCGTATAGTCGAAGCGCTGGTCGGTGCCGGCGCGCTTCCCGCCGGCAGCCGCGATGTTCGCGCCCCACACCAGCGCCATGTCACGCCCCGGAGGCAGGTTGCGACGGCATTTCAGCGCAACGACATTGCTCAGCGCGCGCTGGCGATCGGCGGCGCCTTCGGGCAGGTCCGCCGCGATGCCGGCATTTTCGAGGAAGCTGCGGACCTCCCAGCGATCCTTGCCCATTTCCTTGAGCAACTTGCCGGGCAGATCGGCGGCCAGCACGTCGACCGGAATCTTCTCGCCGATACCGTCGACCGCGCAATAAGCGTTGGCCGCGACCGAGCGCGGATCCGGTGACATATTCGCCGCGACGAGGAACGCCTGATCCTCCTCGATCTCATCGCCGCTGCCTGATGGCAGCACCGCGCGCGCCACCGGGCCACCGGCATCGACGGTGAAGCTCCGCGTGCCGGCCAGCGCATAGCCGGCGACGCTTTTCAGCCCCTCCACCGTCTTGAAGGCGCAGCTCGTGCCGCCCGGCAGCGGGCGGGTGAATTCGTAAACCCAGGTCTGCTGATCGACCCAGCGGCCCTTCCCCTCGACCGGGCATTGCGTGGTGGCAGGGGCGGCGGCGCGCGGATCGCCCAGCGGCGCCATTGGCTGGCTGAAGCGCATCGTGAAGCGCTCGATCGCCCCATTGCCGATCCCCGGCTGCGCGAGGATCACCCGCGGCGCATTGTCGCTGAGCGCCGCCACCGGGGCGATCGCCAGCGCGAGCAGGGCGAGCTTTGCCGCGAGCTTCATGATTATCCTCCCGAGATAGCCGCGACGCTATCGGCAGGAGGGCCCTCAAGTCCAGCGCGAAAAGGCGCGGCTTTCTATCGGTTTAGGCTAACGGCGGAACCAGCGGTTGCGCAGAAAATAGAGCACGATCGCCGCCGAGATGACGACGCAGGCGATCATGATAGCGTCGAACGCCCATGGCTTTTGCGCATAAGGAAGGCCCGAGACGTTCATCCCGTACAGGCCGGTGAGAAAGGTGAGCGGCAGGAACACCATCGCGGCGATCGCGATGATCAGGCTGCGCGTGTCGATCAGTTCGGCGCGCAGATCGGTGAGCGTTTCGTGGATCAGGCTCGATCGCTCGCGGATCGCTTCGAGTTCCTCGGCCATGCGCGCCGCGCGATCGGCGGCGGCGGCGACATGGGCGCGATCGTCCCCGTCCAGCCAGTCACCGGGTAACTGCGCCATCTTCTCCAGCGCGGCGCGCTGCGGATTGAGGAAGCGGCGATAGCTGATCGCGGCGATGCGGACATGGGTTACGCGGCGGCGCAGCTCGAACACGCGATCGGCGTCCAGCTGTTGCTCGCAATCGTCGATCTGGTCACCCAGATCCGCCACCACGGGATCGAGATCATTGGTGATCGCGGTGGCGAAGGCGGTGATCAGATCGCCCGGATCGCTCACCGTCCCGTCTTTCACCGCCTGTTCGACGGTATCGGTGGCGAGCAGGTGCTTGCGCGTGACCGAAATCACCCGCCCCTTGGTCGCCCAGATGCGCACCGAGGCGAGGAGATCGGACGAATCGATATCCTCCTCCGTGCGGCCGCGCAGGTTGAGAAAGGCGCCCGCCTCGAAGCCGTCGCAGCGCGGGCGCGTTTCCTGCGCGATCAGCGCCTCGACCAGATATTCCGGGAGCTGTGCCTGATCGCGCAGCCACGCCGCGGCCTCCGCATTGGTGGCGGACAGGTGAATCCACGCCAGCCTGACCGAACAGTTCAGCGCTTCCTTCACGGTGACGCGCTGCACTTTGCCGTCGTCAATGCGATAGCCGAATCCGCTCACAGCATCTCCACGTCCACGGTCAGTCCAGATTCTGCGTCCAACGGCGCGGCGGCGCATTCGATCCGTACGGCATCGGCGCGCGCGCGATCGAGGATGGCACGCGGCACGTTGGCGCGATGCATCACGCGATCGGCATTGGCGAGCGCGCGCGCCTCGCGCAGCGTGAGATCATCGGGATCGGCGGAGCGCAGCTTGAGCGCGACAAGCGCGCCTGCGGTCGTCGCCGCCGCAGGGGGGTGGGCATCGGGCATGTCGCCATGATCGCGCAGCGGATCGAGCGCGCCGCCCGTCGCCAGCGCCGCGCCGATCGCGCGGCGTCGCTCGGCCGCCTCGGGATAAAGCGCGCGCCACGCCGGGCGCGCCGCATGCAGCGCGCTAGCCAGCGCCCCGAGCCGCGCGGGCAGCAATGCTTCAAGTCGTTGGCGCAGCGCCGCCGCCAGCCCGGCGGAGGCGCCGGCGGTGCCGATCGCGACGATCACCGGCGCGCGATCGACGATCGCCGGCAGCGTGAAATCGCACAATTCAGGCCGATCGACCGCATTGACCAGCACGCCACGCGCCCTGAGCCGCGCGACCGCTGCATCATCATCGACGACGATGGCGAGCACGGCATCGTCTGCCTCGCCCACCACAATGGCGCCCGCGCGCTCCAGCAGCCGCCGCTTCGCGTCGGCCGCTTCGCCTTCCCCCACCAGAATCACCGGCCGTCGCTCCAGCCGGACGAACAGGGGAAGGGCGGGGAGCGTCACAGCCAGTCGGGCACCCGTTCCGCGTCGAGAATCGTCTCGGCGGCGATGCGATCGGCGACCACGACATAGCGATCGCCATCCACCAGCACCTCCGGCACCAACGCGCGGCTGTTGTAAGTGGAGGCCATGGTCGCGCCATAAGCCCCGGCGGTGCGGAAGATGCCGAGATCGCCGCGCTTCACGCTGTCGATCTCACGCCCCATCGCGAAAGTGTCGCCCGTTTCGCATACCGGGCCCGCGATATTGGCGACCATCGTCTCGCCGCTCGGGCGCACGGCGGAGAAATCGTGCCATGCGTCGTACATCGCCGGGCGGGCGAGATCGTTCATCGCCGCGTCGACGATGACATATGGGTGCACCACGCCGGGCTTCACCCAGATCACCTCGGTCAGCAGCACGCCGGCATTGCCCGCGATGACGCGCCCCGGCTCGAACATCAGCTCGACATCCCAGCCGGCGGTCGCACGGGCGACCATCGCGCCGTAATCCGCCGGGGAGGGCGGTAGGTCGAGCGGCTTGTATGGCACGCCCAGCCCGCCGCCGAGATCGACATGGGTGATCGTGTGGCCGCGCGCGCGCAGCTCCGCGACCAGCTCGCCGACACGGCGATAGGCTGCGTCGAGCGGCGCGAGATCGAACAACTGGCTGCCGATATGGATCGCGACGCCGCGCAGGTTCAGCCCATCGGCAGCGGCGCGAGCCGATCGAAGATCGCGGGGGCGAGGTCGATCGGCACGCCGAACTTATTGTCCTTCTTGCCGGTCGAGATCTTGGCGTGGGTGCCGGCGTCGACGTCCGGGATTGACGCGCAGCACGGCCGGTGCGGTCAGCCCGCGCGCGGCGGCGAGCGCGGCGAGCACCACGCCCTCCTCCTCCAGCTCGAGGTTGAACTGGCCGATCCCGGCCTCCAGCCCGCTGCACCAGCTCGGCGATCGGTCTTGCCGACGCCGGAGAAGACGATGTCCTCCGCCGGCATCCCGGCGGCCAGCGCGCGCGCCATCTCGCCCCCGGAGACGACGTCGGCGCCATAGCCTTCGTCGGCCAGCACGCGCAGCACGCCGATATTGGGATTGGCCTTGATCGCATAAGCGAGATGCACCTCGCCCGGCGGATTTCAGGCCGTCGCGGAACACCTGTGCATGGCGACGGCAGCGTCGCGGCGGAATAGACATAGACGGGTGTGCCCACCTCTGCGGCGATTTTCGCCGAGCGGCACGCCTTCGCAGTGGAGCGCGCCGTCGATCTTCGAAAAATGGTCCATCAGCGCGGCGGCAGGTCGAATTGATCCGACCGGCGATCCATGAGAGTTGGTGAGCAGATCGTCGCCGCGCTCGGGGCGCGCCTGCGCCGAGGGATCGGATCAGTCGGCTGGCGGACGGCGCCGCATCCGCGCCATAAGGGGCGGGCGGCAGGCTATCGCCCTTGGCGGGCGCAGCCGGATGCGCCGGCCGCAGGCGGCAAGCAGCAGCAGCGAGCGAGGATGAAGCCGCGCACTGATGCGCGTTCATCGTCATTCTCCCCGCGCCGCGCGGATCGCGGCGCGCACATTATCCGGCGCGGTGCCGCCGAAGCTCGTCCGGCTGGCGACCGAGGCATCGACCGACAGCACCGAATAGACGCGATCGTCGATCCGCGCGTCGATCGCCTTGAGATCGGCGAGCGGCACCTTGTCGAGCGTCACGCGCCAGCGCCTCGGCGCGCGCCACCGCGCGCGCCGGTGATATGATGCGCCTCGCGGAACGGCACATTCGCCTCGCGCACCAGCCAGTCGGCCAGATCGGTGGCGGTGGCATAGCCGCTCTCGGCCAGCGCGCGCATCCGATCGGTGCGGAAGGTCGCGCTCTCGATCATGCCGGTCATCGCCGCGATGCTGAGGCCCGAGCAGGTCGTGGCATTCGAACACCGGCGGCTTATCGTCCTGCATGTCCTTCGAATAAGCGAGCGGCAGGCCCTTCATCGTCACCATCAGGCTGACGAGGCAGCCGGTGATCCGCCCGGCATGGCCGCGCACCAGCTCGGCGGCATCGGGGTTGCGCTTCTGCGGCATGATCGAGCTGCCGGTCGACCATTGGTCGGACAGAGCTGACGAAGCCGAACGGCTGCGACGCCCACAGCACGAATTCCTCGGCCAGCCGCGACAGGTGCAGCGAGCATTGCGCGGCACAGGTGAGATATTCGATCGCGAAAGTCGCGGTCGCGACACCGCGTCGAGCGAATTGCGCGTCGGCCCGTCGAAGCCGAGCGCCTGCCGCGGTCGCGTGCCGATCGAGCGGGAAGCCGGTGCCGGCGAGCGCCGCCGAGCCGAGCGGGCACAGGTTCATCCGCTGCGCGCGCATCGCGAAGCGGCGCGGCATCGCGCGCGATCATCTCGTGATAGGCCATCAGATGATGGCCGAGCGTCACGGGCTGCGCGGACTGGAGGTGGGTGAAGCCGGGCATCACGTCGCCGGCATGTTGCTCGGCGCGCGCAAGCAGAGCGGCATCGAGCGCGTCGAGCGCGGCGAGCGTCTGGTCGATCGCGTCGCGCACCCACAGAGCGGAAATCGGTCGCCACCTGATCGTTGCGGCTGCGCGCGGTGTGCAGCCGCCCGGCGACCGGGCCGATCGCCGCGGCGAGCCGCGCCTCGGTGAGCATATGAATGTCTTCGAGCGTCAGATCGTCGGGCACGCCGTTGGCATCATAATCCGCGGCGACCGGATCGAGCCCGGCGGTGATCGTGGCAGCGTCCTCGTGCGCGACGACGCCGCGCGCAGCGAGCATCGCGACATGCGCCTTGGACGCCGGCGATGTCTTGACGCCACATGCGCTTGTCGAACGGGATCGAGGCGTTAATCTCACGCATCACTGCTGCGGGGCCTTCGGCGAACCGCCCGCCCCACATCTGATTGGAACCGCTCATGGCTTCGCGTTCGGCGATCGTCTTTCTCCTCGGGCTGGCACTGGCCGCCGCCGGCTGCGATAGGCAAAGGCCCGGCGACGGGCAAGCGACTGCCGCGCATAATGCAACCTCGCCCGACGAAGTGCAGCCGACGCGCAAGAGCCATGGCGCACACAACGCGGTCGATCGCCACCAGCGAGGGCTCGCACCGGTCGACGCCTTCTTCATCGCCCGACGAGCAGCGCACCCGCATAGCCGATTTCCGCGGCAAGCCGGTGCTGCTCAACCTGTGGGCGACGTGGTGCGCGCCATGCGTGAAGGAACTGCCGAGCGCTCGACGCGCTGGCCGGGCGGCTCGGCGACAACGTGTGCACGGTGCTGGCGGTGAGCCAGGATATGGAGCCGGCGAAGGTCGCGCCCTTCGTTGCCGCGCGTCGGCATCTGACGCGGCTCGAAGCCCTACACCGATCCCGACATGGGGCTGAGCCTCGGCTATCGGGTCAACCTGCCCGACGACGATCCTGTTCGACGCGAAGGGGCGTGAGGTGTGGCGCAGCCTCGGGCGCGATGGACTGGGGCGCGCCGGCCACGCGCAAATTGGTCGATGAGGCGATCTGAGCGACCGGCATTGATCGCAAGCGACGGGAAGTGCGGCGCCGCGCGAATCGGGCAGGGAAGGGCCAAGGAGATCGATCATGACCCAGCCTTTGCCATCGAAGATCATCGCGTCCCCGGTCGGCGCGCTCACCCTGGTTGCGGACGAAGACTCGCTCGTTGCGATCCTGTGGGAGAATGACGATCCCGCCCGCGTTCCGCTGCCCCCGATGGTGACGGCGCCAGCGCATCCGGTGCTGCTGGCGGCGGAACGACAATTGGGCGAATATTTCGCTGGCCGCCGTCGCGCGTTCGATCTTCCGCTGCGCTTTCGCGGCACCGAGTTTCAGCGTGCGGTGTGGGCCGAGCTGCTCGCGATCCCGTTCGGAGCGACATCGAGCTATGGCGCGATCGCGCATGCGCTCGGCCGCCCCGGCGCGGCGCGCGCGGTGGGGGCCGCGAACGGTCGCAATCCGATCTCGATCGTCGCGCCGTGCCATCGCGTCATCGGAGCGAGCGGTGCGCTGACCGGGTTCGCCGGTGGGCTGCCAGCAAAGGAGGCGCTGCTCGCGCTCGAACGGCAATAGGTTCGGCTTGATGAGGCCATGGTCCGCGCGATGGACCCGCTGGCCGCCCGGTGCGTTGAGCACCGAAATCCCGTTTCGAAACGAGTTTCCGCGATGCGTCAGGATGTTGGCTATATTCTGCTTGTTCTATTGGTGCTCGCGGTGATCGCCGGGGGCGTGATCTACGCCCGCTACCGCCAGCGCGAGCACGCCCGAATCTGGGGCCGCAACAAACGCCGCCGCCGCTAGGAGGGATCGCCTTTCAATTCGAGGGAGCTGCGATTGGCCGCTATCCGCGTTTCCGTTGCGCGCCGGTCCACCATTTCCTGAATGGCGATCACTGTGGCGCATCCTCTCGCGCCGCCCGCGCTATTCGTTATAGCGGCGCGCATGAGCCTGCTGACTGCCCAGAGCCGCGATCTGAATGATCTCGCCGCGCGGGCGCGCCTGCGTCACCTGCAATCGCGCGCCGGCCTCGATTTTTCCTCCAACGACTATCTCGGGCTGGCCAATTCGCCCCGGCTGCGAGCGGCGGTCGCGGCGGCGCTCGCGCGTGATGTGCCGGTCGGCTCCGGCGGATCGCGGCTGTTGCGCGGCAACGATGCCGAGCATGAGGCGCTGGAGGCGGAAGCGGCGGCGTTCTTCGGGAGCGAATCGGCGCTGTTCTTCTCCAGCGGCTATACCGCCAATGCCGCGCTGCTTTCGACCTTGCCGCAGCGTGGCGATCTGGTGGTGTATGACGCGCTAATTCACGCCAGCGCGCATGAGGGGATGCGGCTCAGCCGGGCGACCTGCGTCGGCGCGGTGCATAACGATGCGGATGCGTTCGATGACGCGATCACGCAATGGCGCCGCGAGGGCGGTACGGGGCGGCCGTGGATCGCGGTGGAGAGCCTCTACAGCATGGATGGCGACGCCGCCCCGCTCAACGCGCTGCTCGCGGTCGCGGATCGGCACGAGGCGATATTGCTGATCGATGAGGCGCATGCGACCGGGGTGTTTGGCGATTCCGGGCGCGGATTCGCCGCCGCGCTGGAGGGGCGCGAAAATGTTGTCACTTTGCGTACCTGTGGCAAGGCGATGGGATGCGAGGGCGCGTTGGTGTGCGGCCCCCGCATCGTGCGCGATTTCCTGGTCAATCGCGGGCGCGGTTTCATCTTCTCGACCGCGCCATCGCCGCTGATGGCGAGCGCGGTGCGGGAGAGCCTGCGCATCCTTGCCGACGAGCCGGAGCGACGCGCGCGGCTGATGGCGCTCGTCGCATTCGCCGAACGCGCACTCGCGCCATGCGGCATCTCGCCGGCGGGTTCGCAGATCCTGCCGCTGGTGATTGGCGAGGACGCGCCGACGATGGCGCTCGCAGCGGCAGTGCAGGCCGCCGGTTTCGATGTGCGCGGTATCCGGCCGCCCACCGTGCCGCCGGGCACGGGGCGGCTGCGCATCTCTATCACGCTCAACGTGGATGAGGCGGATATCGCCGCGCTCGCCGATACGATCGAAAGGTTGCGGGGATGAATGGCTCACGGATCGTCGTCACCGGCACCGACACGGATGTCGGCAAGACAGTCTTCACCGCCGCTTTGGTCGGGGCGCTGGGCGCGCATTTCTGGAAGCCGGTGCAGGCCGGGGTCGATCCGGGCACCGATGCGGAGCGCGTCGCGGCGTTATCCGGCGTGCCGGCGGCGCATATCCTGCCCGAAGCCTATCGCCTGATCACGCCCTGTTCGCCGCATCGCGCGGCGGAGATCGAGGGCGTGACGATCGATCCGGCGCGGCTCGCGCTGCCTGAGGTGGATGGGCTTTTGGTGATCGAGGGCGCCGGTGGCGTCATGGTGCCGCTGTCGCTCGATCTTGTGTTCGCCGACCTGTTCGCGCGCTGGGGCTGCCCGGTGGTGCTGGTTGCGCGCACCGCGCTGGGCACGATCAGCCACAGCCTGTTATCGATCGAGGCGCTGCGCCATCGCGGCGTTCCGATCCTCGGCATCGCCTTCGTCGGCGCTTCGCAACCGGATAGCGAAGCGACGATCGCGCGGATCGGCGGCGTGAAGCGGCTCGGCCGCTTGCCGTTGCTCGATCCGCTCGATCGGCAAACGCTGGCGCGCGCCTTCGCGGACAATTTCGACGTGGAGGATTTCCGATGAGCGGCTCCCCGATCTGGCACCCATTCACCCAGCACGGGCTGGGCGAGCCGATTCCGCTCGTCACCCATGCCGAAGGCGCGGCACTCTACACCGCCGACGGGCGGCGGGTTATCGATGGTATCTCATCCTGGTGGGTGACGACGCACGGCCATTGCCATCCGCGCATCATGGCGGCGATCGCGGCACAGACGGCAAAGCTCGACCAGATCATCTTCGCCGGCTGGACGCATGAGCCGGCGGAGGCACTGGCACGCGGGCTGACCGCGATCATGCCGCGCGAACTGACCCGCGTCTTCTATTCCGATTCGGGATCGACCAGCGTCGAGGTCGCGCTGAAGATGGCGCTGGGCTTCTGGGCCAATCGCGGCGAGCCGCGGCATCGCATCCTCGTGATGCAGCACAGTTATCACGGCGACACGATCGGCACGATGTCGGTCGGCGAGCGCGGAGTGTATAACGCGGCTTATTCGCCGCTGCTGTTCGATGTGGATACGCTGCCCTTTCCCGCGCCGGGCGCGGAGCAGGCGACGCTCGACGCGCTGGAGGCGGCGTGTCGCGAAGCGCCCGCCGCGCTGATCGTGGAGCCGCTGCTGCTCGGCGCGGGTGGGATGCTGATCTATCCGCCACGGGTGCTCGCCGAGATGCGCGCGATCTGTGCGCGATATGACGTGCTGTTCATCGCCGATGAAGTGATGACCGGCTGGGGCCGCACCGGCACCCTGCTCGCGTGCGAGCAGGCGGATGTCGTGCCGGATATCCTTTGCCTGTCCAAGGGGCTGACCGGCGGCGCGATTCCGCTGGCGGTGACAATGGCAACCGAGGCGATCTTCGACGCGCATCTTTCCGATGATCGCGCGAAGATGTTTTTTCACTCGTCGAGCTACACCGCGAATCCGATCGCCTGCGCGGCGGCGAACGCCAATCTCGCGATCTGGCGCGAGGAGCCGATGACGGCGCGAATCGCCGATCTCTCCGCGCGACAGGCGGCGCGGCTGGCGTCGCTCGCCGGGCGCGACGGCGTGGCCAATCCGCGCGCGATCGGCACGGTTACCGCGATCGACGTGATGGATGCGGGGGGCACCGGATATCTTTCGCATCTCGGCCCGCGTCTGCTGGCCGCTTTCCGCGAGCGCGATCTGCTGCTCCGCCCGCTCGGCAATACCGTCTATGTCATGCCGCCTTATTGCATCGACGACGCCGATCTCGATCGGCTCTATGCCGGTATCGCCGAAGCGGTGGAGGATATCGCGCGAGGCGGCTGAGCGCCGGCGTCAGGCCGCGCGAGAAACGCAGCGAAAGCCGATATGGCCGGTGGCGGAGTCGATCTGCTGCGGATGGCGCGCCGCCGGGCGATAGCGCTGGCAATAATTGGCCGCGCACAAATGCGATCCGCCTTTCAATACCTTGCGCCCGATTTTGCTCGCTGGTGAGGACGGGTCATAGCTTTCGCGTTCGCGCGCGCCGCGTGGATTGCGCGGCAGGTCGCAACAGCCAGGCTTCCCGCGCTGTTTTCCTTTGGCCTCGGCGGTTGCGTACCAGTCGGCGGTCCATTCCCAGACATTGCCGATCATGTCCCACACGCCATGGCCGTTGGCGGGAAAAGCGCGGACCGGCGAGGTGCGTTCATAGCCGTCGAGCAACTGGTTGGCGAAGGGGAACAGCCCCTGCCAGTAATTCGCCATCATTGCCCCGCCCGGCGCCAGTTCGTCGCCCCACGCATAGTCTGCGCCGTCTAGGCCGCCGCGCGCGGCATATTCCCATTCTGCCTCGGACGGCAGCGCCTTCCCCGCCCAGTCCGCATAAGCGAGGGCATCGGCATAAGCGACGTGGACGACGGGGTGATCCTCCAGACCGTCGATCGAACTGTCCGGCCCGAGCGGCTGTCGCCAGTTCGCGCCGAAGCGGAAATGCCACCACGCGCCCGGATCGCCAAGATCGACCGGCGCCGTGGTGCGCTCGAACACCAATGACCCCGCGCGCGCCATCGCCGGGTCCAGCCCGGGATAGTCGCGCGGATCGGGTGGCAGCTCGACCAGGGTGACATGGCCGGTTTCCGCCACGAAGCGCGCGAATTGCGCATTGGTGACCGGGGTCTCGTCGATCCAGAAGGGATCGATCCGCACCGCGCGCGCCGGCGTTTCCTCGGGATAGAATCGCGCGGAGCCCATGGCGAACTCGCCGCCTTCCAGCCAGCGCATGTTGGCGTGATTCGTTGTCGCAGCCAGTTCCACGGCGCAGCGCTAGCATCGCGCGTCGGGATGCTCCAACTTCAAAGGGTGGATATCGCGCGATTGCGCCGGTGGCAGCAGTTTTTCCCGCCTTGCGGCGGTGTCGATCGACGGAAAGACTGGAGCGGGCGAAGGGATTCGAACCCTCGACCCCAACCTTGGCAAGGTTCATTGTAGCTATTCCGTATGTATTCGGCGCTGCGCGTTATTGCTACAATTCAAAGGTATAATTGAAAGCTGCCGAAAACAATAGCAGCGTTATACCCGCGTTTTTTCCGGGCTCGGTGTTGACCATGTGTTGACCGTAAAATCGCAGAAAAATGGTCGATGTCTTGGTACAGCGAGTCGCAATCCTTCTCATCAATCGCGGCGTTCTGGCGGCGCAGGCGCGAAAGAATCGCTATTGCGTCTGGGACCGCGATCTGCCGGCCTTCTTCGCGAACCTGCTGCCAGAGGACAAGCTGCGCGAGGCGATGGAAAAGCATCATGCAGGCGCCGTCCGTCCGGGCAATGATTTCGATCTATTGGCGGCGCTCGGCGCAGATCTGCCGGGCGCCGTCCGGGCCCTGCCGAGCGACGGCACGAAAGCAGCGCCTCAGGACAGGGCAAAAGGAAAGCCGAAGGCTCGTTTTTCGCTCGCGGGCGTGCAGATGAAGTTGTCGGTGATGAAGAACACCGGCAAGGGTGACGGCCTGATCCTTCCGCTCGATGACAGCCAGGGGCAATATATCGCGAAGTTCCCCTCGACGGCATTTCCCGGCGTGTCCGAAAACGAATTTGCCAATCTCGCCCTGGCGGCAGCGATCGGCATGGATGTGCCCGAGCGCGAGCTGGTCGAGAAGTCCCATTTTGAGGGGATTCCGGAAGACTTCGATACGCTGTCAGACGGCAAGGTTCTTCTCATCAGGCGTTTTGACCGTGGCCCACAGGGTGAGAGAATCCACATCGAGGACTTCGCCCAGGTGTTTGGCGTCTATCCCTCCCGTAAATATGAGGGGGCGGCCTATCACGATGTGGCCGCGGCCATGAACGCGGCCGTGTCCCCTGCCGCCGCGCTCGAATTTGTGCGCCGGCTCGCGCTGGCGTTGGTGACCGGCAATGGCGACATGCACCTGAAAAACTGGTCGCTGATCTATCGTGATGAAGGCAGCACGCCCGGGCTCGCGCCGATCTACGACATGTTATCGACCATCCCTTACATTCCCACAGGCACGATGGCGCTGTCGCTTGGTGGCGAACGGTCGTTCAAGGCACTGTCGGCGCCTCGATGGAAATCCTTCGCGAACCGAGCAAGGCTGCCCGAGCCGGCGGTTCTTCAAGCCGTGGTGGAGACGGTGGCCCGCGTAAACGAGCATTGGTGGCATCTGCCGGAACGCGCTGTCGTCCATGCGATGGTGCTCGAGCGTATCGACGCGCATGTGAAAGCGATGACACCGATCCTGAACTCCTGTGGAGAAAAATGAGCAGGGGATGAGAAGCTCGGTCGGGGGGGGATTGAACGACACCATTGTCCTGATCGAATTTGCTCCCTAGTCACGAATTGACGGCTTGCGGGCCGGAAGGTCAGCAACGGTGTTTTTCCAAATGAATTTTGATATCCTGCTCTCGCCGCCGCATATGGGGGGAGAAGAGTTCGGCAAGATCAAGGCCGCCTTCGACAGCAACTGGATAGCGCCGACCGGGCCGATGGTTGATGCGTTCGAGGCCGGTCTCGCCGAACTCACCGGCATCAGCCATGTGGCGGCCTTATCGAGCGGCACCGCCGCGCTGCATCTGGCGTTTCGTCTCGCCGGGGTCGGGCCGGGCGATCATGTGTGGTTGCCGTCGATGACGTTCATCGGCGGGGTCGCCCCCGCGTTGTATCAAGGAGCGCGGCCGACGTTCCTCGACAGCCGTGAGCGTGACATGCTGGTCGATCTCGATCTGCTTAACGAAGCTTTGCGCGGGGTGCCGGCAGCGGAACGGCCAAAGGTGGTGGTGACGACCGATCTTTACGGTCACGTCGTCGATCCGGTCGCGATGCGCGCGGCGGCGGATGAATATGGCTTCCTGTGGGTGAGCGATGCGGCGGAATCGATCGGCGGCACGTATGGCGCGGTCCACGCCGGCAAGGGCGCGCATTTCGCGGTCTTCTCCTTCAATGGCAACAAGATCATCACCACGTCCGGCGGAGGCGCGCTGGCCAGTGACGATGGCGAGATGATCGCGCGTGCGCGTTATCTTTCCACCCAGGCGCGAGAGCCCGCGCCACATTATGAGCACACGACCTATGGCTATAACTACCGTCTAAGCAATCTGTGCGCGGCGGTAGGGGTCGGACAATTGGAGGTGCTGGCGGACCGGGTCGCTGCGCGACGGCAAATAGCAGAACGTTATCGGGTTGGGTTGGAGACGTTGTCGGGTTTCCGCATGACTAGTGAGGATGAGGTGATGCGTGCCAACCGCTGGCTGACAACCATCCGTATCGATCCTGACGCAGCCGGCGTTGACCGCGAGGACGTGCGTCTGGCGTTGGAGCGCGCACGGATCGAAAGTCGCCCGTTGTGGAAGCCGATGCATATGCAGCCCCTGTTTGGAGAATGCCGCTTCATAGGCAGCAATGTGGCGGAGACTGCCTTTGCGACGGGCCTGTGCCTGCCGTCCGGATCGGCGATGACCGATGAGCAAGTCGATCATGTGTGCCATGTGATCCGCGACCGGGTAGAGGCGCGGGTCGGCTAATGGCGGCGGGCAGCCGGGCTTACCGTTTCGCGAAACGGGGGCTGGACCTGACGCTCGCCGGCGGGGGGCTCGCGGTGCTGGCGGTGCCCTTGGTGTTGGTCGCCCTGCTCGTTCGCTGGAAGCTTGGGGCACCTGTATTGTTCCGGCAGGAGAGGGCGGGGCGGAACGGCCGACCCTTTCAGATCCTTAAATTCCGCTCGATGACCGATCAGCTTGGGGTGGACGGGGCGCTTCTTTCAGACGCGCAGCGCCTGACCCCGTTCGGTGCCTGGTTACGCTCGACCAGTATCGATGAATTGCCGTCGCTCCTTAACATCCTGCGCGGCGACCTTAGTATTGTCGGACCACGACCGTTGTTCATGCGCTATATCCCACGCTACACGTTGGAACAGGCGCGCCGGCTGGAGGTTTCGCCTGGCCTCACCGGTTGGGCGCAGGCGCGAGGCCGCAATAGTCTGAGTTGGAACGAAAAATTCCGGCTTGATGTCTGGTATGTCGATCACCGTTCGTTCATGCTGGATCTCGGGATCATCGCGGCGACCGCGCTTCAGGTGCTGCGCCGTGAAGGGATTTCTGCGTTAGGCGACGCCACCATGCCGGAATTCATGGGTAACGATCAGGTGTGATGGGAAGGAAATCGTTATGATCTTAGGGACGGCAACATTTGCCCAAGTCCCTCCCGAAATATCTCCTTTGCAGGGCGTCCGCCTGTTAACTAGCAAGGCCTGTCGATGACCGTATCCATTCTAATCTGTTCCGCTGGGCGTCGAGTCGGGCTCAGCAACGCATTCCGCGATGCGGCACAGGCGCTTGGGCACAAGGCGCGGATTATAGCTGTAGATGTAAAACCCGCTCTCAGCGCGGCATGTGCGTTGGCGGATGTGGCTTATGCGGTGCCCCGAGCATCCGACCCTGATTATGTTTCGGCGCTCGTTGATCTCTGCGACCGCGAGCGAGTACAACTCGTTGTGCCCACGATCGATCATGAACTTTTACCACTGGCGATGGCGGTTGATCTGTTCGGGGCTGTCGGTGCGCGTGTCCATATATCGAGCCCTGATTTCGTCAGGATGGCGCGTGACAAGGAAATAACAGCGAAGCGGCTGGATGCGGCGGGCATTGCTACTCCGCGCACCGTGACACCGCTGCATACCAACGTCACGCATGCTGCCATTGACCTGCCAGCGATAGTCAAGCCGCGTGGCGGAAGTTCGTCGATCGGCTTGCGCGTCCTTAGGACGAGGGCTGATCTTGCGGGTTTCGAATTACCCGCAGACTCGATCGTGCAAGAATTGCTTGATGGACCTGAGTATACTGTTAACGTTTTCTACGATGCCGAGGGCAATTTTCGGGCGGCGATTCCCCATCTACGATTAGAGACACGTGGTGGAGAAATGTCCAAGGGGCGTACCGAACGCCACGCTGCCCTCACCGAAATCGCACGGCAGATCGGTAAAAGTGCAATGGGAATCCGAGGAGCCTTCTGCTTCCAGGCCATACTGACAACACGCGGACCTGTCGTGTTCGAGATTAATGCGCGCTTCGGCGGGGGGTATCCTTTGGCCCATCATGCCGGCGGCCGCTTCGCGCAATGGCTGCTCGAGGAGGTTCTGGAACTCGAGCGGACCGCCGCAGATGACTGGCGCCCTAATATCACCGCCTTGCGGTACGATATGGAAGTTTTTCGATGACCGCCCAGGCGACATATGCGGTGGTTCTGGATCTGGACGACACTCTGTATCTCGAGCGAGACTATGTCCGGTCCGGTTTTAACGCAGTGGGACGTCATCTTGCCGGCCAAGGGGTGATGGAGGACTTCTCGGAACGAGCCTGGGCATTGTTTGAGTCTGGGCTACGCAACACCATATTCGATGCGGCATTGGCTTCCTCAGCGTCGATTTCGATAACTGAGCTCGTCGAGATTTATAGGGCGCATCAGCCGGACATCGCGTTATGTCCAGATGCTATTCGATTTCTAGAACGCTTTCCAGCCAACAGGCCTCTCGGCATGGTAACGGATGGCCCGATCACCAGTCAGGCCGCCAAGGTGCGAGCTCTTGGACTGGAACAGCGCATTTCCCCCATCGTCATGTCGGACAGCTTCGGCGTGACGTTCCGCAAGCCTCATGACCGGCCCTTCGAAACGATCGAACGTGCTCTTGGGGTGGCTCCAGAGCGGATTGTCTATATTGGAGACAACCCGTTGAAGGATTTCGTCACACCGCGCCGTCGTGGCTGGCGCACGATCCGGATTCGACGCCCATTGGGCGAGCATACCGCAAGGCTGATGGTGGGAGAATATGCGGCGCATACCACTGTTACGACCTTAGATGCGCTGGATATCTAATCCTCTGTCTTAGATACTTGGTTCCCCACACGATGCTGATGCTGATGCTGGATGGTCAGGTCGAGGTGGACGATGCCACGATCGACCGCGTGATCGACGTCAGCGGATGGGTAAGGCGCTAGGCGTTGCTTTCGCGGACGGCGTTGATGATGGCGCGGCCGTAGGCGGTTTTGCTCAGTGCCTCGCCGCGGGCGATGGCTTGATCGGCGGTGATGAAGCCGTGGGTGAACGCGATTTCCTCGAGGCAGGCGATCTGGATGCCCTGGCGGTGCTGGATGGTGCGGACGAACTCGGAAGCTTCGAGCAGGCTGTCGTGGGTGCCGGTGTCGAGCCACGCATAGCCGCGCCCCATCTGCTCGACGTAGAGGTCGCCCGCCTCCATATAGAGGCGGTTGAGATCGGTGATCTCCAGCTCGCCGCGCGCCGAGGGTTTCAGGTCGCGGGCGAGATCGAGCACGCGGTTGTCGTAGAAGTAGAGACCGGTGACGGCGCAGTTCGACTTCGGTTTCGCCGGCTTTTCCTCGAGGCTGATCGCGCGGCCGTCGCGATCGAGCTCGACCACGCCGTAGCGTTCCGGGTCTTCGACGCGATAGCTGAACACGGTCGCGCCATGGGTACGCGCGACCGCGCTCGCCAGCAGGTTGGTGAGGTGTGCGCCGAAGAAGATATTGTCGCCGAGCACGAGGGCCACCCGATCGTCGCCGACGAACTCGCGCCCGATCGTGAACGCCTGCGCCAGCCCTTCCGGGCGGGGCTGTTCGGCATAAGAGATGGCGATGCCCCACTCGCCGCCGTCGCCGAACATCCGCCGATAATTGTCGAGGAACTCTGGGCTGGAGATGATCAGGATATCGCGGATGCCGGCCATCATCAGCACCGACAGCGGATAATAGATCATCGGCTTGTCATAGACCGGCAGCAGCTGCTTGTTGATCGCCAGCGTCGCGGGATGCAGCCGCGTGCCGGAGCCGCCGGCGAGAATGATGCCTTTCACTTGGGTGTTCCGATCAGTTCGTCGAGGATGTCGTCGAGCGCGGCCTGCCACGGGCGCGGCTCGATACCGTAAGCGGCGCGGATCGCGTCGTGATCGAGGCGCGAGTTGGCCGGGCGGCGCGCCGGCGTGGGATAATCGCTGGTAGCGATCGGCTCGACGACGGGCGAGGGGCCGCCGCGCCGCGCCGGCGAAGATCGCGCGGGCGAAGCCGCACCATGTCGTCTCGCCGGCGTTGCTGAAGTGGAACACGCCGCTTGGTGCCGCGCGGTCATCGGCCATGGCGAGCGCGATCGTCGCGACCGCCGTGGCGAGATCGGCCGCAGCCGTCGGCGCGCCATGCTGATCGTCGACCACGCGCAACGTATCGCGCTCGGCGCCGACGCGCAGTATCGTCTTGATGAAGTTATTGCCGTGCGCGCTTACCACCCATGAGGTGCGGACGATGGCGTGGCGCGGGCAGCCGCTCGTCACCGCGAGATCGCCGCCGAGCTTCGACGCGCCATAGACGCCGAGCGGCCCGGTCGGATCGGTGGGGAGCCATTTGCCCTGCTTTGCCCCGTCGAACACATAATCGGTCGAGACATGGACCAGCGGGATATCCGCCACGCGACAGCCTTGCGCGAACGCGGCCGGGGCGAGGGCGTTGACCGCCCAGGCAGTGACGCTGTCGTCCTCGGCCTTGTCGACGGCGGTATAGGCGCCGCCCGAGATCACCGCCGCCCATGGCCGCGACGCGACCATCGCGGCGATCGCAGCGGTATCGCGCAGATCGAGTTCGTCGATATCCACCGCGACCACGCGCCACCCCGCCGGCCATGGATAGCGTTTCAACTCGGTGCCGAGCTGGCCGTTGCCGCCGGTGACGAGGATCTCCCTCACGCGGCGAGCCCGCGCCGTTCGGCCGCCTTCGCCTCCACCAGCGAGCGCCACCATGGCTCGTTGGCGAGATACCAGCGCACCGTTTTCTCGATCCCGCTCTCAAACGTCTCGGCCGGCTCCCAGCCGAGTTCGTCGCGGATGCGGGTCGCGTCGATCGCGTAGCGCGCGTCATGCCCCGGCCGGTCAGCGACGAAGCCGATCTGCGCGGCATAGGATTTGCCGTCGGCGCGCGGACGCTCGGCATCCAGGATCGCGCAGACCGTCTCGACCACCGCGAGGTTGGTCTTCTCGTTATTGCCGCCGACATTATAGGTGCGCCCCGGCGCGCCGCGCTCGAACACCGCCTGCAACGCGCGGACGTGATCCTCGACATACAGCCAGTCGCGAACATTGGTGCCTGCCCCGTAGATCGGCAGCGTCTCGCCGGCGAGCGCCTTGACGATCATCAGCGGGATCAGCTTTTCCGGGAAGTGATATGGCCCGTAATTGTTCGAGCAATTGGTGACGAGCACCGGCAGCCCGAAGGTATGCCCCCAGGCGCTGACGAGATGGTCGCTTCCCGCCTTCGACGCGGAATAGGGCGAGCGCGGATCGTAGGACGTATCCTCAGTGAACAGCCCGGTATCGCCGAGCGAGCCATAAACCTCGTCGGTTGAGATATGGTGGAAGCGGAACGCCTCTTTCGCCGCGCCGTCGAGCCCCTGCCAATAACCACGCGCCTCCGCCAGCATCACATAGGTGCCGACGAGGTTGGTCTGGATGAACGCATCGGGCGCGTCGATCGAGCGATCGACATGGCTCTCTGCGGCGAGATGGGTGATCACGTCCGGGCGGAACTCCGCGACCGCCGCGCGCACCGCCTCGGCATCGCAGATGTCACCCCGGACGAAGCGATAGCGGTTGCTGCCTGCCACCTCCTCGACGGTCGACAGCGTGCCGGCATAGGTCAGCTTGTCGAAGTTCAATACTTCATGGGTCGTATTGGCGATCAGATGGCGAACCAGCGCCGAGCCGATGAAGCCGGCCCCGCCGGTGACGAAGATGCGCATCAAACTACCTCAGGCAAGCGGCGCCAGCGGGCGACCGTCATAAGGAAAGGGGCTGTCGAACTCGGCGAGGGTCGGGAGCTTCGCGTCCTTGGCGGACAGCTCGGGCAGCGTATCGGTCGGCAGCGGCCAGTCGATCCCGGCGCTGTCCCAGCGGATCCCGCCGTCGCATTCCGGCGCGTAATAATCGGAGACCTTGTAGGTCACCTCGCAATCCTCGGTCAGCGTCATGAAGGCGTGGGCGAACCCAACGCCCACGAACAGCTGTCGGCCATTCTCCGCCGACAGCTCCACCGCGACATGCTGGCCATAGGTCGGCGAGCCGCGCCGCACGTCCACCGCGACATCGAGAATGCGGCCACGGATACAGCGCACCAATTTATCCTGCCCGTGCGGCGGGGTCTGGAAATGCAGGCCGCGCAACGTCAGCGCAGGCACCGACAACGAATGATTGTCCTGCACGAAGCGACAGGCAATCCCGCGCTCGGCAAAGCGGCGCTCGGCATAATATTCGGTGAACCAGCCACGCGCGTCACCATGCCGCACCGGGTGGATGAGTTGGACCGACATAATAATACCTGGAATTGGATTAGCTATCAGGGGCTTGTAGACATTCTGGGGCTGGCAGCCTTTAGAACAGGCCGGTAGCGATCGCTAGCCGGAGCATCAGGACGTCACGAGGGCGCCGCCGTAATTGTCTTGCATGTGCCAGCAGCCAAAGCCGGTCCGTGAGATTGCCCCGCGCCACCCGCCGCACCAGCACTTGCTCCTCGGTCGACAAGTCCAACTGCGAGGCGATCCAGAGCACATGGCGGCGATACCAGCGTGCCCGGAGCAGCTTGATGCGCGCGGCGACACTCTGCAGGCCTGTCTGGGCCCCATATACATTGGCACTGTGTTGGCGATAGAGAAGCAAGGCGGCATCGTCATAAACCCAGCCAAGCTCACGGTTGCGCGCAAAGGCATAGATCAGCCAGTCGTGCGAGATTCCGTAGTCGACGGGGTACTCCAAAGTAGCGAGCCACGGCCGAATGGCATCGGCGGCAGCCCGGCTGAGAACATAGGTGCACCCGGCTGAGGCGCCTTGGAAAAAGTGATCGAAACGCTGGGGGGCGCCTTGTTTGAGCAATAACCATGGTTCGCGCAGGCCTTCATTGTCGAAAGCGGTCAAATTGGCCGAATAACCCCCCGCGCGCGCAATCGTGATCCGCTCTATCGCCCTGCGCAGCTTATACGAAAGCCAGAGATCGTCTTGGTCGGCCAAGGCAATATAATTGGCGTCCCCGAAGTCCACTGTTTCGAGCATTCGCAGGAAATTGCGCGCTGCCGAGCCTGTTGAGATGCCTTGCGGATCCACCACCTGGACGCGGGCATCGCGTCGCGCCTCCGCGGCGATGATGTCGGGGGTCGCGTCCAACGATACATCATCCCTAATAAAAAGCTCAACTTCAACATCTTGCTGGTTAAGGATTGTTGCAATCTGGTCGGCGATAAAGTTGGCGCCATTGTAGCTAGCCATTAAAACGCAGATGCGGGGCATGGGGCCTTCTTGCGGTTTCATATGTATACCTGATCAAACTGAAAGACGAATAATACCGCGCAGGCTAATATGAAAAGAAAGGCCACAGGACCCTTTATGCCGAATTTTTGCCATGGAAACAAAGAAATCATGGGAATTAGAAAAAATGGTGCTTGACGGAAGGCTGCGACCGGAGAAAGCGCCATAAACATAGACAAATATACAAATGAAGACGATATAACGTAAATTATTATGCTTTTTGCGCGATCATCTAAAGATATCAAAAAAGATATGGTCAATAATACTACGAATACCATAAACACATAATGACTGATACTTGTAACATGATTCGTCGGAAGAACTTCGTCCGTGTATGCTATATATTTTGAAAGATAAGATGTGCTTTGAATTAAGGTGATTGGGGCTGATGTTATCTGCGGAAAGATTGCCGTGGCAACCAGTAGCGATGAAATGGCGATCGCCAATATCCAGGCGGCCCGTTTTCCCCTGAGGGATTGAGGAAGAAATTTTTGAAAGTAAAGCAAGAGCATGGGGGGGAGGGCGAGTAAAGTCGATGCATGAAAAAGGAAGGCGACCGCAACGTAAATCCATGCGCGCGGATCGCGCCGCATTGCACGAAAAACGCTTGCCGAAATGAGGAAATACGCGGGTGTAGCACGAAGGGTTACGAACGCTAAAACTGGCCCCAGTATACAGAAGAAGAAAAATATAGATTGCCAAGACGAGATTCTTGGAGGAAATGAAATAATAAGCAAGAAGATGAATGTGATTCCAAGAATATAATGGGCTATAAAAACGGAAGATTGCACTGATGGTTGAATTAAATGAATAAGAATAAGGTAAAAATTTGAAAATGCTTCGAAGTACCACCAGTTTGCTGGTGGGAAATGAATAAGTTGATCAAGATACAAAATATACGTATCGACGTCGGCAAAGTTGCCTGGTTTTGTTGTTAGCCATACCGCGCCAATGCATGCGCCGATTGCTGCTATGGCCACCCAATATCCGGTGTTGGTGGTTGCAAACGAGCTTCGGGCAGGAACCCTCTCTTCACCAATCACTTTAGATTGCCTTATAAATCAGGAAGCACAGCGCGGCTGAGAGGCCGAAGGCTAGCGCGCGCCCCATGCTGTAGCTGGGCAGAGTCCGCGCAAGATCGCCTTCATCCAAGGAACGGAACAGCCGCTGGTCGACCATGAACAGCAACATGATCGTGCCAAGCGCGTTCACCATTTGCCCCACATAGGACAGCGACATTCGGTATTGCGGCACGAGCACGGCCAGCAAAAGCGGTAAGCTTATCCCGATTCCAAAACACAGCGAGGCAATCGCCGAGGAGGTAACAATTCGGCGCTCCATTTGAGGGTGTGGCACCCCGTCATAGGGGCCGGGCTTCGGCAGAAGCAAAATGCGGGTCATGACCGCAACGGTCAGATGCGTAATCGCCCCTCCCCGAAGCAGCAGGAGATGGGCAACACACGTGCCGGCGAAACCGATCGCCAGCGTCGCAGCGACATGCTGTGCAGGTGCGCCGTTCTCGATCCCGAAAGCAATCAACGCGTTATACGCAAGGGAAAAAAAACGGCCGAAGTAAAGATAGATGTTTGAACGACTGACATAGAGACCGATCGTTCCCGGAGTGCACGCGCCCTTGATCCACCAGGATGAGGATTCGACAATAAAGCCGGCCATCATTGCCGCCGCCGCAACGGCGAAGGTAAGAATGAGTGGGACCGTCACTTGGCGAAGATGAACAAGTTTTGCAGGGCAAGGAATTCGGCGGGGGCAATCCGCGCGAGCATGGAAGGCACGAGTCGCCCTGATCCTCGCCAATCCTTGAGAGTGAAACCGGCCCGGGTTGCTAGTGCGACCACATCCTTTTTGCAGAACCAGCGCAAGTGCGTGCGATCGAACAGGCCGGCCTCATCGCGCGGGAAAGTTCCGCGCACGAAGATATGATAGGCAGTGCGGATTTGACGGATGTTGGGAACCGACAGCGCTAGGAGTCCGCCGGGGCGCAGCATCATGAGGAGCACGCGGAAGAACTCCTCGGTCTGCTCGACATGTTCGATCACGTCATTGGCTACGATCAGGTCGAAGCCGTCCTGCGGTAAGCGCGCCACCACTGCGGGATCGGTGATAGATCCCTCGACGAAGTTGTCGAAGGTGGGTTCGGGGCGCCGAACATCTACCCCCCAAATCTCAGCCTGACGATCTTCGCCGAGCTTGTGCAAAGTAGGGAAATCGCCGCCGCCCACTTCCAGAATGCGCGAGAAGTTGCGATCGGGAATCAACGCGACGACGTCGAGGCGAGCATTGGTGTAATAGATGTCCGGTTTCATCGACAAACGGTCCTCAATGGCCAGTCTTCAAGGGCGGGCCGCTTCTACTCAAATCGGCCCGCAGATACGAAGCGTGGCGAGCGTAAGCCATCGGCAAATGCCCGTAATAGATTGCGCATCGAACGGGGCCTGTCGGCGCTGAACAACAGATAGACGGGCATGCGGTAGACCAGCTTCAAGAGTTCGCTCGCGCGCCAACGAAGCGGTATATAGCTTCGACCTGCCAGCCAGAGCGTATTGCGTACGATGAAATAGTGCCGCGCCGCAGACCGGTGAATCGGCTTGAAGCGGCCGAAAAAGTTGATCGCGCCTTCGCCCATGTCGTGTTCCATGACGATGCCTGGCGAAACTACCGTCTCGAAACCGCAATTGCGCGCTCGGAAGCACCATTCATGGTCGATCCCGTCGATGAACAGGTCTTCCCACATCGGACCAACTTGGTGCCATGCCGCGCGCGGGATGAGCGTGCCCGACGTGGCAAGCGTACCTCTTGTTGCCTTATGCGGATCGCTTGAGCCGACATTGGCCCCCGCCAGCTTGCGGTCGACCAACGCCGGGGCCACGCAGCCGATTCGTCGTCCTGCGGCCGCCAGTTCTGCCGCCACGGCAATTAGGCGGCCGCGCATCGCGGCGTGGGGCCGGCTGTCCTGATCGAGCAGCAACACGTAATTGGCTCCGCGCTCCATTGCAGCGGCGAGACCCTGATTGAGTGCGCGCGCCAGACCCGGATTGTCGACGTTGCGGATGTAGAATATGCAGTTTTTTGCCGGGAGAAGCTTTGAAAGCGCGTCGTCGTACCCATTGACGACTGCAACCACCTCCTGCCCCCAATCGGCCATTAGCGTAAGGTTCGCGATATCGTCGGGGCCCGGCCGGAAGAGAACCACGACAGTTGCGGACGCATCGCTGACGCTGGGTGCTGGTGACACAGGATCAATAGGCATGGGCAAACCAATCAGAGTCGTAGAGCAGATCGTGTTGTAAGGGATCGACAGGCGGCTCGCTGGCGCTTTTTGAAAGTTACGTCAATGGTACGCGAACTGCCGGCGGCATTGCCGTAGCGGCGAAATCCCAGGCAAAGGTGTACCCAAGCCGCACCGTGCGCTGCGCGCTGGCAGCAGTGATAAAGATAGCCCACCGCCGAGGCTCCATGCGCTCAAGCCGAGCGGTGTAGGGAGGGGCAGCCCGTGTTACACTGGGGGAATTAACATCTGCTGTCAGGGTGACGGAAATGGGATCGCTGGTTCGGTCTGTATCAGGAAGCAGAGTCAGGTTCGCGTGCAGTCGCCAGGACGGATCGGCAGAGGTCTCGATAACAAGGGCGGGCTGGTCTGGGCGGAGCGTACGTGGCTGGGCCATGAGACGCCCTGACTGAGCAGCGCCCTGAACCAGCACCTCCCCGGCGAAAATGCCGCGGTTATTCCCCTCGAGCATGACATGTCCCCCGACGGGCATGGGGTGAAGGCTCACACAGTCGCGGAACACGGTCATTGTGTCACCCATATCCCAGCGGAATGCACGGAGCGCACCTCCGCCTAGGCTCGTGCCGGAGAAATGGCAGGACTGAAATACGACGGGGCCATCGATGCGCCGAAAGCGGGCGAGAAACTCGTGAACATTCTCGAAAAAGCAGCCAAGGAAGAGGATGTTGCTCCCATTCTCGATATCGATGCAGTAGCGGCCCCGGCGGCCGCTGCCCTCAAAACGGCTACCGACAATGGTGACCCCGTCTGCGCCTCGCAGGAAGATCGATCCCTCGGAATGATCGATCCACTCAGATCCGTCCGCGTAGAAGCAGTTGGTTCCGGTCCCTGCGACGCGGATACCCCATGGAGCGCTGCCGAAAATGCAGTTGGAGATCTTGACGGTCTGTAGAAGTTTGTTTGCCTCAATATTGGCCACACCTTGCATCAGCATGCTCACATTTTGAAGGCGAAGGTCGGCGTTCTCCTCCTCTGCATCGAGCCTGATACCGTGTGACCCGCCAAAGAGCGCCAAATCCTGAATCCGTGCGGCAATAAGGCCGGTGCGCGCTTGATTCACCAAGATCGGTTTGTTGAACGCGCTATCATTCTGGCTGTTCAAGACCGAGCTGCCGCCCTCACCCGTCAGGCAGAGATGGTTAGGCAGCGCAATGCTGTCGCTTCGGCGGAAATTGCCGGCAGGAATGAACACGCTCCGGGGGTATTGGTCCGTTTGTTGTGCGCGGGCGATCGCTTTGCGGATCGGCTCTATATCATCGGTCTGGCGGTCTCCCTTTGCCCCGAAGCGGCGGATGTCGATGCGCTCTGTCGCCGCAAGCGTCGGCGCGTCAGTCTGGCTTGCCGCGACGCTTTCGCGCGAAAGCCAGATTGCGCCGTTTGCTGCCAGTGCCGCGCCCAGAAGCTTGCGGCGCCCAGGCTCCGGCGCTTCGTGCGGCTCGGTTCGAGGTTTCTTGAACCTGCGACGAAAAGGGTCGAATTTGCGGACGATCAGGCTTCTTAGTATCCCGTTGGAGAACATGTCATTATCCTATCCATCGCAGGCGGACTTTATCTGTTTCGCCCAGATGTGGTAGCGACAGAAGTAGTCGATCTTGCATTAACACGCCTATCTCGTTGCCGAAGAGGTCCTCGGGCGCGACGGCCCGGGGCGGGGCGGGTCGATGCGACATCCATAGGGTAGGAATAGTCCAGCTCTTGGCCTAAGGCGTTCCGATCTATCGGTCGGACGCGCGCTAAAGTGGGGAGCATAGAATAGCATGCGGTTAATTGCCGACTCTCTTCTGGCGCTACCTCGGCCTTTGAAGCGGCTGATCGCGGTTGGCGTAGATGTCGCACTATGCGCGCTTGCGGTCTGGATTGCCTATTGTCTAAGGCTTAGTGAATGGGCGCCGATGAGCGGCCACCCACTGGTTGCGATCTCCCTGTCCGCGATGCTTGCAATCCCGGTGTTTTCGGCATTCGGCTTGTATCGCATCGTTTTCCGCCATGCGGGCGCCGACACTTTGGGTGCATGCGCCTCAGCCTGCGCGGTCTATGGTCTCGGCTATTCGGCCTTCATCACGGCCTATGGTTTCAAAGATGTGCCGCGCACCGTTGGGCTAATCCAGCCGGTATTACTGTTCCTCGCCGTATCCTTCTCCCGCGTCGTAGCGAGCATGATGCTTGGGGATCGGTACCGCCGCATCAGCAGTGCTGAACCGCGTAAGCGTGCGCTGATCTATGGTGCCGGGTCAGCTGGAAGGCAACTTGCTAACGTCATGGCGAATAGCCGTGAAATGGAGATCGTCGGCTTCCTAGATGACGATCGTTCGCTGCATGGTAGTCGCATCTCCCGTTTGCGCATCTATGACCCGGGCGGGATGCACAAGCATATCGACGATCTGGAAATCGCCGAAGTGCTGCTGGCGATTCCCTCCGCTGGGCGCGCGCGCCGTAGCCAGATTGTCGACGAGCTCAAGACGATTGGCGTCGGGGTGCGCACGCTGCCTGGTTTGCTCGATCTCGCCCATGGCACTGTGCACGCCAATGATTTGCGCGAGGTAACCATCACCGATCTGCTGCAGCGCGATCCTGTATCGTATGAAAGCAAGCTGTTGGCGGAATATATAAAGGATCACGTAATCCTGGTGACGGGCGCCGGCGGATCGATTGGCAGTGAGCTCTGTCGTCAGATCATTGGCATGAATCCGCGGCGGCTATTGTTGGTCGATTCCAGTGAATTCGCACTTTATTCGATCCACCATGAGCTCGCTCCGCTAGGTGGGGACAGGTTGGTTCCGCTGCTTGCCTCCGTGATTGATGTGCAGCGGATGGAATCGATCCTGCGGACGTGGCGGCCGCAGATGATCTTTCATGCGGCCGCATTCAAGCACGTCCCGCTTGTCGAGCATAATCCCCTCGAGGGGTTGAGGAACAATGTTCTTGGCACCGCGACCGTGGGGCGGCTCGCGGCACGCTACGCGGTCCCAGATTTCGTGTTGGTGAGTACCGACAAGGCAGTCCGGCCGACCAACGTCATGGGAGCCTCGAAGCGCCTTGCCGAGCTCGTCCTCCAAGGGCTGAGCGCAACCGTGGATCCGCAGCAGACGTGTTTTTCGATAGTCCGTTTCGGCAATGTGTTAGGGTCGAGCGGATCGGTGGTGCCCTTGTTCACTCGCCAGATTCAATCGGGCGGGCCCATCACAATAACGCATCCCGACATTACCCGCTATTTCATGACAATACCCGAGGCGGTCAATCTGGTGCTTCATGCTGGGGCCATGGCCACGGGAGGCGAGGTGTTCGTTCTCGATATGGGAGAGCCTGTCCGCATTTATGATATGGCGCTCAAGATGATCCATCTGTCGGGTCTCATGCCGCGCGACGAAATGCATCCCGATGGCGATATCGAAATCCGGATCACCGGCCTGCGGCCCGGCGAGAAGCTGTACGAAGAACTGTTGATCGGTGATAATCCCAAATCCACCGCGCACCCGCGCATCATGAAGGCGACGGAGCACAGTCTACCATGGGATTTGCTGGATCACGAACTCGGACATTTGAGCGGAATGATCGAAGCGGGCGATGTGGTGGGGGCACGTGCCTTGCTGTCGAAATTGGTGATTGAGTTCATGCCTAGCAGTGACATTGTCGATTGGGTCGAGCTGGCTTCCCGGCAGCCTGAACGGGTTGCGATCGCCGTCCCAAACGCTCGGAAGCTGAGGTCGGTGCGGGGCACGCATGCCCGCGCCCTGGCACATGACAGCGGAGCGCGTTGATGGGCACCCGCTTGCATTCACCTATGTCCGGCGAAACAGCACAAACCCGATTGATCCGATTCTTCGAGCTTCTTCGCGAAGACAGGGCCTTTTTGTTGCTTTGCGTTCTACTCTGCGTCCTTTGGGTGGCCGGAGGTGCATCGCGCGAGGATGCTCTGGGGCAAGCAGTCGTTCGGAGCGCGGCATGGGCGGTGTTGATTGGAGCGGCGTTGTTCGGGCGTCGGCCAACATTTGACCGATTAATGCCTGTCCTCGCCTTATTAAGCGTCGCGGCCCTGCTTCCGATATTACAGTTGATCCCTCTGCCGCCTGCTTTGTGGCAGGCCTTGCCGGGCCGAGATGCTTTTGTCTCGGCGGCGGAGGGCGTGGATCAGCCGTGGCGACCCTGGTCGCTGGTGCCTGGCGCGACGTGGAATGCGGCCGCTTCCTTGGTCGTCCCAGCCGCGGTTCTTTTGCTAATTGCGCAGATGCGCAAGGAGGGGCGAGCGAACCTGCCCGAGCTGTTATTCGGGCTGGTCATTGCCTCTCTTGTCCTAGCATTGGTCCAGGTGTCCGCTGGCGGCTCTCGTAATCCCTTCATCAATCAAACGACCGGCCAAATCGGAGGGCCATTTGCCAATCGTAACCACTTCGCGCTTTTCATGGCCTTGGGTTGCCTGATCGTGCCCGTCTGGACCTTTCGAGCTACAAAAGCGCCGAGTTGGCGAATACCGGCCGCAGTTGGACTGTTGCCCCTGCTCTTGCTTAGCATCCTTGCCAGCGGATCCCGTGCCGGATTGCTGCTGGGAGGGGCCGGCCTGGTTTTGGGGCTTGCGCTGGTGCGCGACGAAATCCGGCGTGCGCTGCGCCGCTATCCACGCTGGGCGTTTCCCGCAGTTCTGGCCGGCATACTGTTGCTCGTGGCGGCGTGCGTGCTCCTGGCAGTTGCGACAGATCGGGCGGTATCGATCCAGCGTATCTTGGCCGAGGATAGCGCGCAGGATATGCGGCGCCAAGCATTGCCGGTGGTGATCGACATGATCGGCGCCTATTTCCCCTTCGGTTTTGGCCTCGGCGGCTTCGATCCCCTGTTCCGCGTCCACGAGCCCCTGGCGCTTCTCAAGCTGACCTACTTCAATCACGCGCATAATGATTTTCTCGAGATAGCGGGGGGGGCAGGGGTGCCTGGCATCCTGGCGTTGGTTGTCGCGCTTGGATGGTGGGCATGGGCGAGCTTTAACGCTTGGCGGCCTAGTGAGGCGCGTAGCGCTACGGCGCGGCTGGGATCGGCGATGCTGCTGTTGATATTCATCGCCAGCCTTTTCGACTATCCGGCGCGCACGCCCATCATTATGGCTGTCATCACGATTGCAGGCATCTGGTTGACAGAAGCCGGGCGCGGTCGGCGCGGCGCTGCTTTACCCATGTCTGGGTAGCATCTATAGCCCGGTGGCTTTCACCTAAATTCGGAACTTCCCGAGCGCATGCGAAAAACCTGTATTGCTTTACTGCTGGCGACGACTCTGTCCGGCTGCCTGACTGGCCGGCCGCAGCTTGAGTCCACTTCGCGCTTGACTGTCGTCCAGGACATTGAAGCGCTGCCCGCTCCAGATCGCAACGATTTGACGGCGCCAGATCGCCGCTCGCTGATCGGACCGCTCGACACGATCCAGGTTGACGTCTTCAATGTTCCTGAACTGAGTCGCGAATTGCAGGTAGATGCGAGCGGGAAGATCGCGATGCCACTGGTGGGCACGATAGATGCCCGCGGCAAGACTTCAGCCGAATTGGCCACCGCGATTGAAGGCGCATTGCAGGAGCGGTATGTTCGTAACCCGAAGGTTACCGTCAATATCAAGAGTTCGGTCAGTCAAGTCGTGACGATCGACGGGCAGGTAGTAGAGCCCGGCCTATATCCTGTGACCAACCAGATGACACTGATACGCGCTATCGCCTCGGCGAAGGGGTTTTCTGAATTCGCGCGACAGGAAGACGTGGTGATCCTGCGCACAGTAAATGGACGCAAAATGGCGGCTCTGTACAATGTCGCCGCGATCCGACGTGGTGCGTATGACGATCCGCCAATCTATGCGAACGACATCGTCGTCGTCGGGGATTCCCCTCAGCGGCGGATGTTCCGTGACTTCGTATCGCTCTCGCCGCTGCTTGCAGCGCCTCTCGTTGCGATCCTGCGATAAGGCGGCTTGAAATGAATATCGCATCTTCCCACTTTCAAGGTGATCTGGCGGTGGTGGGTTCGCAAGCTATCCAACCGAGAACCGTCGAGGCGGAGCAATCGGCTTTGTTGCGCCGCTACCTTCGGATTGCGGTGCGGTGGCGCCATGTGATGCTCGGGATCATTGCGGCTTGCATTCTGTTGGGCTTGATCGTCACGCTCCTGATGACGCCTAAATTCACCGCAATAACAACGGTAGAAATCTCACGTGAATCGAACCGTGTCACCGACATCCAGGGCGTAGAGCGCGAAGCCGGTGTTGCGGATCAAGAATTCTACCAGACCCAATATGGGCTATTGAGATCGCGTCAGTTGTCCGAGCGGGTGGCGCAGCGGGTTAATCTGATTGACGATCCGAAATTCTTCGAGATGTTCGGTGTCAAGCGTGATGGCCCGGCGTTTCAGCTGGTCAATGGCCGCTATATCGCCGCAGGGCGCGCGGCACGGCAACGCATAGCTGGCGAAGTCCTTATGGATCATATCGGCATCGAGCCGACGCGTCTTTCGCGGCTGGTGGACATCCGCTTCACCAGCCCCGATGCCCAGCTTTCCACCAAGGTCGCGAACGCCTGGGCCGAGAATTTCATCCAGACCAACCTGGAGCGCAAGGTCCAGGCGACCTCCTATGGCCGCGATGCCTTGCAACGCCAGTTGGTCCAGCTCAAGGAGCGGCTCGACCAATCCCAGCGTCAACTAGTCGGTTATGCTTCCGCCCAGCGGATCATCAATTTGCCGCCGCAGGCCGGTGGCGACGGACGGATGACGTCTGAACGTTCGATCGTGGCGGATGATCTGGTATCGCTGAATACAGCGTTGTCGCAGGCGACGGCGGACCGGATTCAGGCAGAAGCACGCTATCAGCAAGCCGGGCGCGCTGGCGCTTCGATCGAGGCTTTGGCAAACCCGGCGATCAACGGACTGCGCCAGAAGCGCGCCGAACTGGCTGCCGAGTATCAACGGCTGATGCTCCAGTTCGAGCCTGAATATCCTGCCGCCAAGTCTATCAAGACCCAGCTCGATCAGTTAGACCGCAGCATCGCACGCGAAGAGGGCCGGGTTTCCAGCGCATTGGGGGCCGCTTATCGCGAAGCGTTGGAACGTGAGCAAGCTCTTGCCGCCAAGGTGGAGCAACTGAAGGCGAGCTATCTCGACCTGCGTCGGCGCAGTATTCAGTACAACATATATCAGCAGGAAGTGGATACCAACCGAGCCCTCTATGATGGGGTGCTCCAACGATTCAAGGAGATTGGCGTCGCGGGTGGCGTGGGCGTGAACAACGTCTCCGTCGTTGATCCGGCCGATGTTCCGCAGAAGCCCTCAAGCCCGCGGTTGCTGCTGAATCTCGCGATTGCGCTCTTGGCGGGACTGGGTTTAAGCGCCCTCGCAGCCTTTGCACTGGAGCAGATCGACGAGGCGATCGCCGATCCGGGCGAGGTTGAGCGGCGGCTCGGCCTACCGTTGCTCGGTTCGGTGCCCAAGGTAGAGAACAGCACGCCCAAGGAGGCGCTGCTCGATCGCAAGTCCGACCTGTTCGACGCCTATCTCGCAGTGCAGACAAACCTTGGCTTCACCACTGAACATGGCGTACCGCGCTCCTTCGCCGTCACCTCGACGCGACCGGCGGAGGGCAAGTCCACCACCTCGCTTGCGCTCGCTACCACGCTAGCGCGCGCGCATCGCAACGTTATACTGATCGATGGCGACATGCGCTCGCCGTCGGTGCATCACCTAGGTGGCGTGGCTCACGATCGGGGATTGAGTAATTTCCTGTCGGGCGAGGACGATTTCGCCTCGCTGACCTTCCCGATGAGTGATCTCGGCTTCACCGCCATGTCGGCCGGACCGATTCCGCCTAATGCGGCCGAGCTGCTAACGGGCAACCGCCTGTCGCTGCTGCTCGAGCGTCTGCTGGAGATGTACGATCACGTGGTGATCGACTCCCCGCCGGTGATGGGGCTCGCCGATGCGCCGCTGATCGCGAGCCGCGTCGAGGGCGTGATCTTTGCCGTGGAATCGCACGGCATACGCTCCAGCCTCGTCAAGACCGCGCTGGGCCGGCTCGCCAGTGCCAATGCCCATATCATCGGCGGCGTGCTCACCAAGTTCGAGGCGCGCAAGGCGCATTACGGTTATGGTTATGAATATGGCTATGGTTATGGCCGCGACGGCAAGGTCGACAAGGCGGCCCGCGGCGGATGAGGCGCCGCGATGGGATCCTGCTGCGCCGCTCCGCCGGTGAATGGGGCGCCCGCATAGCGCTGGCGCTGTTCGCCGCGATGGTGGGAGCATGGTCGGTGATGCAGTCGCTGGCCTATTCGGAACGCGGCGTCACGCCAGAGCTGGCGCATCGGCTCGCGCCGGGAGATGGACGGATTACTGCTCTCCTCTCCGAAAAACTCTCCGGGCCGGAGGCGACAACGGCGCAGCGTGCTGAGGCTGACGGGCTGGCACGGTTGGCGTTGCGGCAGGATCCGACCGCGGTGCCGGCGGCGGCGACGCTCGGGATCGACGCACAGATCCGGGGCGATACGGCACAGGCGCGGCGAGTCTTCGCTTACGCCCAGATGCTGTCGCGGCGCGACCTGCGCACCCAGCTCTGGGCGATCGAGGACACGGTGTCGCGTGGAGACGTGGCCGAGGCGCTGCGACAATATGACATAACGCTGCGCACCTCGACCTATGGGTCGGACCTGCTTTTCCCGGTGATGGTAAATGCGATTGCGGACCCGGCTATCCGCAATGCGCTGATCCACACGCTGGCCGCCCGTCCGGCATGGACCCAGTCGTTCATTGAATATGCCGCGAACGGTGCCGATCCACGTACGGTGTCAACTCTGTTCGCTGGATTGCGACGCGTCGGCGTACCGATTTCCGGCAATGCGCGCGCGGTGCTGGTCAATGCGCTGCTGAAGGATAACTTTTATGACGAGGCGTGGGCCTATTATGCCTCCATCCGTCCGGGTGCGGACCGCCGTATGTCGCGCGACCCGCATTTCACCGCCACGTTAGATACGCCGTCGCCGCTGGATTGGGTCGCGATCAACGATGCCGGAATCTCTGCCGTGATTCAGGGCGGGGTTTTCGATTTCTCAGCGCCGGCCAGCGTCGGTGGGCCAATGCTACGGCAGATGCAATTGCTGCCGGTCGGCAATTACGTACTTCGGGGGCGCAGCCAGAACCTGGACCAGCCACCCGGCTCGCGGCCTTACTGGACATTGACCTGCCAGGACGGGCGCGAACTGGGCCATGTCGAAATACCTAATTCGGCGCAGGGCGGCGGCAATTTCACCGGCCGGTTTAGCGTGTTGGCGGGATGCGCGGTGCAATATCTGATGCTCGTTGCCCGTTCCTCCGATGCGGTTGCAGGGGTTAGCGGGCAGATTGATCGGGTTCAGCTAGCGCCGGCGCGGTGACGAGGGAAAAGTGATGGTCTTGCGTGCGTGCGGTTCGACGTTTGCGGTGCTGGTGCTAATGGCCGGGGTGTCCCCCGTGTTAGCGCAAGAGGTGAAGGGCGGCCATGTAGCCGGCTCGGCGGTTGGCGAGGCTGGGCAGCGCCAGACAAAGGAGCAGGGCGTGACCGGTATCAAGCCGATGGCGCGGATCAACAGCCGTATCCCGAACCGTGTACAATCGCGCATTGGCAACCGGATTGACCGTTATTACGATCCTTATGCCAATGCGACTTCGCCGTTCGCGACCGCCGGCGATCAAGCGCGTACGGCAGGGAAGCCGCGCGGTCGTTGATTCGCGGAATCTCTTTCGCGTTTCCCGCTCGCCTGAGTACTCGTATGATACCGTCCTTTATCGTGCATTAGGGTCAGGACCTATTGATATGATCGGCGCGATCTGATTCCGTCTCTCTGAGGAGACTGGATTTGAGCGATCTTTACTGGCCGACGGACGAGCAGATGGCGTGGCTTGAGCCGTATTTTCCGAAGAGCCACGACAAGCCCCGGGTTGACGATCGACGGGTGTTGAGCGGGATCATCTTCGTCAATCGCAACGGGCTGCGCTGGCGGGATGCGCCGAAAGAGTATGGACCGCACAAGACGCTCTACAATCGCTGGAAACGGTGGGGTGACAAGGGCGTCTTTCTTCGGATGATGGAAGGTCTGGCTGCGCCTCAGGCTTCCGAGCGCAAGACTGTGATGATCGACGCGACCTATTTGAAGGCGCACCGCACGGCTTCCAGCCTGCGGGCAAAAAAGGGGATGCGGGCCGCCTGATCGGCCACACGAAAGGCGGCATGAACACCATGCTTCATGCCGTTACCGATGCGAACGGCCGCTCTTTGAGCTTCTTCATGACCGCAGGCCACGTCAGTGATTATATCGGTGCCGCCGCTCTGCTCGATGAGTTGCCGAAGGCCCAATGGCTGCTCGTTGACCGGGGCTATGATGCCGACTGGTTCAGGGACGCCTTGCAGGAAAAGGGCATCACGCCTTGCATCCCGGGCCGAAAATCCCGGAACAAGGCCGTCAAATACGACAAGCACCGCTACAAACGCCGCAACCGCATCGAGATCATGTTCGGGCGCCTCAAGGACTGGCACCGTGTGGCCACCCGCTATGACCGATGCCCGATTGCCTTCTTCTCCGCCATCGCACTCGCTGCCACCGTCATCTTCTGGCTGTAATCAACGAGTCCTGGCCCTAGGGCGCAAATTCTATTTATGATGTTGACCCGCTTTTCATCGGAGAAATTTGTTTCTTCATTGTTCACCGTTGCCGTCAATAAGATTTGACTTCCAACCGCTTCCACTTTTGAAATGATCGTAGTATTATCAATGGTAACGGGTGTGCGTGCGGTCACCGCTGCTTCCCGGAGGCGGGTTTCTAGTTGGATGGAAGAAATTGGGGGCTGCTGGCCCGCGCTCGGCGTTGGAGTCGCTGTGCTGCCATATGCTGGGGCCGTTGATCCAGTGGGGGGGGGCATGATCTCGCAACCTGGCCACCTAGTTCCATCCGTCCCTTGTTGATATGCGTAGAGCATTGCGCCTTTGCAGTCGCCGTCAGCAAGCATTTGGCCTATTTTTTTTCTAAAGCGATTTTTCTTTCGCTCCCATGATCATGGTCCCGATCGCTTCGCCAAGCGCGTATCCACCGTCGCCCGTGCTCACGGTGTCGCAGTGTACCATGCCGCCGCCCATCGCCATGCAGTTAGAGCTGCTCGTCTGAGCGTGGGCTTCGCCGGCTGCGGTGATCGCCATTGCGCCTATGGCTGCGTGAACGCCCATACGCAGGCGGGCAATTTTCAGATTGCGACGCACGGCTACCTCCACCCTGTTCAAGTCATATCGGAAGCAGAATAGCTCAGAGCGCTTAATGAGGTATAAAAGCCCGTGGACCGATAGTCCGCATTTGCGGCCTAGCCCGCTCGATGGACGAGAGGCAAATCCTCCGTGAATTAGGCCGGCGAATCAGGGCGCAGCGCAAGCGTATTGGCCTTACGCAGGAGCAACTCGCGTTGCTCGCAGAGGTCGATCGGTCTTATTTCGGTGCGATCGAACGCGGCGAGCGGAACGTGACCTTCACCACGCTCAATCGTCTTTGCATTGCGCTACGATGCGATCTCGCGACCGTTGCGGGCGACATGCCCTCTTCGGGGCGGTCGTCAGGTTCTTGACCGCTGCAGGAAGAATTTTTTCTAAATTTTTTCTTGAGCGAAAAGGTGGGCTTGAAACGCGATTCTTTTGCGCCGGGTTTCTGCCCCTCCCCCCCCCGTGGCGGTCCCTTGCAAATCCGAAAGCGAGAGGGCGCTCACTCTTGTGAGTTGCAAAACCTCGAGTTTGAGAGGCGAGTTTGTGGGATATGGTGGGGTGGCGTATGTGCCACGGTCCGCATGCGCGGATAAGTCTTTGAAAAGACTGGAGCGGGCGAAGGGATTCGAACCCTCGACCCCAACCTTGGCAAGGTTGTGCTCTACCCCTGAGCTACGCCCGCTCTGGCGCCTGTCCCGGAAGCCTCCGGGGTGGGTGAGGCGCGGCCACTAGCAGCCGTTTTTGGTCTTGCCAACCCCCTCGTTGCGTTGACCGTGCATCTCCTTCGCGATTAGGCCCGCGCGATGACCGCTCCCGTGATCCTGCTCGTCGAGGACGATCCTTCCCTGCGCATGCTCACGGCGCGCGCGTTGCAGGAAAATGGCTTCGTCGTGCGCCCGGCCTCTGCCGCGCCGGAAATGTGGCTGGCGCTCGATTCGGGGCCGGTCGATCTCGTGCTGCTCGACATCATGTTGCCCGGCACCAGCGGAATCGATCTGTGTCGCGCGCTTCGCCAGAAAAGCGATGTGCCGATCATTTTCATGTCGGCGCGCTCCAGCGAGACGGATCGCGTCGTCGGGCTCGAACTGGGCGCGGACGATTATATCGGCAAGCCGTTCGGCGTGCGCGAGCTGGTCGCGCGGGTGCGTGCGGTGTTGCGCCGGCCCGCGCTCGATCGCCGATCCCGCGTGAGCGGCGAGGGGATGATGCGATTCGAGGGCTGGGCGCTCAATCTGCCGCGCCGCGAGCTGCTTTCGCCGACCGGGGCAGTGGTCGATCTTACGGGAGCGGAATTCGATCTGCTGGTGGTGCTGGCGGATCATGCGCAGCGCGTGATCGCGCGCGAGCGGCTGATCGAGCTGTCGCGCACGCGGCTCGGCGACAGTTCGGATCGCTCGATCGACGTGCTGGTCAGCCGTCTGCGGCGCAAGTTGTCGACGGCGGGTGATGCCGCGCCGATCATCACGGTGCGTGGAGTGGGCTATATGCTCAACGCGCCGGTGGAGCGCAGTTGAAGCGGCTGATTCTCTCGACGGGGCTGTTGGGGCAGGTCGTCGCGATCCTGCTGCTGACGATGCTGATCGAATTCGGCGTCTCGACCCTGCTCTATGAGCGCGCCAGCCAGTTTTCGGTGCGCGACGATGAGGCGCGGCGGCTGGCCGAACATCTCGTCATCAGTCGAAGGCTGATCGAGGAACGGGCGCCGGCCGGGCGTGCGGCGATGGCTTATGCGCTGACCACGACGCGCTATGCGATGCGCTGGGATCAGGCGCCGCCGCGCCGCGCGCCGCTGGCGCCTCCGCTCGGCGAGATGCGGCGCCAGATCCTCGCATGGGAGCCGGGGTTGCAAACCGGCGATCTGCGTGTCCTGCTGACCTCACCGGGCGGCGGCGCGGCGGCGGTGACGGGCGGATTGCGACTCGCGGACGGCAGCTGGCTCTATTTCCGCACGCTGGAGCCGTTGACGCGGCTGACCTTCGGGTTCGAGCGAATCGCCTTCGCGCTGGTGCTGGCTTTCGCGCTGATCGCGATCGGCGGGCTGATGCTGCGGCGTATCCTGCTGCCGCTGCGGCGGCTGGCGGCGGCGGCGGACCGGATGGGGCGCGATCGCGTCGATCCTGTGCCGGAGGACGGCCCCGGTGAGGTGCGCCGCGTTGTCGGGGCGTTCAACCGCATGCAGGCCCGTATCCGCGCGCTGATCGACACGCGGACACAGGCGCTGGCCGCGGTTGGGCATGATCTGCGCACACCGCTCGCCCGGCTGCGGCTGCACGCCGAATCGGTGCCGGACGTGGACGCACGGGATGCGATCGGGCGCGACGTGGCGGAGATGGAGGCGATGATCGCGTCGCTGCTCGCCTTTCTGGGCGGAGAGAACGATCCCGAAGCGCCCGTGTCGATCGATCTGGCGGTGCTGTGCGCGACACTGGTGGACGATGCGAGCGACGCAGGGCGGGTGGCGGAATATATCGGCCCGGATCATCTGGAGCTGCCGCTGCGCCGTTCCGGCTTCAAGCGCGCGCTGACCAACCTCGTCGATAACGCGCTGCAACATGGCGACCGCGTTACGATCGCGCTGGAGAATGGCGGCGAAGCGGTGAAGGTGCGAGTGATCGATGATGGGCTCGGGATACCGGTGGATCAGCTCGAATCGGTGATCCAGCCTTTCGTCCGGCTCGATCCCGCGCGGTCCCGCGATACGGTAGGGTTTGGGCTCGGGCTGGCGATCGCCGCGCAGGCGGTGGAGGCAGAGGGCGGCACGCTGACGCTCGCCAATTGCCAGCCGCATGGGCTGGAGGCGACGATCAGTCTGCCGTGGCCGATTCATCACACCAACGGCGGCACGCGATTCAGCAATGTTTTGACATAATCCAGCAACATTTCAGAAAGAATGCTGCACTAGCGTAATTACTACCGACCAGTCGCGGCCCGTCCCCATGGGATAGAGAGCAACGGCGGACGGGAAAGCAGGAGGAGCCTCTGATCAACAGGAGGTTCCATGAAGACGTTTCAGCTTATTTCCGCGTTTGCGTTCACCGTCGTGGCCGTCCCTGCCGCAGCGCAGGAAACCGCGCCGCCAAAGGACGTTACCGTCACCGGCAGTGTCGGCGTGGTCAGCGATTACCGCCTGCGCGGCGTGTCGCAGACCGACAAACATGCCGCCGTGCAGGGTGGCTTCACCATCGCCCACAAGAGTGGCTTCTATGTCAGCACCTGGGCATCGAACCTGGCCGGCTGGGGTACGTTCGGTGGGGCGAACATGGAGCTGGATCTGATCGGCGGCTACAAAAGGTCGCTGGGTAGCGGCATCTCGATCGATGCCGGGCTCACCTGGTATATGTATCCGGGCGGCGCCAACAAGAGCGACTTCGGCGAGCCGTATGTGAAACTGTCTGGCACCGCGGGCCCCGCCACCGTGCTGGTCGGCGTCGCTTATGCGCCCAAGCAGCAGGCGCTCGGCAAATGGTATAACGATGCGGCGAGCTACGCGACCGGCATCCCCGACCATCCCAACGCGAAGAACGACAACCTGTATATCTGGACCGATCTGTCGGCGGCGATCCCCTCGACCCCGCTCACCGCCAAGGCGCATCTCGGCCATTCGGACGGCAACAACGGCCTCGGCCCGAACGGCACCAGCGCCGCGCCGACCGGCCATTATTGGGATTGGATGATCGGCGCAGATTTCGCGGTGAAAGGCACCCCGCTGACGCTGAGCGCGGCATGGATCGACACCGATATCAGCCGCAGCAAATCCGCCTATCTCTTCCCCAATTTCGCTTCGACCAAGGATGGCAGCTCGATCGCCGGCTCGACCGCGCTGTTCTCGATCACGGCGGCGTTCTGATTGTCGCGGTGCCGGTGGGGCGGCACCGCAGCATAATCTGATGTTTCCGGCCGGCCGGGGGTTTGCTTCCCCCGGCCGGTCCCCACATAAGGGCGCACCAATCAAGTTGGAGCGATCCTTGGCAACCCTGGGTATGAGTGAAGCGGAAAAGGCGGCGGTGCAGGCGTTCCGCGCCGACGTGGTCGAACCGTCGATGACGAAGCTCGTCATCATCGATTTCTGGGCGGAATGGTGCGGGCCGTGCAAGGCGCTGGCCCCCGTGCTGGAGAAGGTCGCCGCAGCATATGCCGACAAGGGCGTCGTGCTGGCGAAGATCGATACCGACAAGAATCAGTTCATCGCCGCGCAATTCCAGGTGCGTTCGATCCCCACCGTCTATGCGATGTTTCAGGGGCAGCTCGTCGCGGATCTCACCAGCGCGCGCACCGAATCGCAGCTGCGCACGATGCTCGACCAATTGCTTCGCCAGCTCCCGATCACGGGCGAAGCGCAGCAGCAGGAGGCGGAGCTCGAGCCGCTGATCGCGATGGGCGAGGAAGTGCTGGCGGCGGGCGATGTAGAGCGCGCGCTGTCGATCTTCGATCAGCTGGCGGAGATGGCGCCGGACAACCCCGCGGTCGTTTCGGGCCGCGTTCGCGCGCTGGTCGCGGCGGGCGATATTGAAACGGCGGAGGCGATGATCGCCGCGCTGCCGGAGGAGATCGCGAAGCTGCCTGAGATCGAGCGCGCGAAATCCGCGCTCGCGCTGGCGAAATCCGCGCCGGTCGTGTCCGATCTCGCGCCGCTGGAAGCGGCGGTGGCGGCCAATCCGGGCGATCTTCAGGCGCGCTATGATCTCGCCAACGCGCAGATGGCGGCGGGGAGCCGCGATGCGGCGGCCGAGGGCTTCCTCGGCATCGTCGCGACCGAGCGCGACTGGAACGAGGGCGCCGCGCGCCAGCAATTGCTGAAGCTGTTTGAAGTGGTGGGGCTGGAGGATCCGTGGGTCTCGCAGCAGCGCCGCAAGCTTTCCGCGATCCTGTTCGGCTAGTCATGGCCCGGCTGTCGATCTTCCCGCTCGCCGGCGCGATCCTCTTTCCGGGGATGCACTTGCCGCTGCACATCTTCGAGCCGCGTTATCGGGCGCTGGTATCGGATGCGATGGCGCGCGATCGGCGGATCGGGATGATCCAGCCGCGCGGCGAAGGCGATCCCCCGCCGCTTTTCGATATCGGCTGTGTCGGGCGCATCACCGATATCGAGATGCTGGACGACGGCCGTTCGAACATCGTGCTCGAAGGGCTGTCGCTGTTTCGCGTGACGCGCGAACTCGAAGTGACGACGCAATTCCGGCAGGTCGAGGCGGAATTGCTGGCGGTGCCGGCGGACGACACGCTGTCGCTCGCCGCGCGCGCCGGGCTGGAGATCGAATCGAAGCGCTTCGCCGAAGTGCAGGGCTATGCGGTTGACTGGGACGCGGTCGGGCGGCTCGACGACGCCAGCCTGGTCAACGGCATCGCGCAGATCGCACCATTCGATTCGGCGGCGAAGCAGGCGTTGCTCGAAGCGCGCACAGTTGCCGAGCGCGCCGAACTGGTCGTCCAGCTCCTGCAATTCTTCGGTCGCCACGACGGCGAGGATCGCGTGACGCTGCAATGATCGACGCGTGGCTGCTTGAACGACTGGTCTGCCCCGTGACGCGTCAGCCGCTGCGCTATGACGCGGAGGCGGCAGAGCTGGTTTCAGACGCCACCGGTGTCGCCTATCCGATCCGCGATGGAGTGCCGGTGCTGCTGATCGAGGAAGCGCGCCCGCTCACTTCACGAGATTAGGGAAAGCGGCGCGGAACGCGGCAACCTTAGGCTTGTCCCAGCGGACGATATAGGGATTGGCCGGGTTGCGATCATAGAAATGCTGGTGGAAATCCTCCGCCGGGAAGAAGCCGCCGCCCTCGATCCGGGTGACGATCGGGCGCGGCCATGCATGGGTCTGGCCGAGCTGGGCGATATAGGCCGCCGCCACGGCGCGCTGCGCGTCGGATTGCGGGAAGATCGCGGAGCGATAGCTCGGGCCGCTATCCGGCTCCTGCCGGTTGAGCTGGGTGGGATCGTGCGCGACCGAGAAATAGACGCGCAGCAACGTGCCGTAGCTGATCTGCTGCGGATCGAACACGATCCGGATCGCCTCGGCATGGCCGGTGCTTTCACCTGAGACCGCTTGGTAATTGGCGCTGCCCGCACTGCCGCCAGCATAGCCCGACGTGACGGAGCGCACGCCCTTCACGCGCTCGAACACCGCCTCCATTCCCCAGAAGCACCCCCCGGCGAAGACTGCTGTCTGCGTGCCGGGCGTGGCGGGAACGTCGCGGGCGGGCGGCGGAATCGCCACCGCGCGCTCGGCGGCGCTGGCGGGGAGGGAGGTCGCAGTGGCCAGAAACGCGGCCACGGCAATTGCGGGCAGGGAGCGGTTCATGCCCCCCAATATAGGGTGTTGCTCAGCGCCGCGCTATCACCGCGCGACGATGTGGGTCGGCGCAGCAGGCGGGGGCGTGCTGGCGGAGACCGGATGCAACGCGAACAGACCCACCGCTCCGATCATGAAGCCGCCTGCGAATTGCCACAGGAAGGTGGATTTGAGGAAACGGGTCATTCGCGTGATCTCTTCTTGAATCTGCTCAGGGCGACAGGTGGGGCGCGCCCAGCCATCGACAAGGAAACTTATACTTGGGGCCGCTGAACCTTGGCTGGCGCCGCCGTTCATCCGGCAGCAGGCAAATAGGTACTCGCGGGTTGCCGCGGTATTTCAACAATCGAAACGCATTGTTTCGTTGTTGAAACCCGCGAGCTTCAGCGCAGCGCGGCGCAGGCCGTCTGGATGCGCTCGCACGCGTCGCGCAGCACGTCCTCGCCGGTGGCGTAGCTGATGCGCATCGCCGGGGAGAGCCCGAACGCCACGCCCTGCACCGCCGCGACGCGCGCGTCGTCGAGCAGATAGCCGACGAAATCGCTGTCGTTCTCGATCTTCTTGCCGCCCGGCGTGGTCTTGCCGATCACGCCCGATACCTCGGGATAGACGTAGAAGGCGCCTTCCGGGCGCGGGCAGGTGATGCCGACGGTCTGGTTGAGCATCGACACGACGAGATCGCGGCGCGACTTGAACGCCGCATTGCGCTCGATCAGGAACGATTGATCGCCGTTGAGCGCCGCCGTTGCAGCCGCCTGCGCGATCGAACACGGGTTGGACGTCGATTGCGACTGAAGCTTGGCCATCGCCTTGATCAGCCACGGTGCACCGGCCGCGAAGCCGATCCGCCAGCCGGTCATCGCATAGGCCTTGGAGCAGCCGTTGACGGTCAGCGTGCGATCATAAAGCGACGGGCAGACCTCCGCGATCGTCGCGAACTGGAAATCGTCATAAACGATATGCTCGTACATATCGTCGGCGAAGATCCACACCTGCGGGTGCCGTTCGAGCACCTCGCCCAGCGCCTTCAGCTCGGCCGCGGTATAAGCGGCGCCGGTCGGGTTCGACGGGGAGTTGAGGATCAGCCACTTCGTCTTCGGGGTGATCGCGGCTTCCAGCATCGCCGGGGTCAGCTTGTAACCCTGCGCCGCGCCGGCAGCGACGATCACCGGAGTTGCGCCGGTGAACTGAACCACGTCCGGATAGCTGACCCAATAAGGCGCGGGGACGATCACTTCGTCGCCCGGGTTGAGCGTCGCGACCAGCGCGTTGAACAACGTGTGCTTGCCGCCCACGTTCACCGAGACTTGCTGCGCGGTGTAATCAAGGTTGTTGTCGCGCTTGAACTTGGCGACGATCGCGTCCTTCAGCTCGGCCGTGCCATCGACATTGGTATATTTCGTCTTGCCGTCGCGAATCGCCTGGATCGCGGCTTCCTTGACGAAATCGGGCGTGTCGAAATCGGGCTCGCCCGCGCCCAGCCCGATCACATCGACCCCGGCACGCTTCAGTTCCAACACCTTGGAGGTGATCGCCAGCGTGGGCGAAGGGCTGATGCGGTCAAGCGCGGCGGAGGGCTTCATGTCGACGGGCCTCGTAAAGTTTCGCGGAGCTGCGGCGGCGCAGCCCTGTTATGTCGCGCGGCCTATAGCGGTCGTGACTTCGATTTCGCAACTGCAACAACCGCCGGCATCAATCCACGCAGCGCATTTCCGATCAGAAAGCCGTCTGAAAGGTCGGCGGCCGAGAGATCGCCCTCCACCGCACGGCCCTGTTCGATCAGCGCGGCGCGCAGGATTCCGGGCAACAATCCCCGTGTCAGTGGTGGCGTGACGAGTTGGCCGTCGCGTTCGACGAAGATCGTCGTGAAACTGCCTTCGGTCAGGAAATTGTCCGGGCCCACGAACGCCACTTCGTCGGTGCCCGCCGCGATACGTGCATCGTCGTAGAAGGCGCGATCGCTCGTCTTGTGGCGCAGGCGAAAGTCGCGCGGCGCAACTGGCAGCGGGGTGACGGCGACCTGCATCGGTGTGGCGCGGGTAGGCGGCGCTGGGCTTACCTCAATCGCTATTCGCCCGGTGCGCGCGGCCAGCAGCCGCACTTTCGCGGGGTGGCGCAGACGAAAGGTCGCGGCCTGCAATTCGTTGCGCGCATCATGGCGATCGAAGGCGAAGCCGAACTCGTCCGCGCTCGCCTTCATCCGCGCGAGATGCTGCTCGACCATCGCTACGCCGGCCTCGGGATCGAAGGCCATCGTCTCAATCAGGTCGAAGTGGCGCGAATCGTGGGTCAAAAATGCTCCCTTCGCCAGCGCTTCATCCCATTCGGCACCGGCGCGGGAATCGGCGACAATTCCCCCGCCCAGCCCGATAGTGGCGCGGCTAATACCCTCATTTACGAGTGTTTCATCGACTAGCAAGGTGCGGATCGCGACGTTGAACTGCGCGGCATCGAGCGTGTCGATGTGCCCGATCGCGCCGGTATATGGCCCGCGCGGCGATCCGCGTTCCACCTCGCCGATCACCTGCATCGCGCGCACTTTGGGCGCTCCGGTGATCGAGCCGCACGGGAACAGCGCGGCCAGCACGTCGATCGCGTCGCGCCCCACGTCGAGCGCGGCGGTGATGGTGGAGGTCATCTGATGGACGGTGGGATAATGTTCGACCGCAAATAGAGCGGGCACCTTCACGCTGCCGGGCATGGCGACGCGCGACAGATCGTTGCGCATCAGATCGACGATCATCAGATTTTCGGCGCGCTGCTTTTCGTCTGCCGCCAGTTCCGCCGCCGCCGCAGCGTCCAGCGCCGGATCGCCCGTGCGCCGCGCGGTGCCCTTCATCGGGCGGCAGGTGATTTGCCCGTCGGTAAGATCGAAGAACAATTCGGGCGAGAAGGAGAGCAGGGTCTCGCGGCCCGTGGCGACCACCGCGCCCCACCCCGCCGCCGCCCGCGCCCGCACCGCGGCGTAAATGGCAAGCGGATCGCCGGAGAACGGCACCTGCGCGCGGAAGGTGAGATTTGCCTGATAGATGTCGCCGGCCGCGATCAGCGCCTGCACGCGCGCGATCATCGCGTCATAATCGGCACGGGATACTTCGGGTTCGGGCGCGCCGATCCATGCGCCGGCGGGATCGGGCAGCAAGGCCAGCGGGTCGGCGAGTTCGGTGAAGCCGTCGAACAGCCCGAACCACAGTAGCGGAGTGGGCGAGGCGATGGCCGGGCCTGCCCCCGGCTCCAGCGCATGGCCCGCCTCATAGGACAGGAACCCCGCCGCCTGCCGCCCCGCCGCGACGGCTGTGCGCAAAGCGCCCAGCGCGCCTGCCACCGCCTGGGGCGTCCGCGCCTCGATCACCGCGGCAGGCGCGCGATAGAGCCGCGCGGGCGCCCCACCGGTACGCGCGTCGTCCAGCAGGACAAAGGGGGCGGTCGCCAGCATCGCGCGGGTGATGCCCGTCGCGTCGCCTTGCGGCAAGGGCGCGGCGCGGGCTAGGGATCGAACTATCCCGCCTGCCGGAAAGGATTGTTTGAATGACCGAACCCGCGCTGCGCGCGATGATCGTGCCGGTCACCGCGATCGAGCAGAATTGCACGATCATCTGGTGCACCAAGACGATGAAGGCGGCCGTGATCGATCCCGGCGGCGATATCCCGCGCATTCAGGCCGCGATCGCGCAAGCGGGCGTGACGGTGGAGAAGGTGCTGCTCACCCACGGTCATATCGATCATGCGGGCGAGGCCAAGCCGTTCGCGGAGGCATTCGGCGTGGCGATCGAAGGGCCGCATGAGGATGATCGCTTCTGGCTCGCGCGGCTGGGCGACGATGGGCGCAACTGGGGCATTCGCGGCGTACCGTTTGAGCCGGATCGCTGGCTGGACGACGGCGATACGGTGACGGTCGGCGAGCTGACGCTGGATGTCTATCATACGCCGGGGCACACCGCCGGGCATGTGATCTTCCACCATGCGCCGTCGAAGCTCGCGCAGGTCGGCGACGTGCTGTTCCAGGGCTCGGTCGGGCGCACTGATCTGCCGCAGGGCGATCATCAGCAACTGATCAAGTCGATCGTCACCAAGCTGTGGCCACTGGGCGACGACACCACTTTCATTCCCGGCCACGGCAAGGCCAGCACCTTCGGGCATGAGCGGCAGTGGAACATGTTCGTCAGCGACGAGGCACTATCAGCGGCGTGAGGTGATCCGCACCGGCCCCGTAACAAAACAAAAAAGCCGCGACTGCCGATGAGGCGGTCGCGGCTTTTTTTGATCGGGCCGTCAGTGAAAGCTGAAATCAGCCCTCGTAATCGGCGCCGAGATTCTGGTTGCGCGGCGGTGCGGCGGCGGTGAGGCGCAGCGCCTCTGCCGACGCGGCCAGGCTGCCGACGGCATCCGCCTCGTCCTCATCGTCGATCTGCACGCGCTGCAGGCTGGCGACGAGCGATTCCTCGAGCCCGCCGGGCAGCACCGTCTGTTCGGCGATCTCGCGCAGCGCGACCACCGGGTTTTTATCGCGATCGCGATCGATCGTCAGTTCCGCGCCGCCCGATACCTGCCGGGCGCGCTGCGCCGCGAGCAGAACCAGATCGAAGCGGTTCGGGATTTTATCGACGCAATCCTCGACCGTCACGCGCGCCATGGACGCTTTCCTTCGCAAATTTACCGCTGGATGAAGGCGCGCGATCTAGGTGCTGACAGCCGCGAAGTCAAGAAAAGCGCGCTTGTCGCTTCGCCGGCATCCGGCCAACAGTGGTGCGATGGAGACGCTGACCGTCGACGGCAACCGCCTGACGCTGATTACCGAGGGGCCGGCGCGGCTCGACGCGCTCGTCGCGTTGATCGATGGCGCGCGGGCTACGCTGCGCATCCTCTATTACATTTACGCCGACGACGAATCGGGGCGACGCGTCAATGCGGCGCTGATGGCCGCCGCCACGCGTGGCGTGCAGGTTACGCTGATCGTCGACGGTTTCGGCAGCGAGGCGACCGGGCGCGAGCACTTTTTCGATCCGCTCGCGGCGGCAGGGATCTCGGTCTGCTGGTTTATGCCGCGCTTTGGCCGGCGATATCTGTTGCGCAATCACCAGAAGCTCGCGCTGGCGGATGAGGCTCGCATCCTGATCGGCGGGTTCAACGTCGCCAACGACTATTTCGCTACCGCCAGCGAAGATGCGTGGCGCGATCTGGGGTTGCTGGTGGATGGCCCGGCAGCGGGGCGGATCGCCCCCTATTTCGATGCGCTGCATGAATGGGTGCGTCGCCCCGACGCGCCGACGCGGCATCTGGGCAAGACGCTGGCGCAATGGAGCGAGCCGACCGGCGCGGTGCGCTGGCTGATCGGCGGGCCGACGCGGCGCCTCTCGCCCTGGGCTCGCGCCGTGCGCCACGATATGCGCGGCGCCCGGCGGATCGATATCATTGCGGGTTATTTCACGCCGAGCCCGACGATGTTGCGCCGGCTGGATCGCGCGGGGCGTCGCGGTGAGAATGTGCGGATCGTCACCGCATCCCGATCGGACAATAATGCGACGATCGCCGCCGCGCGCTTCACCTATCGCGGGCTGCTGAAGCAGGGCGTGCGGATATTCGAATATGCGCCGTCGAAGCTGCACACGAAACTATATGCGATCGACGATGCGGTGCATGTCGGCAGCGCGAATTTCGACATGCGCAGCCTGTTCATCAATCTGGAGCTGATGCTCAGGATCGAGGATGTCGCCTTCGCGGCGCAGGTTCGCCGCTATATCGATGGTGAGGTGGCGCAATCGAGCGAGATCACGCCGACGGGCTATCGCGCCGCGACCGGCTGGTGGCAGCGGATCAAGCAGTTCATCGCCTATCTGATCGTCGGCGTTGCGGACCCGACGCTTTCACGCGGGCTGAATTTCGGGATCGATGATTGAGGTCTGGAGCCGACGATGGCGAAGCCCACATCGTCGGACGGGTTCCGCCGTGCCGATCCGCCGGCCGGGCAGGGAATTGCGCCGCCGAACACCGCGCGCCGCCGCGTCGCGGGGCGACGCGGCTATTCCTTGCCTATTCCCCGTCTTTCCAGGCCCAGTAGAGCTGTGCCGGGGGCACATTCCACCATTCCATGCCGTGATCGATTCGCGGGAAATGCGGCGCGACGAAATCGCGCACCTTCGGGCTGAACTGATAGACCAGAAAAGCGCCGCCGGGACGGATCACGCGCTGCGTCGCGGCCGCGATCTCCGGGCCTACGCCGGTCGGCAGGGTGGAGAAGGGCAGGCCGGAAAGCACGTAATCGGCCTTTTCATGGCCGTGGCTCGCGACGATCGATTCGACATCCGCTGCCGAGCCCAGAACGGGCACGAAACGCGAATCGCCGATCGTGTGGCGCAGATAGTTGATGAAATCCGGATTGGTGTCGATCGCGAGCAAGGTCGCGTCGGGCGCCATTTTCTCCAGAATGGGGCGGCAAAAGGTGCCGACGCCGGGGCCATATTCGACGAACAGCTTGCATTGCTGCCAATCGACGGGCCCGAGCATCTTCTCGATCAGCTTGTCCGAGGATGGGATGATCGATCCCACCATCACCGGATGCTTGAGAAAGCCCTGGAAGAACATCTGCCAAGGGCCCGGAACGCCCGCGGGGCGGGACCGCGCGCGGCGGACGGCACTGGTCGAACTGGGCATCGAGGCTATGTCACTCCCGGACGTGGAGGTGGGCGGTATCTCGCCCCGTCGCACATCTGCCAAACGCTGGGCAAGCGCTATCGGTTGCAAGGGTGGGGTTGCGTCCTTGCCGCAAGCGCTTAAGCGAGCAGGATGCACGACGGACCGAGCGTGGAGAGAGCGGGGCAGGTGGCGGTGATTTTCATCTCGCAACGCACCGCCGCCGATGGGGAAGGATATGCCGCGGCCGCGGCGGCGATGGACGCGCTCGCCGCAGAGCAGCCGGGCTATCGCGGGATAGATAGCGCGCGTGACGCGGAAGGTTTCGGCATCACCATTTCCTATTGGGCGACCGAGGCGGATGCGCATGCGTGGCGCGATCAGCCGGATCACGCGGCGATTCGGGCGCGAGGGCGGGCGGACTGGTATCAAAGCTATCGGGTGATCGTGACGCGGGTCGAGCGCGGTTATGATTGGATGCGCCCGTGACGCGCGGCTTCGATCGGCGCTTCACATTATTGTTTCTCGTCATGCTGACGATCGCGGCGGGGAATACCGCGCTGCAATCGGTGCTGCCCGCGCTGGGGCGCTCGATGGGGGTGAAGGACAGCGCGGTGGCGGCGGCCTTTTCGGTTTCCGCGCTGCTGTGGGTGATCGCCGCGCCCTTCTGGGCCAATCGCTCCGATCGGCAGGGGCGACGTGCGATGGTGCTGCTCGGCGTCGGCGGCTTCACCATCAGCCTTGGGCTGTGTGGACTGTTTCTCGCAGCGGGAATCAACGGCTGGATCAGCGGCACAGCCGCCTTCGGGCTCTTCATCGTCGGGCGGCTGATCTACGGCACGTTCGGGTCGGCCGCACCGCCGGCGGTGCAGGCAATGGTCGCCGGCAACACGACGCGGGAGGAGCGCACCCGCGCGCTCACCCTGCTCGCCTCCGCCTTCGGTCTGGGCACGATCCTCGGCCCGGCGATCGCGCCATACCTCCTCCTCGGACGATTCGGCTCGTTCGAAGTCGGGCTGGCGGGGCCGGCTTTCATCTTTGCCGCGTTCGGGCTCGCGATGTTCGTCACCGTGCGGCGAGTGCTGGAAGACGATCGCAACATTGCGGCCGGGGTCTATGGCGCGGCGACGGCCTATCCCTCGATCGGCGGCCAGCCGACCGGCGCGAGCGTGCGCGCCGCGACGGAACCGCGTGGGGAGGAGGTGAAATTCACCGATCCGCGTATCCGCGGCTGGCTGATCGCGGGGCTGGTTTCGGGCCATGCGCAGGCGATGACCGGGCAGGCGATCGGTTTTCTGGTGATCGATCGACTGAATCTGGTGCCCGCGCTGGCGCTGCAGCCAACCGGGATCGTGCTGATGATGGGCGCGGGCGCATCACTGCTCGCGCAATGGGGCATCATTCCTATCCTGAACCTCGCGCCGCGCGCGCTGATGTTGACGGGGCTGGTGGTGGCAGCGGCGGGCACGGCGCTCACCGGGCTGGCGACATCGCTTTACGGCATTGCCACCGCTTATGCGCTGGCAAGCCTTGGGTTCGGCTTCATTCGCCCCGGCTTCACCGCCGGATCGAGTCTCGCAGTCGGGCAAGAGTCGCAAGGCTCGGTCGCGGGCAAGGTGACGAGCATCAACGGCGCGAGCTTCATCCTGGGGCCGTCGATCGGCGTCGGCCTGTATGAGCTATATCACCCATTGCCCTATCTGACCGCGGGCGCGGCGTGCCTGTTGCTGCTGAGCTATTGCTGGTTCCGGTTGAAGGATCAGTCGGCCGACACGAATGAAGAGTTCGCGCCGGCCGACTGAACGGCGAATCAACCGCCCTTGGGCCCATGCGGCAACAACTGGCCGGGCATGACGAAGCCGATCGATTGCGGGGCGTGCGCCTCCTGTTTGAGCCTGGCGGCGATCTCGGCATATTCGCGCTCAAGCTCGGGTGTCACGCTGGCGCGCGATTCCTTCAGTGCCGCGCGGAAATGCGCCATCGTCACTGCCGGCGCATCGATCGATTCGCGCAGCGCGATCAGGCCGGCGCGGCGCACCACGTCCTCCAGATCCGCGCCGGTGAAGCGATCCGTGTCCGCCGCGACGGCATCGAGATCGACATCGGCCGCCAGCGGCATCTTCTGCGTCTGGATCGCGAGGATGCGCCGCCGCCCGGGGCGATCGGGCACGCCGACATAGATCAGTTCGTCGAACCGGCCCGGCCGGAGCAGCGCCGGGTCGATCAGATTGGGCCGATTGGTCGCGCCGATCACGACGACGGACTGAAGCTCCTCCAGCCCGTCCATCTCGGCGAGGATGGTGTTGACCACGCGCTCGGTCACCTGTGGCTCGCCAAGCCCGCCGCCACGCATGGGCACAAGGCTGTCGAGCTCGTCGATGAAGATCACCGTCGGCGCCACCTGCCGCGCGCGCTGGAACAGCCGCGCGATCTGCTGCTCGCTCTCGCCATACCATTTGCTCAGCAGGTCGCTTGACTTGGTGGCGATGAAATTCGCCTCCGCCTCGCGCGCGACCGCTTTAGCGAGCAAGGTCTTGCCGGTGCCGGGCGGGCCATAGAGCAGGAAGCCCTTGGCCGGGCGGATGCCGAGCCGGCGGAAGGCATCGGGGTCCTTGAGCGGCAGCTCGACGCCCTCCTTCAGCCGCATCTGTGCGTCGTCCAGTCCGCCGATATCGGCCCAGCGCACGGTCGGCGCCTGCACCATCACCTCGCGCATCGCCGACGGCTGGACGCGTTTTAGCGCATCCATGAAGTCATCACGCTTCACCGCCAGCGTATCCAGCACTTCCGCCGGAATGGTGCGCTCCTCCAGATTGAGTTTCGGCATGATCCGCCGCACCGCTTCGATCGCGGCCTCACGGGTGAGCGCGGCGAGATCGGCACCGACGAACCCGAAGGTGGTCCGCGCCAGTTCGTCGAGGCTGACATTATGTTCGAGCGGCATCCCGCGCGTGTGGATGCCAAGGATTTCGCGGCGCCCGCGTTCATCGGGCACGCCGACCACGATCTCGCGATCGAAGCGGCCGGGGCGGCGCAATGCTTCGTCCAGCGCCTCCGGCCGGTTGGTCGCGGCGATCACGACGAGGTTGGCGCGCGCTTCCAGCCCGTCCATCAGCGTAAGGAGCTGCGCGACGACGCGCTTCTCCGCCTCGCCCGAAACCTGCCCGCGCTTGGGCGCGATCGAGTCGATTTCGTCGATGAACACGATCGACGGTGCATTCTTGGCCGCTTCCTCGAACACGGTACGCAGCCGTTGCTCGCTCTCGCCATAAGCGGAGCCCATGATCTCCGGGCCGTTGATCAGGAAGAATTGCGCGTCGCTTTCATTGGCGACCGCGCGCGCGAGGCGTGTCTTGCCGGTGCCGGGCGGCCCGTGGAGCAGCACGCCTTTGGGCGGCTCGACACCCAGCCGTTCGAACAATTCCGGATAGCGCAGCGGCAGCTCGACCATTTCGCGCAACTGATCGATCGTCGCGGCCATGCCGCCGATATCGTCGTAAGTGACGTCGGCGCGCCGCGCGGCGCCGGGCTCCTGATATTCCGGGCGCAGCTCCACCTCGGTATTCTCGTCGATATGGACGATGCCCTTGGGTGAGGCGGACACTACGACCAGTCGGATTTCCTGAAGCGCATAGGCTGGCGCATTAACGAACTGCGCCATGTTCGGCGGCATATTCTGCACGCGCTGATGCCCGGCGGTCGCTACCACATCGCCCTGGCAGAGCGGGCGATGAAAAAAAGTTCTTTTCAGCGCATTGGCGGAGCCCTGCAGCCTCAGATTTTCCTGTGCCGGCGCGAAGGTTACGCGCGTCGCCGGCTTCGATTCGGCGCGGCGCACCTCGACGAAATCGCCCGAGCCGAGCCCGGCATTGGCGCGCTGGAGCCCGTCGATGCGGATGATTTCCAGTCCCTCATCCTCGGCATAGGGGCCGATGGCGCGTGCCGGGGTCGATCTCTTGCCGACGATTTCCACCACGTCGCCGTCCGTGATGCCTGCCGCGGCCATGAAGGCACGCGGAAGGTGCGCAATGCCGCGCCCCGAATCCTCTGGCCGCGCATTGGCAACCTGTAACTTGTGCACCGCGTCACCACCATCTGCCACTATCCGCCCTCCATACCGCTTCGCTTTGGAAGATAGAAACGCACGGCGCGGGTTTCGAGATGCGTGATGTTTCGCGGGGCGTCCCGATGGAGCCGCGTGATATAGTGCAGGCGCAAAAAAAGGGCCGATCGTGAAGACCGGCCCGTGAAAGTTTTTAGGAGAGGATGCCTGAAAGGCCCGCCCTATTTGCGCCGCGAAGGCTTATTGTGCAAGTGCGAAATAAATTGATGCTCTTGCAATTTTTGCAATCGTGATGCGGGCGCGCTTGCCTTGGCGTGTGCAGAAAGTGCATGATGCGGCGCACAAGAAATGAGTGAGAATCCATGCGCCGGCTGCCACCCCTGACCGCGATTGAGGCATTCGTCGCCGTCGCCCGGCTCGGCTCGGTTAAGGCGGGCGCGCAGGAACTTGCGCTGTCCGCGCCGGCGCTCAGCCGACGGGTTCAGACGCTCGAACGCTTCATCGGCCGCCCGCTGTTCGATCGGCGCCACCAGTCGATGGTTCCGAACATGGATGGCGAGCGATTGCTGGCGCAGATCGCGCCGGTGCTCGATCAACTATCCGATTCGCTCGCCGGGCTGACCAGTGCGGCGGAGGTGGTGCGGCTGCGGCTTGGGGTGATGCCGCTGTTCGCGTCGCAGCGGCTGTTTCCGCATTTGGGCGAATTGCGCGCCAAACATCCCGAACTGCATCTCGATATCGATACGGCCGGACATGCGCTGACCCGGCTCGGCGAGGGGCTGGACGCGGTGATCGCGCTGGCGCGCGAAGTCGATCCGACGCTCTATTCCCGCCGGCTCGATCGTAACATGGTCTATGCGATCGGCGCGCGCGCGCTGGTGGAGGGGCCGAACCCGATCAAGCGGCCCGAACAGCTCGCCGATCTGTCGGTGCTGATCCACCGCGACATGCCCGACACCTATTCGACCTGGCGCCACGCGGCCGGCCTACCGGAGATCGATCCGGTGGCGATAGACCATTTCGATTCGGGCGCGTTGATGCTGGAGGCGGCGGCGCAGGGACTGGGCGTCGCCTTCATGCTCGAAAGCCATTTCGAGGATGCGAACGATCCGCGCCTCGTGCGGCTGTTCGGCGATATCGAGGTGGAGAGCCCGTACAGCTATTGGCTCGTCTGCCGCCCGCGTGCGCTTCAGCTGAAACAGGTGCGGCTGTTCCGCGACTGGTTGCTCGCCACGCTGCGGCAAGAGGGCGTGTAGCGCGCCCGTCTGGGGAGATGCGGTGAGGCCGCCCGCTCCTTCCCGCCTGCCAATCAGTCATTGGCCGACAGGTGAAGGAGCGGACGGTATCGTCAGATTATTCCGCGCGCATCTGCACGATCTTGCCGGGCTCGCGCGGCGGCTCGCCCTTGGGCAGCGCGTCGATATGCTCCATGCCCGACGTCACCTCGCCCCACACGGTATATTGGTTGTCGAGGAAGCGTGCGTCGTCGAAGCAGATGAAGAACTGCGAATTGGCGCTGTCCGGATTGTTGGTGCGCGCCATCGAGCACACGCCACGGACGTGCGGCTCGCGGTTGAATTCCTGCTTCAGATCCGGGAGGTCCGAACCGTGCATGCCGGTGCCGGTGGGATCGCCGCCCTGCGCCATGAAGCCGGGGATCACGCGGTGGAAAACCACGCCGTCGTAAAAGCCCTGATTGGCGAGCGTCGCGATGCGCTCAACGTGATTCGGGGCGAGATCGGGGCGCAGCTTGATCGTCACGTCGCCGTCAGCGAGCGTCATCGTCAGCGTATTGAAGGTATCGGCCATGGTCGGCTCCTGGTTCCGAGGAAGTCGGCGCCCTACCGCTGGCGGATCGTCATGGCAAATCGTCCGCGCGTGGGTTGTCGATCTTCGGCCATGGCCATATCAGTCGCCGAACGAGGCGCGCGATACTGGAAGGAGGCGAAGCGATGAGCGACACCGAACTTCAGGTCGCGGATGACGGAAGCCAGCTCGACGCCGATGACCGGCTGAAGCCCGAATTCGTCGATGCCGTACTCGATGCGGTCGAGGTCGGCGACGCGGAGGCGGCGCGCGCGCTGGTCGAGCCGCTCCACCCCGCCGACATCGCCGATCTGTTCGAACTGACGCCGGAGGATCGCCGCGCCGCGCTCGCTCGCGCAATCGCCGATCTGCTCGATGGCGACGTCTTCGCGGAGATGAACGATTACGTCCGCGAGGAACTGCTCGACACGCTCGACGCGCGGCAGGTGGCGGACATTGCGTCGGAACTCGATACTGACGACGCGGTCGCCATCATCGAGGATCTCGACGCGGACGAGCAGCGCGAGGTGTTGCGCGCGATGGAGCCCGACGATCGCGCCGCGATCGAAGAGGCACTGAGCTACCCTGAGGAATCCGCCGGCCGCCTGATGCAGCGCGAGCTGATCGCGGTGCCGGAACATTGGACGATCGGCGACACGATCGATTTCCTGCGCGGCCATGAGGAGCTGACGACCGATTTCTGGGAGGTGTTCGTCGTCGATCCGTCGCATCGCCCGGTCGGGACGGTGGCGCTGTCGTGGATCCTGCGCACCCCGCGCGGAATCGCGATGTCGGACGTGATGCAGCGCGAGCAGACGCTGATCCCGGTCGATATGGATCAGGAGGAAGTGGCGCTGCGCTTCCAGAAATACGCGTTGATCTCCGCAGCGGTGGTTGATGGCAGCGGGCGGCTGGTCGGCATGATCACCGTCGATGACGTGGTCCACATCATCCAGGAAGAGGCGGGCGAGGATACGCTGAAGCTCGCCGGCGCGGGCGACGGCGACATCAACGAGCCGCTCACCGTTACGGTGCGCACGCGTGTGGCGTGGCTGATCGTCAATCTCGGCGCGACGATGCTGTCGGCCTCGGTGGTCGGCCTGTTTCAGGGCGAGATCGCGCGATTTGCGCTGCTCGCCGCGCTGATGCCGATCGTCTCCGCCCTCGGCGGCAATGCCGGGACGCAGACGCTGGCGGTGGTCGTCCGCGCGCTCGCCACCAATCAGCTCACCAGCTCCAACACGATGCGGATGCTGTTCCGCGAATTCCGTGTCGCGATCTTCAACGGCGCGGCATTGGGCGCGGTGGGCGCGGCGGGCAGCTATCTCATCCTCGGCAATGCCGGCCTGTCGGCTGTGTTCGCGCTGGCGATGATCATCACCAGCATCGTCGCCGGGCTGGTCGGCGTGATCGTGCCGGTCGCGCTCGACAAGGCGAAGGTCGATCCGGCGGTGTCGTCTGCGGTGTTCGTCACGACCTTCACCGATGTGATGGGCTTCTTCTCGTTCCTCGGCCTCGCCACCTTGTGGGGGCTGGGGAGGTAAACCACATCTCCGTCATGCTTCATCTCACCAAGGTCGCATTCGGTGCCAGCGGGGTCGAGGATCTCGCCGAGCGCTTGCGGATGCGCGGCGAGCTGGGGCCGGTGTTCCTGACGACACGCTATCTGCCCAAGCGGCATGAGGAGATCGCGGGGCAGGGATCTCTGTTCTGGATCATCAAGCATGCGCTGGTCGCGCGATCGCCGATCCTGTCCTTTGGAGAGGCGGAGGGCGGGCGCGTCGCGATCCACCTCGATCCGGTGCTGCGGCTGACCCATGCGCGCCCGAAACGCGCGCATCAGGGTTGGCGCTATCTGGAGGCGAGTGACGCGCCGGCCGACCTGTCGGATGGCGAGGGCGCGGCGGTGCTGCCCTCCGCGCTGGCCGGGCGGCTCGCGGAACTCGGGCTCATCTGACGCGCGAGCCAGGCGGCTTTCAGCGTCTCGCTGGTGTCGCGGCTATTGTCGTGGCTCCAGCCGGGTGGTCGCCAGATATAGCCGAGTTTCGCGCGCCACGGCGCACGCCACACGTCGCGCGCGATCCCGATCCACTCATGGGTCGCGGCCCATAACAGGTTGAATGAGCCGAGCTGGTGGACGATGCCGTAACGCGGTCGTTCCTCGTCCAGCTCCGGCTCGAACGTGCCGAACATCCTGTCCCACACGATGAACACCCCGGCATAGTTGCGATCGAGATAGCGCGGGTTGGTCGCGTGGTGGACGCGATGATGCGATGGCGTGTTCATCACCGCCTCGAACCAGCGCGGCATCCGCCCGATCACCTCGGTATGAATCCAGAATTGATAGACGAGGTTCACCGCGCCGACGAAGAAGATCATCGCGGGCGGAAAGCCGATCAGGAACAGCGGCAGCCGGAACAGGAAGGCGATGCTGAAGAAGCCCGTCCACGTCTGTCTGAGCGCGGTGGAGAGATTATAATGCTGTGAGCTGTGGTGGATGACATGGCTCGCCCAAAACCAGCGCACACGATGGGCGGAGCGGTGGAACACGTAATAGGCAAGATCGTCCAGCACGAAAGCGATGACGAACCAATACCATTGCCAGCCGATGTCGAAGAGCCGGAACCGCCACACCCACATCGCCAATGCGAAGACGGCGCCGGCGGTGATCACTCCTGCCACCGTGCTGCCGAGCCCGAGCATCAGGCTGGTCAGCGTGTCGCGCGGCTCGTAGCGACTGCGATCACGGTAGTGCGCGACGACCATCTCGACCAGCACGAGCAGGACGAACGCGGGGACGGCAAGGTTCACGGGATCGGGTAGCTGCGGCACGATGCCGATGAGCTTACACTCGTGTCAGTTGCGGCGCCAGCCTGCGCACGTCGAGCGCGTCGACCCCCAGCAGCGTCACCGCGCCGAAGCGCCGCTCGCGGGTTTCGACGAGCATGCCGCCGGGGGTGGCGCGCACGGCATCCCATTCGATCACCCGTGCGGCGATCCGTGCGCCATGCGTCTTTAGCACGACCACGCGGCGATCCTCGCCAAACACCAGCGCGGCACGGCCGTCCGCCCCGATCACCGCCGACACGCCGACGAAGCCTGCCACCGCCTCATCGGCGGCGCGGAGCGCATCGGCTTCCTCGACCAGCATTCGCTGCGTCGGCCCAAGCCGCAGCAACGTGGCAGCGCCGCCCAATGCCAGCACCGCCGCGAGCGAGCCGCCGAGCACCAGCCAGTTCATCGCGGCCAACCCTGGCTCAGCCGCGTTTCGCCACTGCATCCATCAGCGGACGCAGGTTGGTGAGATCATAGCCCGCGCCGGCGCCCTTGGCAGTCAGTTCATCCCCGTCACCGCCAAGTTGCGCCTGCGCCAGCGCCCACAGGTTGCATGAGCGCGTGCCGGAGCGGCAGTAAGCGAGCACCGGGCCGCCGGCACCGGCCAGCGCCTCGATCATCGCGCTCACCTGCGGCTGGGAGAAGCCGGCATGGGTGATCGGGATCGCGGTATAAGCAAGGCCGGCGTCCTCCGCCGCGGCGCGGATCGCGTCGCCCGGCGGTTGCGCTGCCTCTTCGCCGTCGGGGCGGTTGTTGACGATCGCGACGAATCCGGCCGCCTTGATCGCGGCGATATCCGTCGGCGCGATCTGTGGCGCGACGGAAATGGTGGCGTCGATGGGGCGGATATCGAGCATGATCGGAACCTCGGGCTTTTCCACTTGTGTGGGGCGGTGCGGACACCGCCGTGGATTCTGCGAATCCCTAGCGCAGCCCATCGCAGGTTTGAACCGGGTCGGCGATCAGTTTTCGTGGATAACCTGCAGGAAGGCGTCGCCATAAGCGTCGAGCTTGCGTTGCCCGATGCCCGCGATCCGCGCCATCTGCGCCAGCGAGGCGGGGCGCGCGGCGGCCATTTCGCGCAGCACCGAATCGTGGAAGATCACATAGGGTGGCACCTGGCCTTCGCGCGCGAGATCGCGGCGTTTCTCGCGCAGTGCCTCGAACAACGGGTCACCGACAGGGTTCTCGACCGTCTCACCCTTGCGGCGGCGTTCGCGTTTCGGCGGAAGAATCAGCGCCAGTTCTTCCTCGCCCTTCAGGATAGCGCGCGCGGCGGGGCCGAATTCCAGCCCGCCATGCGGATTGGTGCGCAGCGCATCGCGCACCTGCAGCGCGCGGCCGACCGGCTTCAGCAGTGCGGTTTCCTCGGTGTCGACGATACCCCAGACGGAAAGGGCCTCATGTCCGCTCATCAGGCTGCGCTCGGTCGATTTGCCGGTCAGCACCTGCTCGACATAGGTTGAGCCGAACATCTGCCCGGTGCGAAACACCGCCGAGAGATATTTGCGCGCCGTCTCTGTCGCGTCGACCGCCTTGGGCGGGGACAGGCAATTGTCGCAATTGCCGCAGGCGGCGGGGGCATCCTCGCCGAAATGCTTGAGCAGGATGCGGCGACGGCAACCCGCCGTTTCCACCAGCGCGCCGAGCGCGTTCAAGCGAACCCGCTCGCCCTGCTGGCGATGCTGCTCCACCTCGGCGGTGCGCTGGCGGGCGCGGGCGAAATCCTCCGCACCCCAGAACAGATGCGCCACCGCCGGATCGCCGTCGCGGCCCGCACGGCCGGTTTCCTGATAATAAGCCTCGATCGACTTGGGCAGCCCGGCATGGGCGACGAAGCGCACGTCGGGCTTGTCGATCCCCATGCCGAAAGCGACCGTGGCGCAGATCACCATATCCTCGGATGCGACGAACGCGGCCTGATTGGCGGCGCGGACGCCCGGTTCCAGCCCGGCATGATAGGCGCGCACCGGGCGCCCGGTGACGGCCAGCGCCTCCGCCAGCCGCTCCGTGCCCGCGCGCGTCTGCGCATAGACGATCCCGGGGCCGGGCGTCGCGCGGACAAGGTCGACGATCTGCCGCGTGGTATTGTCGCGCGGCGCGATCGCGTAGCGAATGTTCGGCCGGTCGAACCCCGCGACGATCATCCCGTCATGTGGGATGCCAAGCTGATCGAGGATGTCGGCGCGGGTATGCGCGTCTGCGGTGGCGGTCAGCGCGAGCCGGGGAACCTCCGGAAAGGTATCGAGCAAGGGACGCAGCAGGCGATAGTCCGGGCGGAAATCATGCCCCCATTCGCTGACGCAATGCGCCTCGTCGATCGCGAACAAGGCGATGCGACCGCGTTGGAGCAGCTCACGGAAATCGGCGGTCGAGGCGCGCTCCGGCGCGATATAGAGCAGATCCAGCTCGCCATCGAGGAAGCGCCCACGCGTTTCGGCGCGATTCTCGTCAACGCTGGTCAGCGTCGCGGCGCGGATCCCGACAGCTTCGGCCGCGCGGAGCTGATCGTGCATCAGCGCGATCAGCGGGGACACGACGACGCACGTCCCCTCGAACATCACCGCCGGCAATTGATAACACAGGGATTTTCCCGCGCCGGTCGGCATCACCGCCAGCGTATTCTCCCCCGCCAGCACGCGGCCGACGACATCGCTCTGGACGCCGCGAAAGCCCGGAAAGCCGAAGACACGCTGAAGAACGGAAACGGGATCGGCAACCATGATCCGCGCGCTATAGCGGCACCAAACCGGGTTCGGGAAAGGACTTTCGATGGAAATCGTGCGTGACAATAAGGCGGAGCAGGAATTCGAGCTGGATGTGGACGGCCATCGCGCGCTTGCCGCCTATCAGCTTGAGGGCAATCGCATCGTCTTCACGCACACGCTGGTGCCAAAGCCGCTGGAGGGGCGAGGCGTGGCATCGCGGCTGATTCGCGCTGCACTGGACAGCGCCCGCGATCAGGGGCTGAAGGTGGTGCCGCAATGTCCGTTCGTGCGCGCCTATATCCAGCGGCACGACGCATATCGCGATCTGCTGGCCTGAGCGCGCGGGTTATTCCGCCGCCAGTGCCTCCTGTCGCTCTTTCGCCTGCCGCATCCACATTTCGGCATAGAGGCCGTCGCGGGCGAGGAGCTGGGCATGCGTGCCCTGTTCGACGATCCGGCCGCCCTCCAGCACGACGATCCGATCGGCATGGACGACGGTGGACAGGCGGTGGGCGATAACGATCGTGGTGCGGCCGCGCTCGATCGCCTCCAGCGTCGCCATGATCTCAGCCTCGGTGCGGCTGTCGAGCGCGCTGGTCGCTTCGTCGAGGATCAGGATCGGCGGGTTCTTGAGCAAGGTGCGCGCGATCGCGACGCGCTGCTTCTCACCGCCGGACAGTTTCAGCCCGCGCTCGCCGACGCGGGTTTCATAATGGTCCGGCTGGCGATCGATGAAATCGGCGATCGCGGCACCGCGCGCCGCCGCCACGATCTCCGCCTCGGCGGCGCCTTCGCGGCCATAGGCGATGTTGTAGCCGATCGTATCGTTGAACAGCACGGTATCCTGCGGCACGATGCCGATCGCGGCGCGCAATGACGCCTGTGTCACCTGCGCGATATCCTGCCCGTCGATCGTCACCCGGCCGCCGGTGAGGTCGTAAAAGCGATAGAGCAGCCGCGCGAGCGTCGATTTGCCCGCGCCCGAGGGGCCGACCACCGCGACGGTGGAGCCGGCGGGCACGTCGAGATCGATGCCCTTCAATATGTCGCGGCCCGGTTCATAACCGAAGCGCACGTCCTCGAACCGCAGATGACCGCTCATCACTTCGAGCGGCAGCGCGCCCGGGGCATCGACCACCTCGGCCGGCGTATCGACCAGATCGAACATCGCGCCCATGTCGATCACGCCCTGCCGGATCGTGCGATAGACCATGCCGAGCAGGTCGAGCGGGCGGAAGAGCTGTGACAGCAACGTCGAGACCAGCACGATATTGCCGGCGGTGAACTTGCCCTGCCCCCAGCCGAGCACGACCCACGCCATGCCGGCGGCGAGCATCAGATTGGTGATCAGCGCCTGTCCGATGTTGAGCCACGCGAGGCTGTTTTCCGATTTCACCGCCGCTTTGGCATAAGCGGTCATCGCCGCTTCGTAGCGATTGCGCTCGCGCGCTTCGGCACCGAAATATTTCACCGTCTCGAAATTGAGCAGCGAATCGACCGCATGGGCCACGGCGCCGGTATCGAGATCGTTCATCCGCGCGCGCAACGCCGAGCGCCAATCGGTCACCATGCGGGTGAACCAGATATAGATCGCGACCATCGCCAGCGTCGCCGCGACGAGCGGCCAGCCGAACTTCGTCCAGAAGATGCCGACGACCAGCCCTAGTTCCAGGATCGTCGGCGCGATGTTGAACAGCATGAAATAGAGCATCGTATCGATGCTCTTGGTGCCGCGTTCCACCACCTTGGTGACCGCGCCGGTGCGGCGTTCGAGGTGGAAACGCAGCGACAATTGGTGGAGATGCCCGAACACGCGCACCGCCAGCGTCCGCGTCGCCTCCTGCCCGACCTTTTCGAACACCGTGTTGCGCAGATTGTCGAACAGGGTGGTGCCGAACCGCGCGGCGGCATAGCCGATCGCCAGCAGCACGATGAGCGTTACCGGATCGCGCGATCCGGGAGCCATGCCGTCGACTACGCCCTGTAGCGCGAACGGCGCGCCATAGACCTGCACTAGCTTCGACAGCACGACCAGCGCCAGCGCCACCACGACGCGCACCCGAACCCCCGGCGCGTCGGACGGCCAGAGATAGGGGAGAAAACGTCGCAGCGTCGGCCACATCGGGCGGTCGGCGGTGGTGGCCGTGGTGGGATCGATCGGGGGCATGGGTGGACCGCATGTCAGAACGGAGAGCCACCGCGTCAATCCCCGTCGTGTCGACGCGGTTGTTTCATCGCACGCGTTCAAAGTGGATCGATCAGGCCGTCGGCGCCAAAACTCGTCTCATCGTGCTGATGGAACCTTTTGCCGCGCCGATCGATTCTCGCGGGAAGGAATGGAGGCGGTTGCAATGGGGCCCGTGTTCTTCGTGATGGCGATCCTGGGCTGCGGCGACGGGCAGGAGATGTGCACCGAGGTACGGGTCGAGCCGACGCGTTATGCGACGATCCAGCAATGCCAGGCGGCCGCACCCGCCGCGCTCACCCGCCACACCGATCTTTCCTTTCCGGTGATCAGCGCCGCGTGCCGCGCGAACGGGATGCAGGTGGCGGCGGAGGACGAGAAGCCTCCGCACGGCTGAGCGTTCAGGCCGATACGGCGGTTATGAAATAATCGAGCGTGGTGGATTCGCTGAGCGTAAAGCCGCGCGTCGGCGAAAAGGCGAGGCCGCGCACATCTTGCACCCGCATCCCCGCGTGTTCGAGCATCGCGGTGAGTTCTTCGGGCGTTACGAAACGATCCCAGTCATGCGTGCCACGCGGGATTCGCCCGGTGCCTTCCGCGACAGTGATCAGCGCGAGTTTCGACAGCGCGGTGCGGTTCGGCGTGGACATGATCAACACCCCGCCGGGCGCCACCGCCCGCGCGAGGCCAGAGGTGAATGCTTGTGGATCGGTGACATGCTCGATCACCTCCATGCAGGTGACGAGATCGAATGTCTCGCCCGCCACCGTCTCCACCCCGCCGACGCGATAATCGATCGCGAGGGGGCCGACGTGATCGCGCGCGGCCGCGATATTCTCCGGCGCCGCGTCGATCGCGGTGACCGTTCCGCCCAGCCGCGCGAGCGGCTCCGCGAGCAGCCCCGCGCCGCATCCGACGTCGAGCGCGCGCTTCCCCGCGAGCGGGGTGAAATTCGTGTCGTCACCATCCCAATGCGTGTCGATCCGCTCACGGATATAGGCGAGCCGGGGCGGGTTGAGCCGGTGGAGCATCGCCGAGGAGCCGTTCGGATCCCACCAGTCGGCGGCCATCGCACCGAAATGCGCAGCTTCGCGCGGATCGATCGATGAAGGTGCGGTTTCAGCGACAGTCGCTTTTGTTACGGTTGCTTCGGACATGCTCCCTTCCTATCAGGGCCGCCGTTTTCCCCCAAGGGAGGTTGGACGTAAGCGATAATGGCGCGCATCGTGATGAAGTTCGGCGGTACGTCGATGGCCGGGATCGAGCGCATCAGGAGCGTTGCCGCGCGCGTCAAACGCGAGGCTGATGCCGGCAACGAGGTTGCGGTGGTTGTTTCCGCCATGGCGGGCGAGACCGATCGGCTTGTCGGCTTCTGCCGTGAAGCCTCCCCGCTTTACGATCCGCGCGAATATGACGTCGTCGTCTCGGCGGGTGAGCAGGTGACGAGCGGATTGCTCGCGATCACGTTGCAGGCGATGGGCGTGAAGGCGCGCTCGTGGCTCGGCTGGCAATTGCCGATCCATACGTCCGACGCGTTCACCAAGGCGCGGATCGGCACGATCGACACCGACGAACTCGACAAGAGCCTGTCGGCCGGCGAAGTGGCGGTGATTCCCGGATTTCAGGGGGTCAGCGAGGGGCGGGTAACGACGCTCGGCCGTGGCGGCTCGGATACGTCGGCGGTCGCGGTGGCGGCGGCGATGAAGGCCGATCGTTGCGACATCTACACCGACGTGGATGGCGTTTACACCACCGATCCGCGCATCGTGCCGCGCGCACGCAAGCTCAACAAAGTGACGTATGAGGAAATGCTGGAGCTCGCCAGCGTCGGGGCCAAGGTGCTCCAGACGCGCTCGGTGGGGCTGGCAATGAAGGAAAAGGTCCGCGTTCAGGTGCTGTCGTCGTTCACCGGCGAAGATGCGCCGATGGCGGATACACTGCCCGGCACGATGATCGTGGGCGAAGAGGAGATCGACGACGTGGAACGCCAGCTCATCACCGGCATCGCCCATGACAAGAATGAGGCGAAGATCACGCTGACCAGCGTGCCGGACAAGCCCGGCGCGGTGGCGAGCATCTTCGAGCCGCTTGCCGAGGCGAACATCAACGTCGACATGATTATCCAGAATATCGCCCATGGTTCGGGGTCAACGGACGTTACCTTCACCGTGCCGTCGGCGGATCTCGCGCGCTCGATCGAAACGCTCAATCAGGGACGTGAGAAGATCGGCTTTGCCGAGCTGGTCCATGATCCGCGCGTCGCCAAGGTCTCGGTCGTCGGGGTGGGGATGCGCAGCCATGCCGGCGTCGCCTCGACGATGTTCACCACGCTCGGCGCGCGTGGCATCAACATCATGGCGATCACCACCAGCGAGATCAAAGTCTCGGTGCTGATCCATGAGGATGAGACCGAGCTTGCCGTGCGCGTGCTCCACACCGCTTACGGGCTGGATGCGCAGGACGACGCTGCCTGATATTTCGGATGGCGCCGGGCGTTATTTCCCGGTGCCGCAGACCACCGGGCCGTCGGAGACCGTCTTGACGGTGCATTTGGGGCTGCCGAGGACCGTCACCTTGCCGAGCCCGGTCGTGGTTACCTGCGCGGTATAGCGGGCGGTCGCGCGGGTTTCGCCGGTGCCGTCTAGGCGCACGGTCAGGTCGCTGGCGGTCAGCGCGGTGGCGTCGATCAAGCCGCCGCCGTTGCTCGCGAACCGCGCGCGATTGGCGCGACCGGCGAGCCGCATCGATCCCGTGCCGATCAGCGTGGCGTTGAGCAGATCCGCGCGAACCCCGTCGAGCGCGAGCGCACCGGCCCCGTTCACGCTGAGATCGAGGCGCTGCGCATCGATCTTGCTGGCGCTCACCTGCGCACCGGCGGTCAGCAGGATCGCATTGAGATGCGGGGTGGAGAGCGTGACGACCACCGGCGTCTGGCTCGCGGCGGCCTTGGGCATCTCGCCCCAGCCGCCGGAGCCCAGCCGCACCGCGAGCGTGGTTCCTTCCACTTTGAGATCGAGCCGCGCGAGCGTCGCCTCGCTCCCCTTCGCACTGGCGCGTGGTGAACCGCCCGCGACGATATGCACCTCGAACGGCCCATCGACGCGCAGCCGGTCATAGCTGCCAACGCTATAACTGCGCTCGGCGGCATAAGCGGGGGCGGCAAGGGCGAAAGCGACAATGGCGGTCGCGACGAACAATCTCATATGCCAAGCGTCGCGCGAAGCGGGGTGGCGCGCAAGCCCGGCGCGTCAGCCGCCGCAGCGCACCGAGCCGGAACCCGTCTTATGGGTTTCGCATTTCGCCTTCGGGCCGAGATCGATGTCGCTCGATCCCATTATGGAGACGGTCGCCGGGCCATTCACCGTCGCGCGCACATCGCCCGATCCGGCCACGTCCACCTTCGCGCTTTGGGCGACAAGGTTCCGGGCATCGACATCGCCCGATCCCGCGACGGAAATTTTCAACTGCCGCGCCGTGCCGCGATCGGTGGAGACTTTGCCCGAGCCCGATATCGAGAAGGCGGCATTGTCGACCGCGATCGCACCGATCTTCAGGTCGCCCGAGCCGGAAAGCGCGCCATCGAAACCGCTGCCCTCGATCCGATCGACCGCGAGGTTGCCCGAGCCGGACAGCGACGCGGCGGTAACACGCGGCATCGTGACGTAGATTTTCGCGCTGCCGGTGGATCCCCAACTGAACCCCGTCTTGCGGCCGACGCGCAGGGTTTGCCCGTCACGGACGACGCGCAATTTGTCGAGCACGCCCGGATCGCCATCTGCCCGCACGGAAAAGGCGCTGCCGACGCGCACGTCCATATCGTCCGGTCCCCGCAACTCGACGGCGGTGAAGTCATTCGCGGCGAAGGTGCGCGACGAACCCGATCCGTTGGGCGCGATCGATGGCTGCGAATCTTCGTCGTGAAGCCCGCCGCAGGCGGCTAGCGGGAGGAGCAGGGCGAGCGTAAGATAGCGCATATTAGACCTCATGTGTATTATTCATATAACACACATGAGGTCTAAACGCAAATGCGCGTCAGGCGCCGCAGCGCGCCTTTCCGCTGCCGACGCGGCTCACTGCGCAACGCGCGCGCGGGCCGAGATCGGCGTCGCCACTGCCGGCGATCGACACACGGGCATCACCGTCGACCTGCGCGCGGACCCCGCCCGAGCCGGCGATCGAGATATTGGCGCCGCGCGCGCGCAGCCGCTCACCCGCGAACCGGCCGGACCCGCCGATATTGACCTTGAGGTCGCGCGCGTCCCCGGCGGCGAGGATCGAGCCCGACCCACCGATCGAGCCGGTCAGCCGTCCGACCGCCAGATTGCCGAGCGTCAGCGAACCCGAGCCCCCGATCGCCGCGTCAAACTGTCCACCGGACACGCGATCGACCGTGATGTCACCGCTGCCGCCGATGCTCGCACCCTGAATGCGCGGCATCGTCACGACGAAGCGCACCGCGCGGAGCGCGCGCTCGTCACGCGCGCCGTTGCGGTAACGCTTCTCGATCTGGAGGGAATCGCCGTTGCGAGTGACGCGAATGTCGTCGAATGCCTCCGCCGGCCCGGTCGCGCGCACCGAAAAGGCGGGGCCGACGCGTACTTCGACCTGCGCCGGAAGCGCGAGCCCGACCGAGGTGAAGCCATCAACCGGATAAGCGAGAGTGGCGCCGTCATGGCGTGGCGCGATGCCCGGACCGCGATCGTCCCCCCATGGCGCGGCGGTGGCGGTTGCTGCGATCGCGGCAAGGGGAAGCAGGGCGAGCGACAGGTGGCGCATTTCATTCTCTCCTGGTGTGTTGTTTAATCAATACACCAGTTGATTACGCGCGTAAACGAAAAAGGAGCGGCCCCGCGAAGGACCGCTCCCTTTCAATCCATAGAGCGGATGGCGGCGATCAGGCCGGCACCTTCTCCTTGTTGTAGATCGCGGCGGCCTTGCGCAGGATTTCGAGGATCTTTTCCTGCGCGGCGCCTTCGTCGATCTGCTCCATTGCGGCCAGTTCGCGGGCGAGACGGCTCGTCGCGCCCTCGAAAATCTGACGCTCGGAATAGCTCTGCTCGGGCTGATCGTCGGCCCGGAACAGATCGCGGACCACCTCGGCGATCGACACGAGGTCGCCCGAGTTGATCTTCGCTTCATATTCCTGGGCGCGGCGCGACCACATGGTGCGCTTTACCTTGGGCTTGCCCTTCAGCGTCTCCATCGCTTCGCGCATCGTCTTGTCGGACGACAGCTTGCGCATGCCGACCGATTCCGCCTTGTTGGTGGGGACACGGAGCGTCATCCGCTCCTTTTCGAAGCGCAGCACATAGAGTTCGAGCTGCATCCCGGCGATTTCTTGTTTCTGCAGTTCGATGACCCTGCCAACCCCGTGCTTGGGGTAAACGACATAATCACCGACATCGAAATGCAGAGCCTTGGCAGCCATTTAGGGGCCTTTCGTCAGGATGGTTTCCCGTCACCCGAGGCGCGGTGTGAGCCACGTCGAGGAATCAGGCGGGAGGATATGGGTTGGACATCTCCGGCGGCCATGGGTTCGATTCCGGCCGTCGCGGACGTACATAGCACGCCTGTAATAAAATTGCCAGCATCACCATGGCAGTGATGCTGGCCTGTCTGGTTTTGGCGCGCGCCGATTCCGGCGCGCGAGGACTTTTCATCGGGCGAGACCGCCGCCAGCGGCCACCCGGCCGACGCGTGCGTTAGTCGCCCGCGCCCGGCTCAGCCGAGAAATATTTGTCGAATTTGCCCGTCTCGCCCTTGTGCTCATCGGCGTCGGCCGGGGTCTGTTCGCCCTTGCGGGTGACGTTGGGCCATTGCGCCGAGAAGGTGGTGTTGAGCTCAAGCCACTTTTCCAGCCCGCTTTCGGTGTCGGGCAGGATCGCTTCCGCCGGGCATTCCGGCTCGCACACGCCACAATCGATGCACTCGCTGGGATTGATGACGAGCATGTTCTCGCCTTCATAGAAACAGTCGACCGGGCAGACTTCGACGCAATCCATGTATTTGCAGCGGATGCAGGCGTCGGTGACGACGTAGGTCATTGCCGGTTTTCTCCCTCGGACGAACGAATCCGCTGCTATGCCTCGTAACCCGTATCGTCAATCGTTCCCGGCTTGCTGCGAGCGGTTATCAGTGATCAGTTCCTCGTAACACGCGCGCGCCTCGGCTGGCGGCCCGCGCCGCAGGGGCAATGCCTCGACCCGCAGCGCGCGGATCCGGCCGTGCTGGGCCAGCGTCAGGATGCTGCCGACGCGCACGGGCGCCGCGGCCCGGTCGACCGCGCGACCATCGAGGCGAAGGTGCCCGTCGCTGGCCATCGCCTGTGCTGCGCTGCGTGTTTTGGTGATCCGTGCGAACCACAGGAAGCGATCGAGCCGCATCGCGGGCGGCGCGACCCCGTCAGCCATGTTTGAGCGCGGCCAGCGCGGCGAAGGCGTTGCCGGGAGCGGGCGGCGTGGCGACGCGGCGCGGTTGCGGGCGGCCGTGCCAGCGCCATGCCGGCGCACCCTCTGTGGCCGGCGCGGGCTGGAAACCGAGTTCCGCCATCAGTCGGGCGATCGTCGGCGGCTGCAATCCCATCGACGTAGCGAGCGCTGGATCGGGGGCGAAGGGTTTGCGGCCATCGCGCGCTTCATGCGCCATCCGCGCGATCCGCTCGACCAGATCGACGCGCACCGCCTGCGCTGCGAGGGCGCGGAAACCCATCGCCGGCGTCGCGCCCGGCGTGTCGCGCGGCACGGCGGTCGCGCCTGCGGGCGGCGGCGTTACCGTTTCGCCGCGCGCCGCGAGCAGCGCGATGCGCCATGGCTGGGCGCGCGGTTTCAGCAGGCGGGCGTCGAACAGATCGAGCGCGCCGATCGTCACGCCCAGCTTGCGCAGGCGATGGCGCTCCGCCGGATCAAGCGCTTCGATCGCGGCGCGCAACGGCAGCCGCGCGGCGAACCCGGCGCCGGCCTCCAGTTCGCCGGCGATGCTGCGCAGCCCGGATGTGGCATGCTCGTCGCGCGCCAGTTCGGCCAGCCGGGCGAGCGCGGGGAGTGCGCGGGCGAGCGTGTCCCCGACCCAGCGCCTCACGCGCGCCAGCACGTCCTTGCGCAACCCGGCGTCGAGGCAATCGAGCGCCGGATCGAGCGCGACATCGGGCCGCGCCATCGAGCGCCCGGCGGTCAGCCGCGCCAGCACATGCCCCTGCCAGAGGATATTGCCATCGTGCATCGACAGATCGGCGTCGTTCGCCTCTATCACCCCGCGCGCGCGCCGTGCCCGCTCGGTAATCAGCCGTTTTTCGGCGGTGGCGAGCAGCAGGCGCTTGTCCGCCGCGCGCGCCTCCGGGGCGACGGTGAAGCGGAATCCGTCGAGCCGCCCGATCGGATGGGTGTCGATCGATACCTCGCCATTGTCCTCGATCGTCACCGGCAACGCGCCCGCGCCGCCGCCGATCTGGCGGATCAGCGCGCTGGTGCGTTTATCGACGAACCGCTGCGTCAGGCTGGTGTGGAGGGTGTCGGACAGGCGCTCCTCAACCGCCAGCGTGCGCGCCGCCCAATGGGCCGGGTCGGCGAGCCAGTCGCTGCGTTGCGCGATATACGCCCAGGTGCGGATCGCGGCGAGCCGCCCCGCCAGCGTTTCGACATCGCCATCGGCGCGATCGAGCCGCGCGACCTCATCGGCGAACCATTGATGCGGGAGATATCCTTCGGCGAGATGGCCGAACACGCGCGAGACGAAACGCGCGTGGATATCGGCGCCGAGCTTCTGGAAATCGGGGATTCCGCAAGCTGCCCACAGCCGCGTGACCTGCCCCTTGGCGCGCGCGCGGATCGCGGGATCGTCCGCCAGCCGGCGCAGCACCGTAAGGTCGATCGCTTCGGGTGCCGCGCGCAGCATCGGATCATTCGGCGGTGCCGCGAGCGAGGCGATCAGCGCGTCGAGGCTGGCCATGTCGGGCCGCCCTTCGCGCCAATAGAGCGCGTCGAGCGGCGGGAAGCGATGTGCCTCGATCGCCAGAACTTCCTCGGGCAGAAACGCGTCGGGACCATCCTCGACCAGCGCGCCGAACGTGCCGTCGCGCTGATGGCGGCCCGCGCGCCCGGCGATCTGCGCCATTTCGGCGATGGTCAGCCGGCGGCGGCGGCGCCCGTCGAACTTGTGCAGCCCGGCGAAAGCGACATGCGCCACATCCATGTTGAGCCCCATGCCGATCGCATCGGTCGCGACGAGATAGTCGACCTCGCCGGCCTGAAACATCGCGACCTGCGCGTTGCGGGTGCGGGGGGAGAGCGAGCCCATCACCACCGCCGCGCCGCCGCGCAGCCGGCGCAGCATCTCCGCCACCGCATAGACCTCCTCTGCGGAAAAGGCGACGATCGCGGAGCGGCGCGGCAGGCGGCTGATCTTCTTCGCGCCGGCATAGCTCAGCGTCGAAAAACGCGGCCGCGCGACGATCTCGGCCCCCGGAACGAGGTGACGGATCACCGGGCGCAATGTGTCCGAACCGAGGATCATCGTTTCCTCGCGCCCGCGCGCGTGGAGCAATCGTTCGGTGAAGACATGGCCGCGCTCGGGATCGGCGCCGAGCTGCGCCTCATCGAGCGCGACGAAGGCGACGTCGCGATCGGTCGGCATGCTTTCGGCGGTGCACAGGAACCAGCGCGCATCCTTTGGTACGATGCGTTCCTCGCCGGTGATCAGCGCGACGCGATCCGCGCCCTTCATCGCCACCACGCGATCATACACCTCGCGCGCCAGCAGCCGCAGCGGGAAGCCGATCATCCCGCTGGAATGCGCGGCCATCCGCTCCACGGCGAGATGGGTCTTGCCGGTGTTGGTAGGGCCGAGCACCGCCGTGACGCGGGCATTATCTGGAACGCGCATGACCGATGCTACATCGGCGGCGATGCGCGCCGATGCAACCTATTGCCGCTTCGGCGCGGCGCGCGAACGCCCCGCCGCATCGGAACCCCAGCTTTCCCTAGGTTAATTTGACTTTAGAACATTCGGCTTACATCCCGGCACCTGGACACGCCGGGGGGTCGGCGACGACGAATTTTTTTGAGGGATTCTTCCTCGCCATGTTTTTGCGCGAACAACCTGGATTGGAGCTTGCCGGCGGCGCGGGCACGGGCTCGTTCGGTCGCCGCGCTCGTTCCGGTTGCTTCGCTATCCCGTCTCGATCGGCTGCGCGTCGCGATGGCGGGGATCGATTGGGTGCCGGATCTCGGCGCCGAAATCGGTTCGCTGACCTGGTGGCGCGGGCTCGCCACCTGCACCACGCTGTGCGCCGCCGCGATCCTCACCGCGCCGGGGTTGCGCCCCGTGCAGGGCTATGTCGCCCCGCCGCTTGCCGGTGCCTCATGGGAGGAGGCGCGGCCATTGTCGATCGCCCCGCTCGGGCTGGGCAGCGGCACCGGGCGGCGAATGGCGGCGAGCGATCTCGTCCGGCCGCTGGCGGAAACGCCGGAGCGCCCGATCGTCGAGCTGACCGCGACGCTGGGCGAAGGCGATCGTTTCGGCGCGGTGCTGCAACGCGCCGGTGTGGGGCGAGCGGATGCGGCGCAGGCAGCGGCGCTGGTCGCGCAGGCCGCTTCGCTCAAGGATATTCCCTCGGGCACCATGCTCGATCTGACGCTTGGTCGCCGTGCCGACCGACGCGAGGCGCGGCCGCTCGAACGGCTCGCCTTCCGTGCGCGCTTCGATCTCAACCTCGCGGTCAACCGCGCCGGCGATACGCTGACGCTCGAACGTCACCCGATCGCGATCGACCATACCCCACTGCGCATCACCGGGCGGGTGGGATCGAGCCTTTATCGCTCGGCGCGCGCAGCCGGCGTGCCGGCGCGACTGGTGGAAACCTATATCAAGGCGCTCTCCTCGCGCGTGTCGATCGGCCGCGATGTGCGCGCCGACGATCGGTTCGATATCATCGCCGAACAGGCGCGCGCGGCCACCGGCGAGGTGCAGGTCGGCCAGCTCCAGTTTGCCGGGCTCGATCAGGGCACCAAGAAGGTCGAGCTGGTGCGCTGGGGCGACAATGGCCAATGGTGGGACGCCAAGGGCCAGAGTGAGCAGCGCGGCGCGATGGGGATGCCCGTCGCCGGCCATGTCACCTCCACATATGGCAAGCGCGTCCATCCGCTGCTTGGCTTCATGCGGATGCACAAGGGCATGGATATCGGCGCGCCTTATGGTTCTCCGATCCGCGCGGCCGTGGACGGCGTGGTGGCACAGGCCGGCCGCGCCGGGGGTTATGGCAATTTCGTGAAGCTCAGTCATCCCGGCGGCATCGCCACCGGCTATGGCCATATGAGCCGCATCGCGGTGCGCGCCGGCCAGCGCGTGTCGCGCGGACAAGTGATCGGCTATGTCGGCTCGACCGGCCTGTCGACCGGCCCGCACCTCCATTGGGAGGTGTGGAAGAACGGCGTGTCGGTCAATCCGCGCACGATTTCGATGTCGAGCGTCGCGATGCTGTCGGGCAAGGCGCTGCGCGAATTCAAGGCGAAGGTCTCGAACCTGCTGGCAACCGCGCCGGCACGTTAGGCTTATCCTCGCACGGAACGGCGCGGCGACTGCGCGAAACGGCGCGTCGCTCTCGCCGGATCGGCGAACGCGGTTGCGGACCGCGATCGCCTGACCCGGTCCTCCTCAGGCGAAGATTTCGGCCAGCCGATCGGTATCCGGCCCTTCTTTCCATTCGCGCAATTCGATGAACAGCGCGGCGAAAAGAACCATCATCCAGGTTAGCGCGACAGTGTTGATCAGCATCGCAACGAGCTGCGCGAAGCCGAACGGCGGTTGCACGCCTGTCTGGAGCGCCGCCAGCGAACCGCTGCTCGCCACCGTCAGCACTCCGCCGACCATGACGATGACCATATAGAGTATGAAGGCGACGAGCAGCACGCCCAGCACCTTCCAGCGCGCGCCCTTGGTTAGCGCGGCACTGCGGCCGAAGGCACCGAACACGCCGGGGCGCTCCGCCACCACCGCCGTGGTTGCGATCGACCACATCACCGCCAGGAATATCCCCGGCACGATCAGCAGAGCGAAGCCTATCGTGGTGGCGAGCGCATAGAGAAGATAGACCGCCAGCAGCGGCAGGCTGCGTTTTGCCCCGATCGTCAGCATCTCGCCCAGATCGGGCTTGCGCCCATCGGCTTGCGCCAGCGTCACCTGGGTGACCGCGCCATATGTGACCAGCCACAGGAGCATGATGCCCAAGCCACCCCCGACGATGCTGGTATAGGAAATCCCGCCGGGGTTGCGGATCAGGGCCGTTGTCCAGGCCGCGCTCATGCCGACGAGCCGAAGGAGTATGGTCGGCACCGTCGTCAATGCGAAGGTTACCCCCAGCGTCTGAAGCGGATACGCACGGATCACCTGAAAACTGCGCTCGAATATCCGGCCGATCGACAGGTCGCGTCGTTGCTCGCCGAAGGCTGCGGTAGCCATCTTCCATCTCCCCCCATTTGATTGACGCGAGCGTGCAGCGGGACGGAATACCTGTCCAGAAATATATGCGGGCGAGTGGCTAACGCGCTGTTGCGCACAGCGATCAGTGGGTTAAGCTCGATCCGCGTCGCGGGGGCGATGCTCGGGAGGGGCGTATCGCGGGGCAGGTTCACGATCCGGCAATTGCCGACCGCTTCGCCGCGGCGCATCGCGCCATGCGGGCGGACGCGTCGATCCAGTTCAATCTGACGACGCCCGCGCCGCCGCCGAAGCCGCCGGAATGGCTGCGCCGGCTTGCGAATTGGATCGGCGACATGCTGGAGCCTGTCGGGCGGTTTTTTCGCTGGATCAGCAGCCTGATGCCCGATGCCCCTTATGCGCGCATCTTCCTGTGGAGCGTCATCATCCTGGTTGCGGCCGGGCTGGTGCTGTTGGTCGTGGATCGTTTCCGCAGCGGTGAATGGCGGCTGCCGCGCTGGCGCCGCCGCGCGCCGACCGAAGCCGTATCGGATGAGGAGGCATGGGTGCCCGACGCCGCCCCGGCGCGTGCGTGGCTCAATGAGGCGGATGCATTCGCCGCCGCGGGCCAATATGCCGAGGCGATCCACCACCTGTTGTTCCGGTCGGTCGAAGACATCGCGCGCCGCCGGCCGCGCCTCGTCCGCCCGGCGCTCACCAGCCGCGAACTTGCCCGAGCAGAGGCGCTGCCGCCCGGCGCGCGCGGGCTGTTCGCCGAGATCGCGGCTTTGGTCGAGCGCAGCCTGTTCGGGGGGCGCCCGGTCGGCTCGGATGATTGGCAGGCGGCGCGCGCCGCTTATGCCGATCTCGCGCTGAGCAAGGCGTGGCGCGGATGAGCGATATCGCCGTCGGCCGGAAAGATGCGGGCAGCGGTTTCAGCGCGCTGACCGTCGCGCTGCTGCTTGTGGTCGGCATCCTCGGTTTCGCGGGCACGCTGGTGCTGGGGGCGTTCGCGCCCGATTTCGACAATGGCGATCATGGCGGCTCGAATGCGCTGTCGAAGTCGGCGACGGGCTATGCCGGGCTGGTGGAGCTGGCGCAGGCCACCGGCCGCGCGCCATGGATCATCCGCGACGATAATGAGTGGGATACCGACGATCTGCTCGTCATCACGCCGGAGCGTTCGACCGCCGATATGAGCGGCATATTGAAAGCGCGCGGTGATCGCCCGACGCTGATCGTGCTGCCGAAATGGATGACGATCGCCGATCCGGATCATCAGGGCTGGGTCAATGTCGGCGGCCTGCTTTCGGTGAATGAGCCGATCGGCGTGCTGGCGCCGGCCACGATGCTGCGTGTCGGGCGGGTGCGCAGCTTCGGCCGGCCGCTCGTGCCCGTCGGCGGCGCGCCGGGCGCGCTCGCCGTCGCCGCGCCGCGCCCGTTGCAGGCGATAGCCGCGGGGCAGCTGGAGCCGCTGTTGACCGACGATCGCGGCCATGTCGTGCTTGGCCGCTTTCCCGGTAGCCGCCGCTATATCCTCGCCGATCCGGATCTGCTCTCCAATCACGGCATCCGCGATCTGCCACGCGCGCGTGCCGCGCTGGCGATGCTCGATTTCCTCAACACGCCCGATGGCGGGCTCGTCGCGTTCGATGTCGTGGTGAACGGTCTCGGGCGCGGCCGCAGCCCGCTCAAGCTGATGTTCACGCCGCCGTTCCTTGCGCTGACGATCGTGATCGCGGTCGTTCTGGCGCTCGTCGGGTGGCAGGCGCTGGCGCGGTTCGGCGCGGCGCGGCCGCGTGAACGCGCGATCGCGTTCGGCAAGGTGGCGCTGATCGACAATACCGCCGCACTCGTCAGCCGTGCGGGGCGCGAGGGTGCGCTCGGCGGGCGTTATGCCGCGATGATCCGCGATCGCGCGCGCGCCGCATTTGGCGTGCCGGCGCATCTGCGCGACGCGGAGGCGGACAATTATCTCGATCGGCTGGGCGGCGATGTGCCGTTCACCGCGCTGGTCGCGGCGGCAGAGGGTGCCGATCGGCGCGAGGAAATTCTGGGCGCGGCCCGTGCGCTCCACCAATGGCTATGGGAGAAGACCAGGTGACGGTTGATGATGTTCAGGCGCTGGGTCAGGCGATCCGCGCCGAAATCGGCAAGGCCGTCGTCGGGCAGGAGGCGAGCGTCGATCTGTTGCTGGTGGCGCTGTTCGCCGGCGGGCATGTTCTGCTCGAAGGGCCGCCGGGCACCGCCAAGACCTTGCTCGCGCACAGTTTCGCGCAGGCGATCGGGCTGGAATTCGGCCGCATTCAATTCACCCCGGATCTGATGCCCGGCGATATCGTCGGCACCAATTTGTTCAACTTCCAGACCTCCACCTTCACGCTGACGCGCGGGCCGATCTTCACCGAGCTGCTGCTGGCCGACGAGATTAACCGCACCCCGCCCAAGACGCAGGCCGCGCTGCTGGAGGCGATGCAGGAACGCACCGTGACCATCGATGGCGAAAGCCTGTCGCTCAGCGATCATTTCATGGTCGTCGCGACGCAGAACCCGATCGAGCAGCAGGGCGTCTATCCGCTGCCCGAGGCGCAGCTCGATCGTTTTCTGTTCAAGCAGACGGTCGACTATCCCTCCGCCGATGAGGAGCGGCGCATCGTCGCCACGCATGGCGCGCGGCAATCGGTGATGTCGCCGCAGGAATGGGGCGTCGCGCGCTGTGCCGATGCCGCGACCATCGCTGCCGCGATCGGGGTGGTCGGCACGGTGCGGCTGGTCGACGAGGTGACGGACTATATCGTCGCGCTGATCCGTGACACGCGCGACGTCGCCGATCTGGAGAGTGGAGCATCGCCGCGCGCCGGGGCGATGCTGGCCGGCGCCGCGCGTGCGCGGGCGGCGCTCGACGGGCGCGATTTCGTCATCCCGGATGATGTGAAGGTGCTGGCCCCGTCCGTCTTGCGGCACCGGCTGATCCTGTCCCCGGCCGCCGAGATCGGCGGCCGCGCGGTGGAGGATGTGGTGACGCAGATCATCGAAACGATCGAGGCGCCGCGTTGATCTATCCCACGCGCCTCGCGGTGCTGTGTGCGTTGGCGGGGGCGCCGATCGCGCTTGCCGTCGCGACATTGGCGCCGGGGCGCTGGTATGCCGCGCTGGCGTGGCCGTTCGCGGTGCTGCTGCTCATTCTGCTCGATGCGCTGGCGAGCCGTGCGCGCGCCTCAGCCGAGGTGGTGTTGCCGCCGAGTGCCGCGCTCGCGGCGCCGCTCGATGTGCCGGTGATCGTCGCGCTGGCCGGTCGCCGGCCGCCGCATGTTGCGGAGGTCGCGCTGTCGCCGGATCGGCTCGTCACCTGCGCGGACGATGGCTTCGCGCGGGTCGATCTGCTCGGGGGAGAAGGGATCGGCCGGTTCGTGCTCACGCCCGTCCGGCGCGGGACCGCCTTGTTTCCGTTGCTGTGGGTGCGTTGGGCCGGGCCGCTCGGCCTGGTCTGGCGGCAGGCGCGCATAGCTGGCGAGCGGCGGCTGGCGATCCTCCCCGATATCGAGGCGATCCGCGATCGTGGTGCGGCGATATTCGAGCGTCATGCGGTGTTGGGGCTGGTCGCGCAGGCGGATCGTGGCGACGGCACCGATTTTCACGCGCTGGTGGAATATCGCGCCGGGATGGATCGGCGCGCGATCGACTGGAAGCAATCCGCCCGGTTCCACAAATTGCACGCCAAGGAATTCCACAGCGAGCGCAACAGCCAGATCGTCTTCGCGATCGACGCCGGGCGCCAGATGACCGAGCCGGTCGCGGGCATGGCGCGGATCGATCGCGCGGTGCAGGGCGCGTTGTTGTGCGGCTGGGTGGCGCTCAAGCTCGGTGACCGGATCGCGCTTTCCGCGTTCGATTCACGCCCGCGCATCGCCAGCGGGTTCATCGGCGGCGCGGCGGCGTTCGCCGAATTGCAACGCCTCGCCGCGACAATTGATTACAGTTCGGAGGAAACCAACTACACCTTCGCCCTCACCACGCTCGCGGGGCGGCTCACGCGTCGTTCGATGATCGTGCTGTTCACCGAATTCACCGATCTTACCTCCGCCGATTTCCTCGTCCGGGCGGTGGCACGGCTGATGCAAAAGCACCTGATCCTGATCGTCGTGCTGCGCGACGAGGAACTGGAGGCAATCGTTGCACGCGAGCCGGCGGACGCGGCGGATGTCACCCGCGCTGTCACTGCCGCCGCGCTGCTGCGCGATCGGTTGCTGGTGCTCACCCGGCTCAGGCATCTTGGCGCGCATGTCATTGAAAGTGAACATGATCGGATCGGTGAGCGGCTGGTCCACGGCTATATCGACTTGAAGCGGAGGAACCTGTTGTGAGCGCACGGGTGGAGGATCAGCCGATTCTGGTCAACACCAGCCGGTTCCGCGCCGCGCACACCGTCGATTGGGAGCGGCTGGAGGCGCTGGTCACACGGATCGAGCGGCGCTCGCTGCGGGCGCTTTCCGACGACGATCTGCTTGCGTTGCCGCTGCTTTATCGCTCGGCGCTGTCCTCGCTGTCGGTGGCGCGGGAAACGTCGCTCGATCGCGCTCTGATCGTTTATCTGGAGCAGCTTTGCGCGCGTGCCTATTTCCAGGTCTATGGCGTGCCGACATCGGCGCTGCGCGAACTGGGTGGGTTCTTCGCGCGCGGCTGGCCCGGCGCGGTCGCCGCGCTGTGGCGCGAAACGCTGGTGATGGCGCTGCTCACCTTCGGCGGCGCGCTATTGGCTTACCTGCTCGTGCGTAACGATCCGGGCTGGTTTTATGGCATCATCCCGCATGCATTGGCGGAGGGGCGCGATCCTTCCGCATCGGCTGCCCTGCTGCACAGGACGCTTTATCCCGAGGGGAGGGACGGGCTGGCGACGTTCGCCGCCTTTCTGTTCGGGCACAATGCGCAGATCGCCATCTTCTCGTTCGCGCTGGGCTTCGCGTTCGCGGTGCCTACGGTGCTGCTGATCTTCTATAACGGGCTGATGCTGGGGGCGATGTTCGCGGTGTTCATTCCCAAGGGGCTCGGTCTCAATCTGGCGGCGTGGCTCGCAATTCATGGCACCACGGAGCTGTTCGCGATCATCATCGCCGGGGCGGCGGGGATACGGATCGGGGGTGCGATCGCCTTTCCGGGCCGGCAGGACCGGATGGAAGCAGTGATCCGTGCCGGGCGCACCGCCGCGACCGCGATGATGGGCGCGGTGGTGATGCTCGCGGTGGCCGGCGTGCTGGAGGGGATCGGTCGACAGGTGGTCAGGACCGATGGCGCGCGTGCTGCGATCGGCGCCGCGATGCTGGTTGGCTGGCTGATCTATTTCTACGCGATCGGGAGGCGTCATGCGCTGGCCGTTCGGGCGTAAGTCACGCGACACGACGGGGCCGCGCTCGCTGCGCCGCAGCTTCGTCACGCCGGAGGGAGTCGATCTGCGGCTAGAACTCGGCTCGGCCGGCACGCGCGCGGCGGCCTTTGCGGTGGATGTTTCGCTCATCCTGCTGGTGCTGATCGTCAGCACGATCGTCATCGCCTTGACCTTGGTGGCCACCAAGTCCGAGATATTGACGATCCTGTGGCTGATCGGGGCGTTCGTGTTACGCAACGGCTGGTTCGTGCTGTTCGAGATGAGCGGCCGTGGCGCGACGCCGGGCAAGCGCGTGATGGGGCTGCGTGTCGTGGCGCGCGACGGCGCTCGGCTCACCGCCAGCGCGGTGATTGCACGCAACGCGCTGCGCGAGATCGAAATATTTCTGCCGCTGTCGTTTCTTGTCGCGCAGTCGGCGGAGGGAACGGCGGACGCTTTCCTGACGATATTCGCGTTGTCGTGGAGCGGGATTTTCCTGTTCTTCCCGTTATTCAATCGCGATCGGCTGCGCGCTGGCGACATGGTCGCGGGCACATGGGTGATCCACGCCCCCGCCGGGAAGCTCGCCGCCGATCTTGCGCACACCAGCGAGCGGCCGCGCCGCGTATTTCCCGAGGCGGCGCTGGCGCTTTATGGCGTGTACGAGCTGCAAACGCTGGAGGATGTGTTGCGCAACGGCAAGCCGGCCGCGATTGCGGCGGTGGCCGCGACGATCCGCCACAAGGCGGGCATCCCCGACGATGGCGACGATCCCGGTTTCCTCGGCGATTATTATCTCACGCTGTGCGCGCGGCTGGAGGCCGGGCTGCTGGTCGGCAAGCGACGACAGGACAAGTTCGGTACCGCCACGGCCGCGTGATCCGCGCAAGGCGCCCGCTCAAGTCACCGTGCCTATTTCCCCTGCACCCGCCATTTCTGGATCGTGCGCCCGATAATCTCTTCCTCGTGGCCCACTTCGTTCCACAATTGCGAGAATAATGGATCGGCGGAGGCGGGGCGGCGCTCCTCTTCCAGCGTGTCGAATGCGACGCGGATGGGGATCGACACGCCTTCGCCGCAGATCACGCATTCGCGGTTGCGGAGCGCCGGAATCGCATCGAGAAAGCCGCGCGCGCCTTCGGGCATCGCCGCGCGGACGAATGCCTGGTCGCGATCGTTGTTGAGGCGCATCGCGATGATCGTGCCGCATTGCGACAGCACGCCTTCGGCAAGGTCTGAGGGCCGCTGCGTGATGAGGCCGAGCGCGACACCGTATTTACGCCCTTCCTTGGCGATCCGGCCAAGGATGCGCGAGACCGAGGTGGCGGTTTCGCGATCGGAGGGGATGTAGCGATGCGCTTCCTCGCAGACGAGCAGGATCGGTCGCTGTGGCTCGTTGCGCGACCAGATCGCGAAATCGAACACCATGCGGCTCAACATGGCGACCACCACGGACGTGATCTCGCTCGGCACGCCTGACACGTCGATGATCGAGATCGGCTTGCCGTCACCAGGCAGGCGGAACACACGGGCGATGAAATTCGCCATCGTGTCCGCCACCAGCATGCCGGAGAACATGAAGCTGTAGCGCGGATCGGCCTTGATCTCATCGATCTTGGATTTGATGCGCAGGAAGGGCGCGCTGTTGCTCGCCTTGTCCATCTTGCCCATCTCGGCCTGAAGCTGCGCGGAAAGATCGCTCAGCAGATACGGCACCGGCGCATCGACCGTGAGCTTCGGAATCCCCTGACCGGCACGGCTCTTGGCGCGTGCGGCGAGCAGGCATTTGGCGAGAATATCCGCATCCACCTGACGCTCGGCGCAATCGCTGGTGAGGAATACTTCGCAATGTTCCTCGAAGTTCATCAGCCAATACGGCATCTGAAGATTCGATACGTCGTAAAGCGCGCCATTGCCGCGGAATGCGGCCGCATATTCGCCGTGCGGATCGATCATCACGATATGGCCGTTGGGCGCGCGCTCGCAGATGCGATGCAGGATCAGTGCGGCGGAGGTCGATTTGCCGGTGCCGGTCGAGCCGAGCAGCGCGAAATGCTTGCCGAGCATCGAATCGATGAACAGCGCGCCGCGAATGTCGCGCGTGGGATAGACCGAGCCGACCTCGATGTGCGCGCGGTCATCGGCGGCATATACCTGCCGGAGATCGACGCGGGTCACCGGAAACACCTCCGCGCCGGGCGTGGGATATCGCGTAATGCCGCGCCGGAAATGATAAAGCTTGCGGGTCAGCTTTTCCTCGCCGCCTTCGCCAAGGAAATCGACATCGGCAATGACACGCCCGCTGTTGACATCATCGAGCCGCAACGAGCGGATGTTGGCGATCAGCCAGTTTGCGCCGACTGGCACCTTGATCTGGCCGCCGACCTGCCCGGCACTGGCGACCAGCGGATCGGGATGATCGGCGAGTGCCGCCAGCGCGGCCATTTCGAACATCACCTTGCTCGATGAGCCGCCGATTTCCAGCACGATCCCGATCGGATCGGGCAGCGCGTGGCTATCGTGTGCCGTTTCGGGCTTTGCTTCCATAAAGGCGCCCGGCGCCGGCATCTCGGTCATGCGATAAGTCCCACGGGGTCAACAGAACCGGGGCATCATCGCCTGATTTGGTAAATTAAGGATGAGGTTGCCGGCGCGAAGCCGTCAAACGCGCCGCGCGATTGCGCCCGCGCCCCAGCCGAGCAACACCGACAGCGCGACGGCGGTCAGGCCGTAGAGGAATGAGGAATGCTCGGCGGCCCGTGCGACAAAGCGCTCGAAGCCGGATTTGCGCACGTCGATATCACGCACGGCAGCGCCCAATACCTTGCCGTCGCGGATCAGGAAGGTTTCGGCGGTAAACCGCCCGACGGGGACGCGCGCCGGGATTTTCATCCGCGCGCGATACAGTACCCCATCGGTGATCTCCACGGCGCGCGGCGCCTCGTAATAGAGGTTGCTGCGCGCGCGCAGATCGACCAGCCCGCGCGTAAAGCGATCCTGCACGTCGGACGGGGCGGAAGAGGTGGGCGAGAGTTGCAGACTGTCCAGCCCCAGCTCGTAGATCGCGCGTGTCCGATCATCGACCAGATCGCGGATCGGCCGCGATGAGGCGATGGCGTAGAAACTCGGCGCGGAGCTATATCGCAGTTGATCGGCGTTGACCCAGATTCCCGCGACCTTCTCCTTCTCGCGGATCGTGATCGATTCGGCCGGGCCCTTCACCACCACCACCACGTCGATCGGGTGGCGTGCATCAGCACGCGGCTCGCCGGGCGGGAGAAGGATCGCGCCGAACAGCAGGAGTTCGGCGCCGGTGAAACTGTATGCGATTTCGATCTCGCGTTGCGACACGTCGGGGACGAGCACGGGCTTGGCCTGCGCCATCATCAGCGGCGTGGCCAGCGTCAACGCGAGCATCGCGCGCTTCACGACAGATCCACCGTGTAGATTTCATCCGGACGCCACCCCAGTCCCAGCCCGATGCGGATCGCGACCAGCAGCACCATGATCGCCAGCGCCAGCCGGAGATATTCCGGCCGCGCCTTTTCCGCGAAGCGCGCGCCGATCTGCGCGCCGGCGACGGAGCCGAGCAGTAGCAGCCCGGCAAGCACGATATCCACCGCCTTGGTGGTGGTGGCGTGGACCATCGTCGCAGCGGCGGTGACGAACAGGATCTGGAACAGCGATGTGCCGACCACCACCTGCGTCGCCATGCCCAGCAGATAGATCATCGCCGGCACCAGCACGAAGCCGCCGCCGATGCCGAGCAGGATCGTCAGGATGCCGGTCGCCATGCCGAGCAACAGCGGCGCGAGCGGCGAGATATAGAGACCGGAACGATAGAAGCGCATCCGAAACGGCAGACTGGCGACGAGCGGGTGATGCCGTCGCCGGCGCGGTCGCGCGACGCTCTTGCCGTGGACGACGCGAATCGCCTCGATAGATTCCTTGAGCATCAGCCCGCCGATCGAACCGAGCAGCAGGACATAAGTGATCGCGATCGTCGTATCGATCTGCCCAACCGATTGCAGCAGGCGGAACAGCCATGCGCCGAGGAACGAGCCGATGATGCCCCCCGCGACCAGCACGCCGCCCATTTTCACGTCCACCCCATCGCGCCGGAAATAGGCGAAGACGCCGGAGACGCTCGCGCCCGTCACCTGGCTCGCCGCGCTGGCGGCGGCGACGGTCGGCGGGATGCCGTAGACGATCAGCAAGGGCGTGGTGAGGAATCCGCCACCGACCCCGAACATGCCCGAAAGCAGCCCGACCCCCGCGCCAAGCGCGATGATCACGAGCGCGTTCACCGACAGATTGGCGATCGGCAGATAGAGGTCCATGATTGAGCGGTAAGCGTTTAGCGGCGCTGGTGGAAGATGTGCCGGCGCGATCGCGTCTGCAATATCGTATCGTCTGTCCGGCGCCCGTTGCCGAATCCTCGAGCAAGCGGCGCGCGGGCTTCCCTGTCTCGTACGGCGCCTAGAGATCCGCCCCCAACGACAATGCCAGCCCGGACCCCGGCCGCGCTTCACCCGCGATGCGTTGCCGCCATTCGAGCGAGATGCGCAGTGGCACGATCGCCCGCACGGCCACGCTCGCCGCCGGGCCGATATCCAGCCGCGCCGCGCCAGGCTGCGCGCCACCCCATGCGCCGAGGCCGAGTTCGACGCGCGCCGTGCCGATCGCGGCGATCGGGCGCGTCACATGGGCGGCCGCGTCGATGAACCCCTCGCCGCCGTGCCGCCCGATCGCGCCGGCCTGACCATAGCCGTCGAGCGAGAAGCCGGCCGCGAGCCGGGTGGGGGGAAGGCCGGCGATCACGCCCACCGCCGGGCCGCCGCGCCCTTCGGAAATGGCGATGCGCTGTTCGGCGAACAGGTGGACGGGCAATGCGGTGGGCTGCCAGTCCATCCCGATCGCCGCCTCGCGCTGAGGCATCGCCAGTGCCGAGGAAAAGCGCGCCGCAATCGCGATGCGGCGAGAATCGCCCAGCGCATAGGTCAGTCGCGCGCCGGCCTGGCTGCCGCCCAATTGCGGCGCGAAGGGGGCCGCCGGCCCCGCGCCGCGCGCGATCAGCCATGCGCTTCCCGCGAGCCGCGCGGCCGGGGTGTGCGGCGTTCGTCCGAACGTTAGCGGCGCGCCGATCTCCGTTTGGGGCATCGTGGCGCCGGGAGCTTCCTTGTCCATCACCGCGACGAAAGGGGCTGGCGCGGTCAGCGCGACGGACTGTTCATACGTATCGGGAAGCGAATGACGATACGGTCCGTGCGGATCGGGCATGGCGATAGCGGCGGCCACCGCCTCACGCGGCGAACCATGGTCGAAGTGATCTGTCACGGTGGCGGATCGCGGCTCGACATGCGCAGCGGCAGGCACGACCGGCGAAATCGCCATCAACACCGCAGCGGGATCATGGACGGGCCACAGCAGCGCGATCCGCACGCCGACCCATCCGCCGACAATCACCATCACGAAGCGCAGCGGGCGGCTTTCGCCGATCATGACGCTCCTTCCGCGAATTGCGCGGGATAGGCGTGGTCGGTCTTGTCCCATTTCGGCGTGCGGCCGGTGAGCAACCCGGCGTAACGGATCGCGGCGCGGCGCGCGGCGAGCAGGGCGATGATATTGCCCACGATCATGCGCGGCGGTGACCACCATGCCTCACGCCAGCCATAGCTGCGCGCCGTAAAGGCGAAGCGCCACGCCACCCGCCACAGCAGCAACAGCAGATTTGCGAAGAGCATCATCCGCGTGGCGGCGCTCGTTTCAGGCATGGCGCCGCCAACGAGCGCATGGCCGGCCGTCGACAGTGCCCAGCCGATCAGCGCCATATATCCAGCGGCGAGCACGATCACCGCGAGCGTCGCGCGGCGGTCCCTGATCCGCATCCAGTGATCGCCAAGATCAAGCGCGCAACCCCATCCCATGCGATCCCAGCCGGCGAGCGCGATGCCGGTCATCCAGCGCGCTTTCTGTCGCACTGCCGCATTGATCGTCGCGGGGAAATATTCGCGCACCGCAATCAGCGCGCCATGTGGCGTTTCGCGCACCCGCGCGAAATGCGCGGCATGGCCCGCGGCGGCTAGGCGCAGGCCGAGTTCGTAATCCTCCGTCAGACTGTCGGCGTCGAATGGTGCGCCATGTTCGGCGGTGATCGCGATCAAGGCGTCGAGGCGGATCGCGCAGCCGACACCGGCGAAGGGCAGCCCCGCGTTGAGCGCCGTGCGCACGACCAGCTCCTTGCCATGAGCCTCCGCGAACTCCCCGCAATAATGGCCGGCGACGAGCGGGGATTCGGCGCGGGGCAGCGGCAACACCGGAATCTGCACTGCCGAATGCGCATCGAGCCGCGCATCGAACACCCGCAATTCAGCGGGATGCACCACGTCCTCCGCGTCGTGCAGCACGATCGCATCGGCCGGGTGCGGTGCGCGGGCGAGCGCGCGCCACAGGGTGTTGAGGCAATCGGCCTTGGTGGTCGGGCCGGGACGGTCTCCCACGACCAGGCTGACCCGCGCGTCTTTCGCGGCGACCGCTGCGACCTCATCGATCGTCGCGCGGTCATTGGGGTAGCAACCAACGTAGATACGGAAATCGGGATGATCGAGCCGCGCCAGCGTGGTGCGGAGCATTGCGCCGATCACCGCGCTCTCATCCCAGGCGGGCACGAGGATCGCGAAGCGGCGCGGGACGGCGGGAAGGGGCAGTTCGTTGAGGGGGATCACGTCGCTGCCGCGCGTCAGCCGCCGGATCAGCCACACCAGATCGATCAGCAGATCGTCGATGCCCCCGATCAGGAAGCCGGCCGCCGCGAACAGCGTCACCTCGCGCGTTGCCGCATCGATCCAGCCGAGCGCGAATTCTGCAGACCCCAAACACCGCTCCCCCGATTCGGCTGGGAGACTTTGGCATTTTCACTAGGTTACGCAACCGTTACGACTGTCTTGCGGTGGAAGGCATTGCCGTCGCCCGGCGCGGGCGCCACATGGCGCGGGTGATCGTCACGCGTTTCGCTCCTTCGCCGACCGGGCGGCTGCATCTCGGCCATGCCTGGTCCGCGATCCTCGCGCATGATTTCGCGCGCGTGCGCGGCGGACGCTTTCTGCTGCGTATCGAGGATATCGACGGCACGCGCAGCCGGCCCGAGCATGTCGCGACGATCGTCGATGATCTGCGCTGGCTCGGCCTGGCCTCGGACGGCGCGATCGTCTTTCAGTCGCAGCGGCTCGATCTTTACGCCGATGCGCTGACGCGGCTGCGACACATGGGGTTGCTCTATCCATGCTTCTGCACGCGCGCCGAAATTTCCGCCGCGAGCCTCTCCGCCCCGCACGGGCCCGAGCCGACCTATCCAGGCACCTGTCGCGCGATAGACGCCGTGGGGCGGATGGACGAGCCGCATTGCTGGCGGCTCGATATGGCGAAGGCGGTGGCACGCGTCGGGCCGCTCGAATGGAGCGATAACGGCGCCGTCGTGGCGGCCGATCCGCTGGCGGCGGGGGATGTGGTGCTGGCGCGCAAGGATGCGCCGGCAAGCTATCACCTCGCGGTGACGGTGGACGATGCCGCGCAGGGGATCAGCGACGTGATCCGTGGGCGCGACCTGTTCGCCGCGACGCATGTCCACCGGCTGTTGCAGGCGCTGCTCGATCTGCCGACCCCGGCCTATCACCACCACGATCTGCTCGTCGGGCCGGATGGCGAACGGCTCGCCAAACGCCACGGCAGCCCGACACTGGCGGCGCTGCGGGAAGCTGGCGAGGATGGTCGCGCGATCGCCGAAATGCTGCGCGCCGGGCGACTTCCCATCGCGTCCGCGAAGGCGTAGGGGAATCCGCCATGAAGATTTTCCTCATCATCCTGCTGGTGGCAGCGATGATCGCTACGGTGGTCGCGCTTGTGCGCGGCGTCGTCACCTTCCTTCAGGGTGCCAGCGCCGAGGCGCGCGGCGAAGGCGGTACCGGCCCGAGCGCGACCCAGCTCAAGTCCAACCGGATGATGCAGCAGCGCATCCTGTTTCAGGCGCTGGCGATCCTGATCTGCGTGGTGCTGTTGTTCTCGATGGGCCGCCCCTGAGACGCCCACTTCCGGACGAGGCGGCGCGCGGCAAGGAATGAAATGGTCAAGCTGAACAAGATCTACACCCGCACGGGCGATGCGGGGACGACCGGGCTCGTCGACGGCAGCCGCGTTTCCAAGACGGATGCGCGGATGCAGGCGATCGGCGATGTCGATGAAACGAACTCCGCCATCGGTGTGGCGATTGCCGGGCTGGCCGACGATCCGGCGCTGGTCGCCGCGCTCGGACGAATCCAGAACGACCTGTTCGATCTTGGAGCCGATCTCGCGACCCCCGGCGAAGATTTCACGCCGACCGAAATGACGTTGCGCATCGTGCCCGCGCAGATCGAGCGGCTGGAGGCGGAGATCGACGCGATGAACGCCGAGGTGCCCCCGCTGCGCAGCTTCATCCTGCCCGGCGGCGCGGCGGCGGCGCTGCATCTGGCGCGCGCGATTTCACGGCGCGCGGAACGGTCCGCGGTGGCTATCGGCAGTGGCGCCAATCCACAGGCGCTGATCTACCTCAACCGCTTGTCCGATTTCCTGTTCGTCGCCTGTCGCGTGGTGAACCTGCGCGCCGGTGGCGACATATTGTGGGTGCCCGGCGGCTCACGATAAAGCGGCGGAGCAATGGCACAGGCATGCCTCCACCCGTTCGCTGCTTTGTGAAGGGCGGGACGCGCGGGAGGCGTGCCCGGAAAATCGGCTGAATTTCGCCATTTCCAGCCCTTCAGCGACGCCCGGCCGAGTAACTTGCTGAGGCTTCCGCCGAGATTCCGCGCCTTCGCAAACCGGGGGCAGGTCGCCCCCATCCACGCAGGCCTTTTCCCACGCGACGCGACGGGCTATGGCGGCGGCGAACTTGCCATGAGCACCACCTCCCCCCTTCTGCCGCCAGCCCATTGGCGGGATTTCCTGGCGCTGACCAAGCCCCGGGTGATGACGCTTGTCGTCTTTACCGGCCTGTGTGGCCTGCTCGCCGCGCCGGCGATCGATGGGCATCGCATCAATGCCGTGCTGGGGTTCACCGCGATTCTGTGCATCGCGCTCGGCGCGGGGGCGGCAGGGGCGCTCAACCAATGGTATGAAGCGGATATCGACGCTGTGATGCGTCGCACCGCGGAGCGCCCGCTGCCGGCCGGGCGGATGGAGCGCCAGGCGGCGTTGCACTTCGGCGTCGGGCTCGGGTCTTTCTCCGTGATCCTGATGGGGCTGGCGATCAACGTGCTGGCGGCGGCGATCCTTGCCGTGTCGATCCTGTTCTACGTGCTGATCTACACCGTGTGGCTAAAGCCGCGCACGCCGCAGAATATCGTGATCGGCGGCGCGGCCGGTGCCTTCCCGCCGCTGATCGGCTGGGCTGCCGCGACCGGGCATGTCACCCTGCTCCCGCTGCTGCTGTTCCTGCTCGTCTTCCTGTGGACGCCGCCGCATTTCTGGGCGCTCGCGCTGTTCGTGAAGACCGACTACGCCAATGCCGGCATCCCGATGCTGCCCGTGGTGGCGGGTGAGCGCACCACGCGGCACCAGATCGGGCTCTACACGATTCCGATGGCCGTGGCGGCGGTGTTGCCGTGGCCATTGGGGCTCTCCGGCTCGATCTATGGCGTGGTGTCGATCGTCACAACGGCATGGTTCGGGTTGCTCGCCTTGCGCGTCGCGACCCGCACGAGCCAGCCGGATGATGCGATGAAGCCTGAAAAGGCGCTGTTCAAATATTCGATTCTCTACCTGTTCGTCGTGTTCGGCGCGCTGGTGATTGACCGGTGGGTGGCATGAACAAGGAAGAAGAAAAACTGATCCGCCAGCGCCAGAAGGGCCGCGCGATCGTGATGGCGGTGCTGCTGGGCGCGTTCGTCATTCTGGTGTTCGCGATCACCATGGTGAAGATCAAGGCGGGGATGCCGATCAGATGAAGATCGCGCGTACCACGCGCACCGCGCTGTTCGCGGTGCTCGGCATCTGCTTCATGACCGGGCTCGCCTTCGCCAGCGTCCCGCTTTACCGCCTGTTCTGTCAGGTGACCGGGCTCAACGGCACCACCCAGCGCGGGCTGACCGCGCCGGGCAGCGTGCATCGCGCGATCCGCATCGATTTCGATGCCAACACCAGTTCGCGCCTGCCGTGGCGCTTCGCGCCCGAACAGGGCAGCGAGACGGTGGAGGTGGGCGCACGCGACATGGCGTTTTTCACCGCCACCAATCGCGCGGCCGTGCCCGTCACCGGCACCGCGACCTATAACGTAACGCCTTATCAGGCAGGCAAATATTTCACCAAGATCGAGTGTTTCTGCTTTACCCAGCAGACGCTGAAACCGGGCGAAACGGTGCGTATGCCGGTGATCTTCTTCGTCGATCCGAAGATCCTGACCGATCCCGACACCAAGGATGTCGAGACGATCACACTGAGCTATACATTTTACCCGGTGGATTCCGACAAGACCGCAAGCTAGAGAACCAGCCACTTAGGAACAGGGAACGCAACGAATGGCCGGCGCGAAGAACCACGATTACCACATCCTGCCCCCCGATCCGTGGCCGCTGATCGGCTCGTTCTCCGCGCTCGCGATGGCGGCCGGCGGCATCATGTGGATGCACGGTGGGCACGTGGGGAAGCCCAATGGGGGCGGCTTCCTGTTCTTCGCCGGGGTGGCAGCGGTGCTGTTCACCATGTTCTGCTGGTGGCGCAACGTGATCAAGGAAGCGCATGCGGGCGATCACACGCCGGTCGTGCAGCTCCATTTCCGTTACGGCATGATCCTGTTCATCGCTTCGGAAGTGATGTTCTTCGTCGGATGGTTCTGGGCCTATTTCGATTTTGCCCTGTTCCCGGCGGCGATCAGTTACGTCAACGGGCAGGTCGAGCATGCGGCTGAGGGCGCTGCTGCGATCGCGGCGCAATGGCCGCCCAAGGGGCTGGAGGTGATCAACGCCTTCGAGCTTCCGCTGCTCAACACGCTGATCCTGCTGACCAGCGGCACCACCGTCACCTGGGCGCACCATGCGCTGATCCACAATCAGCGCGGCGGCGAGAAGGTCGGCCTGTGGGGTCTGATCGGCGTGGGCGATCGCGACAGCGTGCTCAAGGGCCTGTGGCTGACGATCGTGCTCGGCCTGATCTTCACCTCGATCCAGGCTTATGAGTACATTCACGCGCCCTTCCCGTTCAAGGGGCTGAACTATGGCGCGTCGTTCTTCATGGCGACGGGCTTCCACGGCTTTCACGTGATCATCGGCACGATCTTCCTGATCGTGTGCCTGATCCGGGCGTACAAGGGTGACTTCACCCCGCGCCAGCATTTCGGCTTCGAAGCGGCGGCGTGGTACTGGCACTTCGTCGACGTGGTGTGGCTGTTCCTCTTCGTCTCGATCTACGTCTGGGGCGGTTGGGGCGCGCCGGTCCACGGTGGCTGAGCCGGACGGGGTTTCGGGGCGGGTGGAAGCACCCGCCAGCACGGAAATCCCGGAAAAGAATGAGCCGGGCGCGGCGGCGACAAGCCAGCCGCGCCCACTCGATTGCGGCCTCAAGGGCCTGTGTCCCCGGTGTGGCGCGAAGACGCTGTTCGCCGGCTGGATAAAATTCGCGGATCGGTGCCGCGCCTGCGGGCTGGACTATGCCGCCTTCAACGTCGGCGATGGGCCGGCGGCATTCCTCACCCTGATCCTTGGCGCGCTGGTCACGATCGGCGCGGTTACGCTTGAGCTGACCGTCGGGCCGCCATTGTGGGTCCAGCTTCTGCTCTGGACGCCCGTGACGCTGGCGGGCGTGATCCTGAGCCTCAGGCTCGCCAAGGGGTGGCTGATCGCGCTCGAATATCGCAATGCCGCGCGTGAAGGGCGATTGAAGCAATGAAACGCTGGCCGGTCATCCCCACGATCCTCGTGACGCTCGCGGTGGCGGCGATGATCGGGCTTGGGCTGTGGCAATTGCTGATCCGCCTGCCGGAGAAAGAGGCGCAACTCGCGCAGCTCTCCGCCAACCCGGCTAAGCCGGCGGTCGCCTTCCCGCGCTTCCCCGATGATTCGCTGCTGTTCCGCAGGGCAAGTGGCTTCTGCCTGTCGATTGCGCGAATCGAGCGAGCAGGTGCCGGCAACGCGGGATATCGCCTGATCGCGCATTGCCGCACTGGGGCGGAAGGGCCCGGGATGCAGGTGCAACTCGGCACGACCCGCGATCCCGATGCCAAGGTCGAATGGCCCGGCGGCAAGGTGACCGGCTGGATCAGCCACGCGCCGGATGCGCGCCCGCTGATCGCCGGGCTGTTCGATCATGTGCCGCGCGAACTGTTGCTCGTCTCCGATACGCCCGCGCCCGGCCTCGCGGCGAACACGCGGCCGGATATCGGCATCGTGCCCAACAATCACTTCGCTTATGCGTTTCAATGGTTCTTCTTCGCAGGCGTCGCGGGCGTGATCTATGTGCTTGCGGTGCGACGGAGGATTGCCCGCGCGGGCGACGCGCGTTAGGCGCGCCACTCATGCGCTATATCTCCACCCGCGGCGCCGCGCCCGCGCTCGATTTCCGCGACGTCACGCTCGCTGGTCTCGCCTCCGACGGTGGCCTGTACCTTCCCGAGCAATGGCCGACGCTGACCCGCGACGAGATCGCCGCGCTCGCCGGCCTGTCCTATGTCGATACGGCGGTGGCCGTGATGGCGCCGTTCGTCGCAGGCAGCCTGACGCGCGATGAACTGAAGGCATTGTGCACCGCCGCTTATGGCCGCTTCGATCATGCCGCCGTCACCCCGCTCGTCCAGCTCGATCATGATCAATGGCTGCTTGAACTGTTCCACGGCCCGACGCTGGCGTTCAAGGATGTCGCGCTGCAATTGCTCGGGCTGTTGTTCGAGAAGTTCCTTTCCGGTTCGGACAAGCATCTGACGATCGTCGGCGCGACGTCCGGCGATACCGGGTCGGCGGCGATCGACGCGGTGGCGGGCCGCGCGGGCGTCGATATCTTCATGCTCCACCCCGAAGGCCGGGTGAGCGAGGTGCAGCGGCGCCAGATGACGACCGTGGGTGCGCCCAACGTCTATAATATCGCGATCCGGGGTGATTTCGACCAGGCGCAGGCGCTGGTGAAGGCGATGTTCAACGATTCCGCTTTCTCGGGTCGGTTCAATCTGTCGGCGGTCAATTCGATCAACTGGGCGCGGCTGATGGCGCAGGTGGTCTATTATTTCTACGCCGCCGTACGGCTCGGCGCGCCGGAGCGTTCGGTGGCGTTCAGCGTGCCGACCGGCAACTTCGGGGACGTTTTCGCGGGCTATGTCGCCGCGAAGATGGGGCTGCCGGTGGCGAAGCTGGTGGTGGCGACCAACGTGAACGACATCCTCGCGCGCGCGCTGGCGAGCGGCGATTATTCGTGCCGCGATGTCGTGCTGACGCCGACGCCATCGATGGATATCCAGGTCTCGTCCAACTTCGAGCGGCTGCTGTTCGATCTCGGCGGGCGCGATGGTGCGGCGCTCGCGGAGCAGATGCGCGGATTCGAGGCGACGCGCGCGATGCGGCTCAGCAACGCGCAGCATCAGGGTGCGGCGACGCTGTTCGCCAGCGAGCGCGTCGATGTCGACGATATGGCGCTGGCGATGCGCTGGGCGAGCGAGCGCGCGGGCCAGGTGATCGATCCGCACAGCGCGATCGGCCTCGCCGCAGCGCGCCGCCATGCCGGCGACGTGCCGATGGTGACGCTGGCGACCGCGCACCCGGCAAAGTTCCGCGACGCGGTGGAGCGCGCGACCGGCATCCGGCCGTCGCTGCCCGCGCGCGTCGGCGATCTGTTCGAGCGCGAGGAACGCTATGTCACGCTCGACGCGACGTTCGATGCGGTGAGCGGCTATATCGCCGGGCTGGCGAGCCCGCGCGGGTGAGCGCGGCGTGACTCTGCACACCATCATCGGCGAGCCATGGGCCGACTACGGCTTGATCGATTCGGGCCATGGCCGGAAGCTCGAACGCTACGGCCGTTTTCGCTTCATTCGCCCGGAGCCGCAGGCGCTGTGGGCACCCGCGACGACCGACTGGCGCGCGCATGGCGAGTTCGTGCCCGGCAGCGATGAGGACGGCGGCGGGCAATGGCGCTTCGCCGAGCCGGTGCCATACGATGGCTGGCCGCTGTCCTGGCAGGAGGTGCGCTTCACTGCACAGACCACGCCGTTCCGCCACCTCGGCTTCTTCCCGGATATGGCGCCGGTGTGGAGCTGGATGCGCGAGCAGCTCGCCGGGCGCGACGATCCCGAATGCCTCAACCTGTTCGGCTATACCGGCGTCGGCACGCTTGCCATGTCGGCGATCGGCGCGCGGATGGTGCATGTCGATGCGTCGAAGAAATCGGTCGAGGCGGCGCGCGGCAATGCGATGCTCTCCGGGCTGGCCGACGCGCCGGTGCGCTGGATGATCGACGATGCGGCGAAGTTCGTCGCGCGCGAGGTGCGGCGCGGGCGCCGCTATGACGGTATCCTGCTCGATCCGCCGAAATACGGCCGTGGCCCGACGGGCGAGATATGGCGGCTAGAGGAAAATCTCCCGGCGCTGATCGCCGATTGCCGCCAGTTGCTCGACGCCGATTCGCGCTATCTGTTTCTGACGGTTTACGCCGTCCGCATGTCCGCGCTGGCGATCGGAGAGATGCTGCGACAGGCGTTCGCGGACCTCCCCGGGAAGGTCGAGGCGGGCGAGCTAGGTGTGCGCGAGGAAGCGCGCGGGCTGGTGCTGCCGACCGCGATCTGGGCGCGCTGGTCGAACGGGTGAAATTGGGGGCGGCCTTGCTGAGCGCCGCCGTCCTGTGCGCCGGGTGCTCCCACAAGGAATCGACATACGCGGAAGGGTGCGGCCCGCTCCCCGCGGGCTGGATTACGCCGCGTCAGGGGCGGGGAGTTCTCTCCGGTCTAAGCGTTATATCGGTTTCCGCTGATGGCGCACTGTCGTGGAACGGTCGGCGAGTGAATCAACCCACCATGGCGGCCAATCTTAAACAAACGCGCGAATTGCTTCCGATCCCGGTGACGCAAATCAAATTCGCTTCAGGTGTTGATTGTGAAACCGTTCGCCGGTTGCGCCGGCTGATGACCCAATCGCTCGACTGCAACTACGCCCGCTGCGCGGAAGGCGAAGGAAAATGGTGGTACGTCGGCGATGTCGGAACGGGCCCTGCTGAACCCTTTGATCCAGATGCTTCCGGACCCCGGCATTAACGGCCGCGCCTGGGACGTTTATCGTCCCTACCCCAGCGCGGCGAGCTTTTCCTCCGCCTGACGATCCAGCTCCGCACGCGACTTCTTCTCCGCCGCCGTCTTGAGCTGGCCGCACGCCGCATCGATGTCGCGTCCGCGCGGGGTGCGGGTGGGGGCGGAGATGCCGGCCTCGAATATGAGGTTCGAGAAGGCCTTGATCCGGTCCGGCGTCGAGCATTCGTAGGGCGCGCCGGGCCATGGGTTGAACGGGATCAGGTTCACCTTCGCGGGTAGGCGATAGTGTTTGATCAGCCGCACCAGTTCTCGTGCATCGTCGTCCGAATCGTTCTTGTCCTTCAGCATCACATATTCGAACGTGATGCGGCGCGCGTTGTTGGCGCCGGGATAATCGGCGCACGCCTGCAGCAATTCTTCGATGCCGTATTTGCGGTTCAGCGGCACGATCTCGTCGCGCACTTCCTTGGTCACCGCGTGGAGCGAGACGGCCAGATTGACGCCGATCTCTTCGCCTGCGCGCGCCATCATCGGCACGACGCCGGAGGTGGAGAGCGTGATCCGCCGCTTCGACAGCGCAAGGCCGTCGCCATCCATGACGAGCTTCAGCGCATCGCGGACGTTATCGAAATTATACAGCGGCTCGCCCATGCCCATCATCACGATGTTGGTGAGCATCCGCCCTTCCGGCTGGCTCGGCCATTCGCCCAGCCCGTCGCGCGCCAGCATCACCTGCCCGACGATCTCGGCCGCGGTCAGGTTGCGGACGAGGCGCATCGTGCCGGTGTGGCAGAAGCGGCAGTTGAGCGTGCAGCCGACCTGGCTCGATACGCACAGGGTTCCCCGATCGGCATCGGGGATGAACACCATCTCGTAATCCTGCTTGTCGTCCGAGCGGAGCAGCCATTTGCGCGTGCCGTCGGTGGAGACCTGCGCCTCGATCACTTCGGGCCGGCTGATGACGAAGCGTTGCGCAAGCCATGGACGCAGCGTCTTCGAGATGTCGGTCATCAGCTCGAAATCGGTGACGCCGCGATTGTAGATCCAGTGCCACAGCTGCTTGGCGCGCAGCTTCGCCTGCTTCGGTTCGAGCTGCGAGGTCTCCAGCGCCATGCGCAGATCGAGCTTCGACAGCCCGAGCAGGTCGATTCGCCCGTCGCTACGTGGTGCGAGCGTGCGTTCCACGGGCACGGGATCGATGTGCCCCGGAATGGGCATGTGGGCTGCCGACGCTGTTTGCATGACGGCGCACATAGGCGAAGTCGCGCGGTTTTTCCAGCGGTGGCGATTCAGTCGCGCGCGCAGCCCAGCGCGGCCGCGTCGATCGCGGTGGCGGCGCCGGTCAGCGCATAGCTGTCCGCAAAGGGGCGGCCGCTCGGCGCGACGGCCGATACACTCATGCTGCGGCTGCCACGCATCGCCGCGACGATCGCGCGATCGGTGGCGGCATCGGGCGACCAGGCGGCGCTGTCATGCGCGGAAAGCGTGAAGCGGCGCTCGCCGATCGCCAGCGTCACCGGGGTGCCGGGGCGCGCGGCCGCGCTCAGGCGGACGAACACCGCGCCGCGTCGCTCCACGCCGAATCGGCTGACGACGCTCGCGAACGGTCGCCAGCGGGAGGCCGCGCCCGCGCGAATCGGCGCGGCGATCGCGAAGCAGCGCGACGGGGCAGCATCACGAAACGCACCCCAGCTCTGATAGACGCCCAGCGTCGTCCGCCCCTCCGCCGCGGCGAGCAGCAGAAGCGCGGCGGCGATCACGCCGGAGCGTATCCCAGCCCGAGGTGGACGACCGATTCGCGGCCCCCCTCGATCATCGTGACGGTGCCCTGCGGATGGCCCGGCAAGACTGGTGCGCCATAATGCCCGTCCGCCGCGCCGGTCATCACCCCGCGCATCACACGGCTGGAGATGCCGTGCATGATCACCAGCCGGTCGCCCGCATCCTGCGCGGTGTCGGCCAGCCACCCGGACACGCGCGTCGCGATCGCGGGATAATCCTCCCCATCGGGCGCGGGGCGCAGCAGCCCTTGCGAATCGATCACCGCGCCGACTTCACCCACCACGTCGGCATAATATCGGCCGCCCCAGCTACCCATGCCGATCTCGGTCAGGCGAGGATCGACCCGGGCATCGTGCCAATCGAGTTCGAGATGCTCAGCCACGATCGCCAGCGTCTGCAGCGCACGACCGGCATTCGATGCCCAGAGCGTCAGCGCCGGTTTGGGCCCAAGCAATTCGCGTAGCGCCCGCCCCATTTCCTCTGCCTGCGCGAATCCGGCGCGTGTGAGCGGAGTGTGCGGGGCGTCGCCTTGCAGACGGTGGGCGGCGTTGAACACCGTTTCGCCGTGTCGCGCGATGAAATCGCGGCCGAGGCGGCGGGAGGGGAATGCGTCCATGGCCCCGGTCTTTGGACCAGCAGGCGGGCGTGGCGCAACGCCTTTTGCCGGGTGCGCAAGGGCGCGCGCGTTTTGGAACATAGCGGGGTGATTTCAACCCCCTGTGGCCCAAAAACAACGGATTTCCTCGTTTATCTGAGGTTCATGCAAAGTGCGGCGAGAAGGCCCAGATAGCCCGTGCGCCCCCAGTTTCAGGGGACGGTTATCGAATGGAGTTTTTTATGCGTAAGCTCGTTATCGCCACTGCGGCCGCCGCGCTGGGCACCGCCCTCGCCACCCCGGCGCTGGCGCAGAGCCAGGCCCCGTTTTCGGGGCCGCGTGTCGAAGTGTTGGCCGGGTGGGATCACCTGAACGCCCATGACGGCACCAGCGATGGCCGCGACGGTTTCACTTATGGCGGCGCGATTGGCTATGACGCCAACCTTGGCGGCAGCGCCATCGTCGGCATCGAAGGCGAGATCGACGGTTCCACCACGAAGGCGCGCGCCTTTGATATCGTCAACGCCGGTGACAGCGCTCGCCTGAAGGCGGGCCGCGACCTCTATGTCGGCGGTCGCGTCGGTTATGTCGTGTCGCCGCGCGCGATGATCTACGCGAAGGCGGGCTATACCAACGCTCGCTTCAACGCGCGCTATTTCGATGGCACGTCGACCACCTACGAAGACAGCCAGAACCTCGGCGGCTACCGTCTGGGCGCGGGCGTCGAGTATAACGTGACGCCGACCGCCTACATCAAGGGTGAGTATCGTTACTCGCACTATGGCCACATCGATGGCGTCAACAACTACGATCCGAACCTCGACCGCCATCAGATCATGGCGGGCGTGGGCATGCGCTTCTAAGCGCGGCTTCGCGATCTGACGAAAAGAAGGGCCGGGGCGCTTGCTCCGGCCCTTTTTCATTGGCTAGGGTGGATCGAACTGCCCCGGCCGCTGCCGGAGGGCTGGGGGACGATAGAATGAAGGCGACGATCGAACGCGCGACGCTCCTCAAGGGGCTTAGCCATGTGCAATCGGTGGTGGAGCGCAGGAACACCATTCCGATTCTCTCCAACGTGCTGATCGAGGCGACGGCGGAGGGTGCGCTGAAGCTGATGGCGACCGACCTCGATCTCCAGATCAACGAAAGCGTGCCCGCCGCGGTGGACCAGCCGGGCGCGACGACCGTTTCCGCGCACACCCTGTTCGACATCGCGCGCAAGCTGCCGGAAGGTGCGCAGGTATCGCTGAGCGCGGCGGACGGGCGGATGGCGATCGTTGCCGGCCGTGCGCGCTTCTCGCTCGGCACGCTGCCGCGCGACGATTTCCCGGTGATCGCCGAGGGCGAGCTGCCGCATCAGTTCGAGATGCCGGCCGAGTCGCTGAAGCAGATCATCGACAAGACGCGATTCGCGATCTCCACCGAGGAGACGCGTTACTATCTCAACGGTATCTTCCTGCACGTCGCCGACAGCGACGGCGCGCAGCCGGTGCTGAAGGCGGCGGCGACCGACGGCCATCGCCTTGCCCGCGTGACGATTCCGCGCCCCGATGGCGCGGACGGGATGCCCGACGTGATCGTGCCGCGCAAATGCGTCGCCGAGCTGCGCAAGCTGCTTGATGAGGTCGATGGTTCGGTCGGCGTGTCGCTGTCCGCGACCAAGATTCGCTTCGATCTGGGGCAGGCGATCCTGACCTCCAAGCTGATCGACGGCACTTTCCCGGATTATTCGCGCGTCATCCCGACGGGCAATGACAAGATCCTGAAGATCGATCCGAAGAGCTTCATGGAGGGTGTCGATCGCGTTTCCACCATTGCGACGGAAAAGACCCGCGCGGTGAAGGTGGGGCTGGATCGTGATAAGGTGACGCTCTCCGTCACCAGCCCGGAAAACGGCACGGCGGCGGAAGAAGTGCCGGGCGAATATGTCTCCGCACCGTTCGAGATCGGCTTCAACAGCCGCTATCTGCTCGACATCCTCGGCCAGGTCGATGGCGATATGGTGGAAGTGCACCTTGCCGACGCCGCCTCGCCGACGCTGATCCGCGAGAACGACAAATCGCCGGCACTCTACGTTTTGATGCCGATGCGGGTGTAGGACGCCCTCAGACAGCAGTGTAAAGCGATCGCAACAAAGCACGTGATTCTAAACGATTTTTCTGCCAATGGCTCCGCATGGCGGCTTCCAATGCGAAAAATCAAATACGCGGTCAAATTGTCAAGCAAGCGGCTTATCTCGTAACTGAGATCCGGATGGCGAGCGGCGAAGAAATGTCGCTCGTCGTCCGCCGCGACAGCCGCATCCCAGACACATACGCCCTTCGTTATGTGATCGTCGTTCATCGGGTGCCAGGCGATAGCCCCAAAACGATTCGTAACGTCTCCCAAGGTATCGCCACCGGGCTATCATTTCTGGAGGCCAGGGGCATCGACCTGATGCAACGGCTAGCTTCCGGCAGATTCCTTTCCCGCGACGAGTTGGCCGATTTTGCCAATCGTTGCCTGAGTCGTGCGGACGGACGGAAAGGCGCTGTCGTAACCTCGTATGCGAAGCGACGGTACGCCGACTTCATTCGATACCTGCTTTGGCGGTTTGAGGCCGTTATCGCACGAGCGCGCAGAGAAGACCTGAGGGACCTTAGGACGGAGCGGAATGAATTCCGCAGCCGCGCAAAAGCTCAACAGCCCAGAGGGAATGCCGGAGCTGCCGAACGCGATCGATCTGGCCTTTCCGAGGCGCAGCGCAAGCTGTTGCTGGAGGTGATCAGGCCAGATTCGCCGAAAAACCCCTTTGTGCCAAAGCTCCGGCGGCGAAACCACGCCCTGATCTTGCTGCACTATCGTTATGGGTTGCGAGCCGGCGAACTCGCGGGCTTGCATCGCAACGACTACAAAAATCTCGAGCAGCCGCCTCAGCTTTTCGTGCACATTCGCCATAACAACCCAGACGATCGCCGTGCACGTCCGGCAAGGGCGAAAACACGCCCTCGAATGATCGAGGTCAATGGCGATGCTCAGGATGCCATGGCCGTATGGCTCGACCACAGATCGGATCGCGCAGCGTTTCCTCAGTCACGAAAATCGCGCTTTCTCTTCGTCAATGAAGATGGGTTTGAGATTTCGATCCGAGCCGCGTTCGCTATCTTCGAGCGGCTTCGTGATGTTTATCCCGCCCTCGGCAATTTCGCTTCGCACGTCCTCCGCCACGATATGAACGAGCGGTTTGTCGAAGAGGCAGAGAAACACGGCTGGGATGAGAAGCAGGTCAGGGAGGATCAAATTTATCTGAACGGGTGGGTTGAGGATACGGTCATGGACAGTCGATATTCGCGGTCAGCTATAGCTAAACGCGCGAACAGTCGTATATACGATCTCCAGAAGAAGTCCGTCGATATATAAATTTAGCGTGTTAACATGAAAAACTCTGGTCTGATCGATCTTTTTTCCGAATTTCCCGAAGAAGAATTAGAGGACGCTTTGGTGCAGTCTTCTTCTGGAGATGTGATAGATACGTCTGGCGATATTTGGCGCATTGCCACGGATGGTGTTGTATCGTGGACTGAATTTTCGATTGTGGATTATCGCGTAACTCGTGCTCTCAAGGCATTTGTCCGCCATCTTATCCGAAATAACGCCGCAACCTACGTTGTCGGTCAACACAAGTTCATGCGATTATTGGCGAAAGAGCCGATCGCTGGTGAGCTGAACATCGCGGTTTCGCGAGATAGAATGCTCGATCGAGGATTCTTCGAAAGATACAAAGAGTTTGTTCGCGGGCGCGTCAGCGAGGAGAACGTCGGTTTTTACACCGGCGGTTTTGTGCGCTGGTATATTTGGGCCACTGATGCCGGTTTCGACCTTTTCGATCCCGACGTGGCATCTGGGTTTGAGAGCTTGCAGATAGGCGGCAACCCGAGGGGGCGCGCGGTTCTGAGCCATGACATTAATCGCGGACCGCTTCGAGGAGTCGAGATGACCCAGTTGCGGTCTGCCTTGAAGGCGGCCCAGGCCGCTGGCCGGCTCGATCTCGCTGATTTGGTGCTCGTTTGGCTGATGGTCGCTCTTGGGACAAATCCGCGAAACCTCGTGTTACTCGAAGAGCAGGATTACATTCGCACAAAGCTAGAGGACGGCCAGATCGTCCATGAGCTTCGAATACCGCGTATCAAGAAACGCACCGCCGGTGAGCGCGATCAGTTCCGAGTCCGCAGGCTGGTGCCCGAGATCGGTGAACTCGTCGCCAAGCTGATCGCGCGCAATCAAGGCGCACAGCATATTGATGGCGCCATTCGGCCGATCTTTCGTAGGCCTAAGCCCGAGCAGGCGCTGCTGGGAACAACCCATGAGCGCAAATCCTACCGCCGCTCCCCCGGCTATCTGGGCGTCGTCGTGAAAGCAGTCGCTAGAGATCTGGGGCTCCGCAACGCGGAAGGCGGGCCGCTGCACCTTCATCCTCGCCGCCTCAGATATAGCTTCGCTACGCGCCTGGTTGACGAGGGCGCGTCCGTCCAAGAGGTGGCCGACGCTCTCGACCATACGTCAACCGATTACGTATTGGTCTATTTCAATGCTCGGTCGGATGCAGTCCGCAATCTCGATCGTGCCCTCTCGACCCTCCTGGCACCCGTGGCGCAGGCCTTCCTTGGGAAGGTGATCCGCAACGAAGACGAAGCTGCCCGGGCTGGTGATCCCAGCAGTCGCATCATGCATTTGAACAAAAAGAACAAAAAACGCGAAGGGCTCGGAAGCTGCGGCGAGTTTGGCTTTTGCGGTCTGCTAGCCCCCTTGGCATGCTATCTCTGTCGCGATTTCCAGCCATGGATGGAGGCACCACACGAGCACGTTCTCGATAAACTGATCGATCGCCGAGCGGAAAAGCTATCCGAGGGCGCCGATCCGAAATGGACGCAACTTTACGACGAGCACATTTTAGCGGTGGAATTGGTCATCCAACGCTGTGACGAAATGAAAGCTCAGGACCTGGCCGCATGACCTCAGGCATCAATCGGGCGATCAAGGTCCGTGCATCCAACTGGCGCTCTCATGGCGACGTGCTCGCGTTTCGCTCGACCGCCGTATCTTCGGCCGTTGAAGAGCTAGAAAAGCAGGTCGAGCGTGCGCGGAAAGCAAACGTCTTACGCGTTCCGAACTTCGACGATCAATATTGGCCGCTCGTGTCACGCGCCCGAGCGTCCGATGCAGGTGCCGGCGGTCTCCATTTCACGATAGCGAAAGCCGTCAAGGGCAGTCGTTTGCCACCGTTCCCTGAGCCGTTTTTCGGCTTTGCCAAGGTCATGGTCTGCGCTTTCGAGGGGCGCAGCGATAAGGGCTTCTCGGCCTCGAATTTGCAAGCTGTCGTGTCAGCATGTCGTTGGCTGTATTCTCAGTTTGGCCAAAGGCCACCGCAGCCGCATCTGTTGGTGCACGGCGATTTCGAGGCAGCGGCGCAGGCGGCAAAATCGGAACTGGGCGAAGGCGCGGCGAACATTGGTAGCAAACTAGCGTTTATCGCTCTCCAGATGGACGACATGCGCCTAGCGCCCGCGCCAATCGAATGGCGCAATTCGATTGGGCGCAAAGCGAAGCATAATGCGATAGGTGCCGTTGCGGATCGCCGTCGTGACGAGTTGATGCCACGCCAGGAGATCATCGACGCCTTAGCCGACCTTTCTGGGCGTGGTGACCTCGATGAGCGAGACCTGTTCATCCAACGCGGAATCGAGCTCTGCGTAAGCGGTGGTTTCCGCGTGAACGAGTTGCTGACCCTTCCTCGAGACTGCCTCCATAGCGAGCCGGAACTGGACGATATGGGCGTTCAGGTGCTTGATCGCTTTGGCAACCCTTGCGAGCGCATTGGTTTGCGCCACTGGCCAGAGAAGGGAGCTCACACGCTTCAGATTAAGTGGGTGCCTTCGGTTATGAACGATGTCGTAAAGCGCGCCGTCGCAGACCTGCAACGCATTTCGGAACCGACATGGCGCGCAGCCACGCATCAGGTTGCATTCCCGGATAAGACGCTGCTGGGCGACGCATGGGACGAGATCGATGACGATGCTTGGCTGCCGCTCAATCAGATCGTCGAGATCGCTGCTGTCACTGATCCATACCAGTTTGTCAGAGACAACGATATGTCCCTCAAGCCTGTCCGTCCGGAAAGCAAGCGAGGGCGGTGTTTTCGGATGGGTGATCTTCGTCGGGTTCTCTATCGAAAATCTGAACGTGGTGAGATCTTACGCTCCGGCGAAGGAAGCCAGTACCTCCACGACAGCTTGTTCATCATTCCCAAGTTTTTCGTCAAACGCTCGATGGATGGCGGGCTGCGAGGAACGGTGTCCCTCCTCAAAGATGCCAACATAAACGTGTATCTCGTCGGGATCACCGGTGCGCCCTCGATATTCGAACGACTCGGATATCTTGACGAAGACGGGCGACCTCTCCGCTGCCCATCCCATCAAATCCGCCATTGGCTGAACACCTTGGCGCTCGAGGGCGGCTTGAGCGATGTCGACCTCGCCCGCTGGATGAGCCGTCAGAATGTTGCTCAGAACCGCGCCTATGATCATCGTTCGCCGGTTCAACGCGCAAAGCGGGTAAGCGAAAAGCTAATGACGGGCGAGGCCGCTGGTCCGGTCGCGCAAGCAACGAGATCTATCAAAGACCCGGTGCGCCGTGAGGAGTTTGTGAAAAGCGTCTCCCGTACCGCGCACGTCACCGATCTCGGCATTTGCGTTCATCCCTGGGACGCTCTCCCTTGCCAAAAACACGGCTCATGCTCGGATTGCGGCGAACTCCGTGTCGAGAAAGGCAATGTTGAGCAGCGCGAGCGTGCGGCGAAGAATCTGATCGACACCGAGGCGGATCTCGCAATCGCGTTCGAAGAGGAGGCCGACGGCACCATCAATGCCGACCGCTGGGTGGACGCACATGAGCGAATGGCTTCTTCCCTCAAAAAAATCATCGCCATCCATGACGATCCTAGCATCCCTGATGGTCATATCGTACAGGTCGACCAACGCCCTGCCCCGGTGACCCACTGATGGCTGGCAAGACGAAACGCCGGCAGGAACACCGGCTGACCGCCAAGCATGTGGAGATGATCGTTACGCTCGCGGGCGAGATGGCGGTCGATCTTCGCCCCACGTGGCCGAAAATCATTGCTTTGGGCGAGACGGTCACCGGTCGCGCTTTCACCCGCCAGGCGCTTTCTGCTCATGAATCGATCGCCACCGCCTACGATGCGGCCGTTGCGCGGCATCATAAGCTGAGAAAGAACGGGCCGCCGCCGGAACCCAAGCCACAAAATGACTCGCTCGATGCACAGCGGATCGCGGAACTGGAAGCGGAGAATGAACGGCAGCGCGAGTTGATTGATGCACTTCAGGATATGCTCGTCAGGTTCGTCGGTAATGCGGTGACGGCAGGCGTCTCGCAGGAACGGCTTGAGGCTCCGCTCCCAGCGCGCGCCGAATGGCGTAGCGACGTCGATGACATGGCGGATCGGACGAAGGAAGCCCGCCGCAAGCAGCGACGTGGCAGCTAGACGGCCAATTGTAATTGTTTGGCAGCCAATTCCTCGTCCTCAGCTGCGGTCGGTCTGCTTTCCCATTTTGGAAACTAAGACTGACTGGTTGATAGGCGACTGCCAGGTTTGGAGGGGAGAAAGTAAGATAGCTGTCGGACCCTGCCGCAGGGGCCATCAGCGGGTTGTGATGTTGTTTTCCTCACGGCAAGAGACGGCAAGGATCACGCGCGGGCGTCATGATCGTTACGGCGGTCCGGGCGCGGGTCGCGGCCACATGAAGGTTGAACCGAGCGGACCGTTCCTCGTTCGCGCCGCCCGGGCGAAGGTAGCGCGAGTAGGCGCCTTCGAAGACAATCACCTCATCAAATTCCTTCCCCTTCGCCTTGTGGATCGTCATGACCGTCACGCCGCGATGCGGCCTCGCTGTCGCGGCGAACTGATCCTCGACGACCGCCGCGCGCAGCAGGTCGCGTGCCTCGCGATAGGCGCCATGCTCGCGCCACGCACCGGCCAGTCGCGCCTCGATCTGCGCGCCGCGACGCAGCAGTCGCATGTGGCGGGCCTCCTTGGCGACCGCTTGCAATTCGGGGCGTGGGCTCGCCGCGAACAGCGCGCGAATCGCGCGCCAGTCCGTCATCGGATCGCCCGTCAGCACAAGCGCTTCGGCCTCGACCAGCAATTGCCGGAGATCAGTCGGAATACCCCGCGCACCATAGCCCGCGTCGCCGCGCTCTCGGACGGCCCTCGCGGCCTTGCGCAGCTTGGCGGCCTTTCCGATCGCGCCAGCGGACGCCGCCTCGCTGCGTCCCACTTCAAACGCCGCCAGTGCCTCCAAGGCAAGCGGCCCCAGCGCAACCGTTGGATCGCGCGGTTCGAGCAGCAAAGCGATGATCGCGCCCGCGAGCATCGGTCCCTCGGCGGCGACGAGCAGCTCGACCGGATAGCTCGGCAGCCCGTGCTCGGCTTTCCACATATATTCGAAAACCATGGTCGCCAGCATGTTAGCCGGCACCAGCACCGCGAGCGACCAATCCCCGTTACGGCGCAAGCGATTAGCGGCCTGAAGGACAGCCGCTTTTAGAGGGCGCAGGCTCTGACCGGGATATGATGTGATGGTCACGCCCGCATAGGCTTGCGGGCGAAATGCGCCCGTTAGCATCGCGTCCGCGAACAGGGTGATATCTGTCCCCGCGCTGCGGCGGTTCTCGCCCTGAAAGTCAAATGGGATAGGCTGAAAAGTGGCTATGAACTCATCGAACCGGCGCGGATCGGCGCCCTTGAAGTCGTAGATCCGCTGTTTGGGGTCGCCAAGCGCCATAAGTGGGCTTTGCCGACCGAGGGTCGCAATCATCCGCCACTCGTCGGCGTTCGTGTCCTGGAACTCATCGACGATTATGAAGGGATATGCGCCGCCATAAGCGCGCGCCAGTAGAGGCACGGCCTCTAGAAGGTCGGCGACAAGGCTGGGAAACAGGTCGAACGCGATCAAGCCTTCCCGATCGAACAGCCGCCGCTGCTCGGCGATCCGCGCAGCGCCGGTTAGGCCGGCGAGGCGATCACGCGCCTGCGCGGGCAGCAGGAGCGAGACATATGGCCGAGCACACAGCAGATAGGCGTGGCTCTTGAGGATCGACCAGGCAAACCCGTGATAGGTGTTGATCTCGATCCGCGACATCAAGCCGCGCGGAATCGTGGCCGTGGCCTGTTCGGCGACGCGCGCGATCGTCGCGCGGGCGAAGCTCAGGAACAGCGCCTTTCCGCTCGCGCCGAGCCGGTCGGCTTCGAGGTCCGCACAGGCCTTCGCCAGCGCGATCGTCGTCTTTCCCGACCCCGCGCCGCCCCGCACGAGGATATTGCCGTCTGTCGCCAGCAAGCGCCGGCGCTGGTCGCAAAGGACGAGCGCCACGTGCTTACCCGCCCGGTACCGGCGGAACAGGCGCCGCCGGGATCGGCGGTATCGGGACGGGCGGCGGCGGTATTTCCACCATCGCGCGCAACTGGCTGAGGATTCCCATGATGGTCGGCGGGAAATGGCCTACCTGACACTGGCTGAAGAAGAGCGTCAGAAAGTCGTCGCCCTTCTTATGTTTGAAGAGCGCGAGGAACGGCCCGGAATAAGCCGCCTCCGGCGATCCATTGGCCGGAACCTGGGCCGCTAGCGCCGCCGGCCACTCACCGTTCTGGACAAGCCACTGGACGAACCATTGCTGCATACTGGGCGCGACCTCATCCCGGAGTAGATGCTCGAAACCGGCATAAGGCTGCTCGAAGGCGCGGTCGCAAGCTAGCTGGATCGCAGCCGCCGCACCCGGCTCTTGGCGGTCGAAGATTGTCGCGACGGTCTTGCCCAATCCCCGGAAGAAGCCGGCGAAAGATGCCACCGCCGTCTCGCCACCCGCATCGAACGGTACCCACCCAAGCGAGTCGAGACGTTTGTGAGCCGCCGGGTCCAGCTCCGCCGCGCGCCGCGCGACCGCGCTATAAGCGACGAACTCGGTCTTGCCCTCCACGACCAGGACACGGCGTGCGAGGAGCGCCTCGCAGAAGCGGGTACGAAAACCGTCGCGGAAGATTTTCAGGCGCAGATTGTCAGGCAGAACGACCTTGGTCGCAGTCAGGAGCGCCGTCGCGTCGCGGCGCATGACCGTCATCTGCTCGGGCTGGAACTGCTCGATCACATAGGGCGAGTGCGACGTGAACAACGCTTGCGAGGCAAGACCGCGAACCTTGTCCACGACGCGCTGCTGCACATGCGGCGGGAGCGAAATCTCTGGCTCCTCCATCGCGAAGATAACCCGCCCGTTCCGCCGCTCGGCGATAAGGCCGAGCATCGCGAGAACGAGCGCGTTGATCGTGCCCGAGCCCTGATGTTGAAACGGCGCGGCGTAACCTGGCACGCCGGTCGCCAGAAAGGACTTCAGCACGCGCCGAAGATCCTCGCGGGTCAGCTCCGACACCCGCAGATGCGGCGCATCGGCCCATTCACCCGGTACGATCTCGCGCATGGCGTCCTGTATCGCGGTCAGGATGCGGCCGAACTCGGGGTCGCTCGCTCCCACCACGTCGAGGCCGCGCAAACTGTCGAGCAAGCCCTCCCACATGCGCGTCCGGACCTCGTAGGTCTTAAGAATCACGTCGAGGAGAGAGCCGCGCTCCATGGACAGCGCGCGGCTTCCCGTGCGCAGGGCGCGAAGATGCAGGAAACCGAATTCGCGCTTGTCGCTTGATCGGCATTCGCTGGAAGGTGTGCCGTCCTCCGCGCGCGGCACCGCGAACCAGGTCTTCGCGGAGAACTCGTCGCCGTCAAAGTCGTAGGCTCCTTCGAAACGGATACGGACCGCCGGCTCAACGCCGGGCTGGGCCGCCTGAATTGCGCCACCCGGGCCGATCAACGTGCAGTCGGCGGCGCGCCAGAATTCCAGATTGTTCCGAAAGCGGTCGCAATGCTGATCGTCGAGGCCGGCAACAACGACTTCCACGACGATCCTCGGGGCCGATTGATCCTCTTGAGGGAGGTAGCGGCCGCCGTGGAAATCATGCTCGTCGATGGCCTGAGTGCGCGACAATCGATCAGCACCGATGGCGAGCTCGATCGCTTCAAACACCGTTGATTTGCCGGTGTTATTGTCGCCCAAGAGGACGGTGGTCCCATCAAAGTGGATATCGGCAAGACGAATTCCACGAAAATTTTCGATGTGAGTCCGAACAATACGCACGCAGTCTTCCTTTATTCCCACATGCTTCTTTGTATCGATATATCATTTTGAGGCGTTAGCGACGAACCTGCATTATCGTTGATTCGCCCGTCATCGAGCCAGTTTGAGACTTTTCGCTGTGACTGCGGTGCCGCGCTGCATGGGCGTAGCGATGCGGATCCATTGCACCGCATGAGCAGCGTGAATGAAAGGGTGCTGAGTACCCGCGCGCCGAAATTCCCGCCCACGGTCATCACGCGACATGAACGTGCGTCAGCCTCTGGAAATGTGCCCCCGAGAGATTGGTGAAGGATGCGCCGGTCATAATGAGCTGAGCACCGGCGAATTCATCGCGCTTGAGCAGGTCGATGAATGGCTGGACGATGAAATTTTCCTTATCCGCCACTGCCTCACCCGAGAACTCCCCCGGGACGTCGATAATGCTCAACCCTGGATAATGTGTGCCCGCCTTGGCCGACAGCGTCATCAGGCCATAGTGATAGGCCATCAGGAAATAGAGCGAGTCTGTCCCGCCCAGAGCTGCACTCCAGCGCTGACGGCCTACGCGGAGCGAGAGGTTGCTCCGGCTGATGTCGACATTGACGTGACTGTGTAGCCAGACCTTCGGCCCAGGCTGGTTCAGCGCTTCGAGATAGGCGTTCATCCCGTCTTCGAGCTGGGCCGCTGCCGAGTGGAAATCGATTGCAGCGAAGGCGTCGTCGACTCGTTTCTGAACGGGCTTTATCGCCTCTTCTAGGCGGGCGATTTCCTTGGTCATCTGCACGCCAAGCTCGAGCGCCGCGCTGACCCGGTCGAGTTGTCTTTGGCGCTCGGCTCCGCGTCCCAACGCCATGTCGATCGCGCTGATTTCGGCCTGGGCAAGTGCGCCGACTGCTTCCTTGGCGGGCGTAAGCTCTGCATCGATCTCGCCGATCTCCGCTTTGATGGTGGCCGCGCCCGCAAGGAGCTTGGCAACCTCCGCCTGCAAGACCCTTTCGAGTTCGATCGCCTCGGCGAGTTCGCCGGCAAGCCGGTCGCGCTCGAACCGCAGCCTGACCGAGCCGAGGTCGGCGATCACCGGCTCTGGCGGCAGATGCTGGTGGCACAGGAAGCAGTCATGACCATGATAGGCAAGGGCGTTCACCGATTGATCGCAAGCCGGGCAATGCGTGATCTTCAGATCGGCAAGCACCGCGCCAGCATCCTCGGCGCGCTCCATCCGTTCAATCTCTTCGGCAAGATCCGCGCGGTAGCGCGCAACGTCCGACCGACGCTCGGCCGCGCTACCCTGCTTGAGAGTAATGTTCTCCAGGCTTGAAAGCGCGCTCGACCGGCGCGCCGCGAGATCGGCGATGTGACTGCGCTGTTCCGTTGGGATCACTTCATCCTGCGCTGCGGTTAGCAGCGCGGTGCGGCGCTCGTGCAATGACGCTGCCTCCGCTGCGAGACGGTCGGCTGCTGCCGCAATTGTCGTTACGCTGACGTGGACCGAAATATCCTCGTCGGACAGCAGGTCGCGTGCGAGCTCATTCAGCGTGTTGGCATATTGGTCTCGTCGAGCCGCGAGCAGGTCTACCCGTCTTTTGAGCAGAACAAGCTCCTCATAATCCGGGCTGTAGATATGTTCGGCCAGGCCAAGGAACTGCAAGACGCTCGCATGCTGCTCGCCCTCGGGCTGCTTGTCTGCAATGTCACCCCAAAAGCGCTGCTGGCGATAGATGTGCCTCAGGAGAATACGGAAGGACAATTCCGGCCATGTCTGGCCCGATGTGGGGTTGCCCTTCGGGAAGCTCAGCAAAGGGATGCCGAGTTCCTTCATCAGCCAGTGCTGAAAGTCCTTCGCCAGCATTGCCGTGCCATCGACATAGACCTTCCCTTTGCCACCATTTTCTCGCCAGCGCCGCTCGACAAGAAAGGTGCCGGTGCCGATTCTCAAGGTTGCGGCTGCGGCATCGTATTTTTCCGCGAGCGCATTCTCGTCGGCACCTTCGAACGGATTTCCGCCAGGATCGCCAAGTAGGAAGTCGAGCGTCTGCAGCCACTTCGTCTTGCCAGTGTTGGGCCTGCCCACGATCACGTTGACCCCGGGCTCAAAGTCGAGCGATTCCTGCTGCCCAGTCGGCAGATGCCGCTCTAGGCGAGCAATGGAGAGGAATGGCCTGATCATGACCGTATCACCTTGCCCATTTCGCGTTGTCCGACCTCGCGATCGAAGAGGCGGTAGATCAGGTCCTTGAGGTAGGTGCCTGTCTTTTTTCCGAAAGTTTCCCGAATCTGCTTGAGACGGTCTACCAGGCCGGCGAAGGATGGCAGCTCCGCGAGCGCCTTCGCCCGGTCCTTACCGAGAGGCGTCAGCGCGATCTGGTAGGACTTCTTTTGCTTTGAGACGGTGATCAGCCGTTTGGCCTCGAGATGCGCCAGCACATGATAATAGCGTTTGTCCCACGGGCCGTAGTGATGGCGGACCATCGAGGACTCGACAGCGTTGCCGGCCGGCCTTGTGCCGGAACCTTCCGGCTCGCCCTCGGCCGCGCGCGCGACCAAGAAGAATTCAGGATACCTACTAAAAAAATCAAGCTTGGCCATTTTGGTGAGCCCATCGATCCGACCAGCCGAGCCGCAGACGAGCATGAGTAACAGCAGCCGCGCCGCGTGGAATTCGACGATATCGTCCGCCGCAAGCGGGACGCTGGCTGCCCGGGTCGCAAGGCGGTTGATGGACTTCATTTGGGCAGCTCAAAACGTAGGAGGCAGCGGTCTGCTATGTCGTAGAGGCAGCCCTTGAGAAAAGCGGCATGGTCCACCGGACCTGCGCTGACCTGTGCGCTGATCTCGTCCATCTTGGCGAGGCACAGGGCGTGGAACCCCATGCCGCTTGTCGCCAGCTCGCCGGCCAGATATTTCGACCGAAGCGACGCCGCTTCTGATTGGACCCTGTTGACGAGCTGCACGCCCTCTTCGGATTCCATATAGCGCGACGCTCGCGTGGCGGCGGCGTAACCGCGCCGCAGGTCGATCGCGAGCGCGACGACGTCGTCGGGCAAGCTGACAGCCGCCAGTTTTTCGGTCAATTTGGTGCCGGCCTGAGCCGAGGATTGCGCGACAAGATCACCCAGGCGCTTGGTCCACCAGGCGAGAATCTCCGCCCGAGTCACGATCTTTTTGGCCTTATCGGGAATCCATTTGGCGGCGCCGGCTTCTTTGGCCATGAGGCGCAATTCGTCGAGCAAATTATCAAGCTGTTCAAACAGCAGGGGATGGCCTGCGGTGATGCTCATCCTTAGCAGGTGGTTCGCATTGGCCGCGCGCATCGAGGTCAGGTCGTGCCGGATCTCCCATTCGCAATTATCGAGCCAGTAGGCAGCGCTATTGCCCTTGTCTGACGCAACGCCATTCATCCGTTCGGCGAATTCGGTGTGAAGCGCGTCCATCGCCTTTTGGGCGAGCTTCCGGTCTCCCGACCCGCACTTGTAAGTGAGCGGCTCGATCGCCTTGACGACCTGCCGCATCGTGATCATCCGGAAACGGGAGACTTCCTTGTGCTGATCGCGCGCTAAAGACTTCTCGAAGATTGACGTGCCAACCTTCTTTGCATCCCGGGCACAGAGGTCGGCGACGGACCACAGTTTGTCGGGCTCGCCGGCTTTGACCTGGACATATTCCGCGATCGCCGCCTCGATGGTTGGATCGTGGCGAACGGGGACCAAATCGTCATGGGTCTCAAAATGAATTTTCAGGAGATGCGCATTCTCGATCATCTCGAGTAGAAATCTTACTGCGACTTCATCCTGATAGTTAAATCCCTTACGCGCCTCGGGACCGCCCTCCTCGGTGGGCGCAGTATCATCGATCGAAGGCCAGACCTTCTCTGTGGCGGCATTCGCCGTGGAGTCATCCTTCATCGCTGGCAATCAGCTATCGCGACTGGCAAAAGTCGGCGACCACCTTGCTTCGAATGAATTCATGGCTGTGTATTGCCCCCCACTGACTGATTGGGCACCGAAGGAAACCCTTATTCAAGTCTTTTTTGTCCTTGGATCGGTGATGTGGGAGGCGTTGGTCCGCCTTCGGCGTTCGCAGCGTGCCGATCCTGCGAACGCGCGAACGTTGGGTTCATGACAAAATTTGACCATACAACAAGCGCGTTTGGGGGCGCTTATTGTCGTCCACCAAACGAGGGAATGATGGACGCCGCAATTTTGTCCGAAAACACTGGCGCAACGACGGCAAACCGGACAGAGTGATTTCTGGACAAGTTTTCGGACAGATTTCTTCCCAATGGCTATGATCGGATATGCCAGGGTTTCTACCCCGGATCAGGACCTCAGCTTGCAGCATGACGCGCTCCGCGCCGTAGGCTGTGACCGCATCTTCGACGATCGAGTGTCGGGCACGAAGGCAGATCGGCCGGGCCTCGCTGCTGCGCTGTCCTATCTCCGCGACGGCGATGTGCTGGTGATCTGGAAGTTCGATCGCCTCGGTCGATCGGTCCAGCATCTCATCGAGACTGTCGACCAGCTTCGGGAGCGGGGTGTCGGCCTTCGGTCGATCACCGAAGCCGTCGACACGACCACGCCAGGCGGCCGCCTGCTATTCCACATCTTCAGCGCCCTTGCCCAATTTGAGCGCGACCTAATTGTCGAACGCACCACGGCCGGATTGAAGGCCGCCGAAGCTCGCGGCCGCAAGGGCGGCCGCACCCGCGTCGTGACGCCAGAGAAGCTATCTCGAGCTCGTCGGCACATTGCGGATGGCCTTACCGTGCGGGAGGCCGCTGCACGCCTGAAGATCGGGAAATCCGCGCTATATGATGCTCTATCGCGTGATACTGAGGTTGCCGCGTGACCGATAGCGTTAGCACCACGATTATGGCGATCCTGGAAGAAATGGATCGTACGTCCGATGCCCAACTTGGTGGCCCTGCTGCTAAGGCAGCTCGTCGCAATGCTCGGCGGGTCGCAGAATATCTCCTCGCCCTTGGTTCCACTCCCCTCCCTCGCCACTCCGGGAAAGCTTCTCCTGGGAAGGTTGCTAGTGCGCTGAGCGAATCTGGCGAGCGCTTCAACCGCCAGAACTTCATGACCAACGAATTCTGCGCCCGCCTGCTCGCATCCTACGAGCGGTGGGAAAGCGATGTTGGAGGCAGCCATTTCGCGGAAGCTCAGAAGAGCGCCGAAGCAAAGGAGCCCGAAAACAAGCGGATTTCCGACCTTGAACGAGAGCTGCTGCTTGTGCGGGCCGAATGTCAGCACCTACGTGACGAGGTGTCGTTCCTGCGAGGTTTCGTGGCCGAAACGGGCCGTCTCCCCTGATGGCCCAACGAGCTACCGCCGAATTGACAGTCACCTCATTCCACCCCTCTCCATTTGGGGGTGGAATTCTGATCGGCAACGACAATCACGGCCGCTCTACACGCGCCCGTGTCGCTGTGAGCGTTTCAACTAGGCCGCCACGTCCAGGAGAGATCTGGCGCGTATCGGGCGATTGGATAATCGATCCCGATCACGGCCGTCAGATTCAAGCCGAGACGGTTTTGCCCCTGATCCCCGAGGGGCAGGCGATCATCCGTTGGATCGCCGCCAACAAGGCCATCCCGGGCGTGGGAGCCGCGACCGCAACGCGATTGTGGCAGACATACGGTCCAAAACTCTACGATCATCTGCGCGAAGGTGATGTCGGCGCGATTGCCGAGATCGCTGGTCCGTTCGCCGCTCATGTCATCGCCCAGGAATTCCGCCTGCTTCGCAACGAGGTGGACGTCCTCCAACATTTTGATCGTTATGGCTTCGACGCCAGAACATCGATCGCCGCCAGTCGCCTTTGGGGGGCGGGCGCGATCGCGAAGCTGGACGCAAATCCGTACGTCATGGCGTTGCTCCAGCCGTGGAAGATAGTTGATGAGCGCGCGCTCAGGCTTGGTGTCGCAAACGATGATCCGCGAAGGCTGATCGCAGCGGCCGGCGACGTGGTCGCCCGGCGATACCGAGGCTTCGAGCGGATGTCCGGCGGACACACTGCCGGCACGCGGAACGATTTTATTCGCGGCCTGCGCAGTCTGCTTGGCCGTCAGTCCGAAACGCTGGCCGAGCTGGCGTTCGATCTCGCTCTAACCGCTGGCGAGCTGGTCCAGTGTGGCGAACTCTATCAGGGGCGCGGGCCTGCCTTGATGGAGCGTGCGATCGAGAAGGCGATCGTCGATCGTACAGGCGACAGCCTCATCAGCCAGACGGCCATCGCCTCCGCGATCACTGAAACAGAGGCGCATCTTGGCTTCGCCCTCGACCCCACGCAGGTCGCCGCGATAAATCTCGCCGTTGGGCGGCGGTTCTGCGTTGTCGACGGTCCTGCAGGCACCGGCAAGAGCACGGTTACCAGAGCCATCATGGTAGCGACGCAGAAGGTTGGACGAGCATATTACCAGATCGCCCTGAGCGGCCGCGCCGCCAAGCGGCTTGTCGAGGCAACCAGCCACGAGGCGATGACCGTGCATCGCTTCCTCAAGGCTTTGACAAATGGCGCCCTGAAGCTCTCGGCGGCGACGCTGCTGATCGACGAGGCATCGATGATTTCGACGCCCAACCTCTGGCAAATTATCACATGGGTTCCCGCAGACACCAATATCATCCTCGTTGGCGATCCCGGGCAGCTTCCCCCAATCGGCGCTGGGAACCCGCTTAGGGCTCTGGTGGCATCTGATGGCGTCGCTCGAGCAACGCTCGACCAGATCCACCGGCAGAAAGGCGAGAGCCCCATTCCGACCGTCGCGCAATTCGTCCGAAAAGGCGGAATGCCGTTGCTGCCCGCGTTTGATCCTCGCGATCCCGATCGGGCCGGCGTGTACATTGTAGCGTGCCCGTCAGCCGACGTTCCTCGTAAGGTTCTCGATACCTTCGAGGCATTTGTCGGTGAGCCGGTAGATGTCCCGGACCGCGATGCGATGCGCCGCCTGCATGGCGCGCGGACGCAGATACTGGGCATGACTATTCACGGACCGGCTGGCGTTCGCGCTATTTCGGATGCGGTCGAAAGGCGCTGGCTCCACGGGCAGCCTCAAATTCCGATGTGGGGTTTTGCTGAAGGAAGCAAAATCCTGTGGACGAAAAACAGCTACAATCATGACACCGGGCTGCTCGGCGCGGACGGAACGGCCCGTACGGTCGACATCATGAACGGCAGCCTTGGAGTCGTTCAGCGGCAAACTTCCGAAGGCGCTCGTACGCTCTTCGACGATGATGAGGTCGGCGCTGTAGATATCCGAATCTCGAACCTGCAGAGGGTGCTGCGCGGTTGGGCGATCACCGTCCACAAGGCGCAAGGATCCGCCTTTGAGCGGGTAATTGTTCCTATCGTCCCGAGCAGGCTCCTCGACAGGCTGATGCTTTACACCGCGATCACCCGGGCTCGTCGAACGGTCGTCCTCGTTGGTGACCCAGAGGTTTTATTCAGCGCGGCGGAAGCGCGAGGCCGAGCGGCCACGCGACTGCAATGCCTTCTTCGGTCTTAAGTGGCATCGTCCAGACCTGGGACGATGCGGCCATCCGACCTTGAGGCCGCGAAGGTCCGCTGTTTTTGAAAGCGGCCGCTGGATCGCAATCACAGCGTTGTCCGTCCGATCGAAGCATCGAGATGGGGGAGCACCCGACGATTGGAGAGGCCAATCGGGCGGAAGCCGAGGGGACCCCAGACCATCCAGCTGTCGTCAGCGCTGACAAGGACTGGACCTCGACGCGTGCTCGGTGTCAGATCTTCCAGTGCTTCCGGATGAAGGCTTCCAGGGTTTCGCAGCGTGCGGCCACTGCGGCTTTGTCCCATTTGAGACCGGCATTGATTTCGCGGCCGATCGCTGCTGTGCCGCGCAACCCGCATTCGACGTAGGCGTCAGCTTTCTCGTTGGGAGTGCGACCGCCAAGGGACGAGTTCACGCCGGGCGGTAGCATGGTCAGGTTGCCAAGGTTGTGCAGATAGCCAACTTCTGTGTGCTGTGGCTTCACATGCTCGATCGATTTTGCCGGGTCGGTTGCCCAGATTTTGTTCCACTCGGACGCGTTGGTAGCGCCTCCGGCTTTCGCGGCGAGATGCTCTTCATAGCGGAAGAGAACATAACGGGTGTCTTCGCGGCGCCAGTACCATTCGTCCCAATAGCTTTTGAGCGACATGCGCTCTTCGAGGTCAAAATCCTCGCCGAGGGCATCGATGGCTTTGCCCGCCGCCTTAACATCAAGCCCGGCGGCAATCGCGTGCCCGAGATGGGTAAATTCCCGATTATAGGAACGGGCGTCCAAGCGGCCGATCCCAAACAGACGGAACGAGGAGCGCTCCCACCGTTCAAGTAGATCTGCGGTCGTAGCCACGTCAAAATTGCGCGCCATGATTGCAACCGCCACGAACCGGGCTTGCAACACTTTCGCCGGAGCCCGGCGCCTGTTGTCACTATAAAGCTCGTGGACGTACCGGTTTATCGCTTCCAACTTTCGAGCAGCCGCGATGATCAGCTTCAGGGCCTGACCGCCCTCCTGAAGAATCTCGCGCTGTGCTTCCTCTTGGGTCAGCACCTTGTTCGGCGCATTCTCGCGGGCGAAAGTACCAGCGAACTGCAATGCCTCGTCGGCGTGATCCGCGTCTGTCCCGATGGTCCGATAAATGGTCTGCCAGATGACATGCATCTCCGCGAGGCCCGGCTCTCGGGTGCCGGCGGGGACATGATCGTAGATCGAGGCCATAAGTTGGCTCTTCAGCTTGTCGATCCACTTCACGTCGAGCCCGCGACTGTTGAGGACCTCGAACACCCGGTAAACGAGGGACTCGTCGGCGACCTCATGCAGGATCATCGACATCCGATTGCGAACCGCCGACAGAAGACCGACCAACCCACCGTCCGCGCTCCACCCGGCCACGAAGCGCTCGCATTCTGCGATGGCGTCAATGACGTTGCGGTCAGCCGCCGTGACAACGAGCGTCTCATCGACACCACCTTTTCGGAGATAATCCGTGAAGACGTGGCTGCTGTCATGGTTGGTCTGCAGCAGGACGAGACTGTGTTCATCTCCCTTCACCAGAAGGTCCGCAAGGCCCTGCTTGGCTTTTTGTGCGGTGGCATCTTCAGCGCCCAACGCCTTCTCAATCGCCTTGAGTAGGATGACGAGCGTGGTGATACGCTGCTGTCCATCGACCAACTCGACGACACGGAACTCCTCTGCGCCGATAACGATCGTCTCACGGGACAAGCCGACGACCGTCGCCATGAAATGGTCACGGCCGGACCGCTGTGCCTCCTCGATATCGCGGAAGAGATCGGCCCGCTGATGCCGGCCCCAGGAGTAGGATCGTTGATAGCCAGGTATGTGAAAGAGCCGGCCTTCAAGAAGTTTGAAGACAGTAACGTGGATCGGATTGAGCTGCATGCGGCCAGTTTGGCGGCATCGATGCGGCCTGTCTATTCCAATGGAAAGCGTAGTGCGCGAGGCTGTGCCGTGGCGTCGGGGCGCTGAAAGCGTACGCGAACCCAAGGAAAATGGCTTTCTGCCCTGCATGTCCAGGATCGATACGTCTGGCAAAGCCGAGCGCAGGCATTTTGCCAAGGCCGACTTTGTCGCGAGGCTGCGCTCTGCCAACGTCCCTTCCTGATCGTCAGCAACCGACACACGCGTGACCGACAGCCATACAAGAAGGGCGGCGGATCATAGATCAGGCGCCCGCATCCACGCCTCTTCGAAAATGGCGTCGCTAGCATAAGTCAACCGACCGCCGGCGCGGATCGCAGCGGAAAGGTCTGCCTGGGACACCGTGCCAGGAGAACTGGAGCCGACTCCTTGCAAAAGGCACATCAAATAGGATTGCTTGCGAATGTCCGTCGCTAAATCGATCTCTGGCTGAGGCCAGAGGCGTTCGCGCGCGGTGCGAATTGCCGCCTCCGCCGGATACACACGTCGCCCCCGTTTAGGGTCATCCGGGTCAGGAACGACATAGCTCGGACGTGACAGTAACCAGTCGCCAGCCTGACCATCTCGCAGCGCACCTTCGGTAACACTAAGCCGGCCGGACGCTCCATATCGCGTCATGACCCTGTCGAACGTCCGGACTACACCATCGGCAAAATGGACGTCGAAGCGTCGATCGTCGCGTGCCACCACCCTCTCGATACGGCCCTGACGATAATCCACAGCCTCGAAGCTCTCCAAGAGGCACATCATCCAGACGTTGAAGGGAGATAGCGCCCGCGTGTAAGGGGTCGGCGTCTCGCCGTTCATCGTTATTCGAACCCCAGGCCGGGCCCTCGCATGCAGCTCTGCGGTCTCAGGTGGCAGCACGAAATCCTGCATCATTTCGTGAACGCGCAAGCTGATCCACTCGTCGATGACCGACTGGACGGCCGATCTGACGCGAAGCTGGTCGGCCATCGGCATCGACTCCGCGAATGTCTCGCGCTCCTCCCAGCTCAGACTGTCGTGCGATCGGCCGGGAAAGGCCGCATCGAGATAGGGCGCAAGGGCGGCCTTCAAGGCTTCAAGGATCGGGCGAGCATGGGGAGCCCAATCTATAACCTGCCGGCCCATCGGGTGGTGATGCTCATAACCCGAGCGATCGCACCACCACGTGATTTCCGAGATCACCGGGTTCTCGAAACGATCTGCTTCGTCGCTCCGCAAGACCTCGTCGAGGCGCGCGTTCTCAAGTTTTTGATCCAGCAGCAGCCCCAATTCATCATATGCTGGCCAGAGCGCCTCGACCTCTTCATGAAGGAAGCCGGAGATGGCATAGTGCAGGCCCTCGATCACGCCGCTGTCCCCGCACCCCGACACGAGAACCTCGGCGGGCGATATCAAATGGTCGTAGATCAGGCGGTGGCCCGACTCCCAGTAGCTGTGATCCACTAGATTGTGGGGGTTCTGCTCCTCGCCAAAGCCGGTCGCATCGATCAGCAGATCGACGACGATCGGGAACAGAAGCAGTTTCCTGAAATCGGGTTTGATCTCCAGGCGCTCGCCAGCCGTGACGATGTCCTCACGACGGATCTCGCACCGGTCGATGACGAAAATCGGCAGCACGCGTGCGTAGCTCTCGAACTCATGGAGCCATTGCGAGGCAACGTCGCTCGCCCTTCCCTTTTTCCACGCGAAGATCGGTGACCGGTAGGTCGGCTCGCTGAAATCAGGATCGAACCCGCTTCCGAGGTCTCGGGAATTGAGGAGCGGCGACAGATGTCGATTGCCCTTGTCGCGGAAGCGCGGAAGGAGTCGGTCCTCCTTTTCGAGAATGTAGACGATGGCATTGCTGGTGAGCGCGAGCGACACCGCCAGCATGAGACCGGAGAAGGATCCGCCGACGATCGCGACCACGTCACCGGGGCCGACGCGCTTCCGCCAGTTGAGTGCCCAGGCAAGGTTCGCGCACCGGTTCTGCTGGTGGACGATCGAGATGTTGTGCTTCGCAAAGCCTGTCGCGGAGAAGATCCGCGCGTCTGTTTTGGATGCGGCTTCCGCGAGCATCCGATCGGCAAGTTCATCAAGCGCTGCGACATCGTCGGAGCCGAGCGGCGGCGGGGGTGTGCTGACCATGCGACCTTCTAGCTAGATCAGGCCAGACCGCGAAGCAGAAGCGACGCAGCAAGATCGGGGATTTTTGATTGGCGCCGGCGCGCGATGCAGTCGTCGTCGATACACTGCAGCATAGCAGGCGACGCGGCGCCCCATATTCTGATAGTCGGCCCGTTGAGTGATGCTGGCGCGCGGCAACTGATTGCCGCTCTGGCGAAAAAAGCGGCAGTGGCATCATGCCTCTGTCGTGATGAATGCGTGGCTGCTAATTCCCCGGTCCAGCGAAGGGGAGCAGGCCAGCGTAATGGAATCCAATATCGAAGCGCTTGAAAAGCGCCTGTGGACGGCGGCAGATCAGCTGCGCGCCAACAGTGATTTTGCCAGCAATGAATATTTCCTGCCCGTCATGGGCCTGATCTTTTTGCGCCATGCTTACAGCCGTTATCTGGCGGTGAAGCCGGAGATTGAAGCGAGCCTTCCTAGCCGTGGCGGGGTGACCCGGCCGCTGACTAAGGAGGACTTCACCAGCCGGGGAGCGATCTTCCTCCAACCTGAATCGCAGTTCGATCATCTGGCCAACCTGCCGGATGGCGCAGATCGCGCGAAGGCGATCATAGCCGCAATGGAAGCAGTAGAACGCGACTATGCCGCGCTGGCGGGCGTGCTGCCCAAGAATGAATATCAGCAATTAGAAAACGACGTCTTGGGCGACGTGCTGCGCATCTTCAACGACCCGGCGCTTCAGAACGCTAAGGGCGATGTCTTCGGGCGCATATACGAGTATTTCCTGACGCAGTTTGCCGATCAGAGCGCACATGACGGCGGTGAATTTTTCACGCCCCCCTCCATCGTTCAGATGATCGTCAACGCCATCGAGCCTGATCATGGCAGCGTGCTGGACCCAGCCTGCGGTTCGGGCGGCATGTTCGTGCAGAGCGCGCATTTCATCGAGAAGATGCAGCAAGACCCGACCAAGGTCGCGACCTTTTACGGTCAGGAAAAGAACGCTACGACCATCCGGCTGGCCAAGATGAACCTTGCCGTCCACGGGCTGGAAGGACGGATCGAACCCGGCATCACCTATTATATCGACGCGCATGAACTCGTTGGAAAGGCCGATTTCGTGATGGCCAATCCCCCGTTCAACGTGGACGAGGTGGACGCGGAAAAGATCAGGCGAGACCCCCGCCTGCCGTTCGGCCTGCCCGGTGTGAACAAGGGTAAGAAGGTTTCGAACGGCAATTATCTGTGGATCAGCTATTTCTACAGCTATCTGTCCGACGCAGGCCGGGCGGGCTTCGTCATGTCGTCGCAGGCGTCCAGCGCGGGCGGGGAAGAAGCGAAGGTCCGGCAGAAGCTGATCGAAACCGGCCATGTCGATGCGATGATCGCGATCCGAGGCAATTTCTTCTACACCCGCACCGTGCCATGCGAATTATGGATGTTCGACAAGGCCAAGCCATCCGAACATGCCGACAAGGTACTGATGCTCGATGCGCGGCAGGTGTTCCGCAAGGTGACGCGCAAGGTCTTCGATTTCTCGCCCGAGCAGCTGCAGAATCTGACCGCCATATTCTGGCTCTATCGCGGACAGGACGAGCGGTTCCGGGAGCTGGTGGACCGTTATCTGAGCGGATGCGTCGTGGATGCCTTGGCCAGCTTGTTGACGGAACCTGTGCTGACCGCAGCACTGGATGATGTGCTGAGCGGTCTGGATGATGATCCCGAACTTGCGGCGGCGTTCGCTGTCCTTAAAGCCGATTGGGAGGCGTTCGAGCACAAGGTGAAGGGCCAGGTCGGCGGCAGCAATCTGTCTGTTTCCAACATTGCGGCGCTTCACACTAGGTATGATGCACTTGAGCCACTGGCCGAACAGTCGCGCGACCTGATCCGTCAGATTGATCAGTTGTTCAAGCTAGCGGAAAAGGCGCACCGCGATGCGGGCAGGAAACGCGGCAAGGCCAGCCCCGTCAAGGCGCTGGAGGAAGCGCGGGCCGATGCCGTCGATCAGCTTAAACTGGTGCGCTATTTCCACCGGCAGGCACACTGGCTGCTGAGCCGTTTTCCTGATGCGCGGCTGGTGGCGGTGCCGGGGCTGGTCAAGCTGGTGGGCCGGATAGAACTGGCAGCAAACGACTGGTCACTGACTCCCGGCCGTTATGTCGGCGTCGCCCCGGAAGAGGAGGAGGATGATTTCGATTTTGAGGGCGTGATGCGTGATATTCATATCGAACTGGCGGGGTTGAATGAGGAAGCGGCGGCGCTAGCAGCACAGATTCAGGTCAACTTTGCGGGGCTTGGCCTGTGAGTCTAAGCGAAGTTGCCCTCGGCGACATCTTGAGGATCAAGCACGGATTCGCTTTCAAAGGCGAGCACTTTGGAAGCGAAGGTGAATTCCTTGTTGTTACGCCGGGTAATTTTCACGAGGAGGGAGGGTTTAGACGCCGGGTTGGCAAGGATCGCTATTATACTGGCGATATACCGGAATCTTTCATATTCGAAGCCGACGATTTGATCATTGCGATGACTGAGCAAGGCGAGGGCTTGCTTGGTAGCTCTGCCTTAGTTCCAGAAACTGAGCAATTCCTGCACAACCAGCGGATCGGCTTGGTTCACTCGATCGATGTCGAAAGAGCCGATAAGGGTTTTCTATTCTATCTCTTCAACACGAGACCAGTGCGCTCTCAGATACGGGCAAGCGCGAGCGGAACCAAGGTTCGCCATACCGCCCCCGAACGAATTTATCGGGTCAAGGTTTCGCTCCCAAGCCTTCCAGAGCAGCAATGCATTGCCTCCATACTGTCCGGCTACGACGACCTCATCGAGAATAACCGGCGGCGGATTGCCTTGTTGGAGGAGACCTCGCGGCAGCTTTATAAGGAGTGGTTCGTCCGTTTCCGCTTCCCTGGCCACGAACATGTCAAAATCATCGACGGTGTGCCGAAGGGATGGACAGTAAATACGATTGATGAGGTTTGCCAAACCATCGGTGGGGGCACGCCATCAACGCAAAAAGCAGGATATTGGGATGACGGTGATGTTCTATGGTTCACCCCTACCGACGTTACGCGCAACTCCTGCCTTGCGTTGTTGAACAGCGAGACAAAGATTTCTGAGTCTGGCTTGAATAACTCTTCGGCAAAAATTATTCCGGCAGGATCAATTTTGATGACTAGCCGCGCATCAGTTGGTTTCTTTGGCATCAATCGCTTGGCTGCATCGACAAATCAGGGCTTCATAAACATTGTGGCTAATGAACCCACCCTGCGGATGTATCTGTTGCAGAACCTTATGTGGCGCGTTGAGGAAATCCGGTCTCATGCGGGAGGGGCGACTTACAAGGAGATCAGCAAGGGGCGGTTCCGGGCGCTGCCGATCTTGATGCCTCCCTTGGAGTTGGCTGGTGAATTTGAGGATCAGATGACATTGCTTCACACTCAGGTTGAGACATTGCATATCGCAAATCAACAACTCACCAAAGCCCGCGACCTTCTCCTCCCTAAACTGATAAGCGGAGCCATCTCCGTATGAAGCCTTTCAACGAAGACACGCTGGTTCAGGCGACCATGGCCGATTATCTGGCCGATGCGCTGGGCTGGGATAGTGTGTTTGCGTTCAACACAGAATTGCTGGGGGCAGAAGGCTCGCTGGGCCGTGCATCGGAACAGGATGTCATCCTGACCCGCCATTTGGGCGAGGCGCTGATCCGGCTGAACCCCGGCCTGCCGGGCGCTGCCTATGCCGACGCGCTGCGCCAGATTACCGACGCGCCGATCGGCTCCAGTTTGATGGCAATCAACCGCGATGCCTATGCGCTGATCAAGGATGGCGTGCAGACCAGCTTCCGCAATTCGAAGGGCGAACTGGTCAAGCAGCGGCTGCGCCTGATCGATTTCGATGTGCCCGATAACAACCATTTCCTGTGCGTGCGGGAATTGTGGGTCAAGGGCGACCTGTATCGTCGCCGCGCCGACATTGTGGGTTTCGTCAACGGCCTGCCGCTGCTGTTCGTGGAGTGCAAGGCGGTCCATAAGAACATCCGCCATGCCTATGAACAGAATCTGTCCGACTATAAGGACACGATCCCTCACCTGTTCCACCACAACGCCTTCATCATCCTGACCAACGGTCATGCGGCAAAGATTGGCTCGCTCTCCAGCCGTTATGAGCATTTCAACGACTGGAAGCGACTGGAAGAGGATGAGCCGGGCGTTGTCGATCTGGAGACGATGCTGAAGGGCATCTGCGCCAAGGCCAATTTCATCGACATCCTGGAAAATTTCATCCTGTTCGATGACGGCGGCGAACGCCTGGTCAAGATCGTGGCGCGTAATCACCAGTTTCTGGGCGTCAACCGGGCCATTGCAGCGGTGAAAGATCGCAAGGCGCGCGAGGGCAAGCTAGGCGTGTTCTGGCACACGCAGGGATCGGGCAAGAGCTATTCAATCGCCTTCCTGACGCAGAAGGTCCATCGGAAGATCGGGGCGAACTTCACCTTTCTGGTGTGCACCGACCGCATCGACCTGGACAGCCAGATTTACGGCACCTTTGCCGGGTGCGGGCTGGTCAACAATGACAAGGCGCAGGTGCGGGCCGGGACGGGTGCGGAGTTGAAGTCGCTGCTCGCCGTGCAGAAGCCCTATGTCTTCACACTGATCCACCGCTTCAATCAGGATGTGAATCCCAACGATCCCTATTCGGATCGCGACGACATCGTCGTCATCACCGACGAAGCGCACCGGACGCAGAACGGCTTGCTGTCGCTCAACATGCGCAACGCCTTGCCCAATGCCAGCTTTCTTGGCTTCACCGGAACGCCCCTGATGAGCGGCGACGAGACGACCAAGCAGACGTTTGGCGACTATATCTCCACCTATGATTTCCAGCGCGCGGTGGAGGATAATGCGACCGTGCCGCTCTATTACGACGCGCGCGGGGACAAGCTGGGTGTCGCCACCAATGACCTGAATGAGAAGATCGCCGCCAAGCTGGAAGAGCTGGAACTGGACGATCCCAACGTGACCGAACGGCTCGAAAATGAGCTGAAGCGCGAATATCACATCATTACCGCCGAGACCCGGCTGGACAAGGTCGCGGCGGATTTCGTGGAGCATTATACGACCGCTTGGGAAAGCGGCAAAGCAATGCTGGTCTGCATCGACAAGGTAACGTGCGTCCGAATGCACGCGCTGATCGCGAAGCATTGGGATTTGCGGATCGCCAGCCTTGAAAAGGAATTGGCGCAGGCGACTGACGAACAGGATCTGGCTGACCGGCAGCACCAGCTTGCTTGGGTCAAGGCCACCAAGGCAGCCGTGGTGGTTTCGGAGGAGCAGGGCGAAGTCGACAAGTTCCGCAAATGGGAGCTGGACGTCGTACCGCACCGGGCGCTGATCAAGAACGGCTTTGAAACGGACGACGGCAAGCGCATCGATCTGGAATCTGCCTTCAAGAAAAAGGACCATCCGTTCCGTATCGCCATCGTCTGCGCCATGTGGTTGACCGGTTTCGATGTGCCGAGCCTTTCGACCCTGTATCTGGACAAGCCGCTGAAGGCGCACACGCTGATGCAGGCCATAGCGCGAGCCAACCGGGTAAGTGCAGGGAAGAACAACGGCCTGATTGTCGATTATTGCGGGATATTGAAGAACCTCCGCAAGGCGCTGGCCACCTATGCCGGGACGCCTGGGGGTGGGCTGGGCAGTCCGGGCGATCCGCCGCCGGAAATCGACCCGGTCCGGCCACCCGAAGAGCTGCTGGCTGATCTGGAAGAGGCGATCGAAGCGGCGGAAGGTTTCCTGTCCGCGCGTGAATTCCGATTGCTCGACATATTGGAGAAGGTCGGATTCGATCGGAACAAGGCGATCATCGACGCCAAGGAAGCGGTCAACGAAAATGATGAAAGCCGCAAACGCTTCCAGATCATGGCGCGCGAGGTGCTCAAGAAATTCAAGGCATGCGTGAACTTCCGCGCCGTGAATGCCTACCGCCAGCGGTTTGCGGCGATCAAGGTCATCTACAATAGCCTGGATGAGGATGTGAAGAAGGCCGACATTTCCGACATCATGCGCGAACTGCATGCTGTAGTGAATGCGAGCATCGAAACGCAGGTTGATCCCAACGATCAGGATGATCGGCTGTATGACATTAGCCAGATCGATTTCGAGAAGCTGAAGAAAGAATTTGAACGCAGCCCCCGCAAAAACACAACCGTGCAAAGCCTGAAGGATGCCATCCAGAAAAAGCTAGAAATGATGCTGCGCCAAAATCCACTACGCACCGATTTCCAGAAACATTATGAACAACTGGTCTCGGATTATAACAGCGAGAAGGATGCCGTGAACATCGAGCGGACCTTCGCGGCCCTGCTGGTGCTGGCGGAGGAACTGGATGGCGAACAGCGCCGGGCAGTGCGCGAGGGATTGGACGAAGAAACCTTGGCCCTGTTCGATTTGCTGATGAAGCCTGACTTGGAAAAGAGCGATATTGCCACGCTGAAAAAGGTCGCCGTTGGGCTATATGAAGTTCTGAAACAGCAATTGGACGCCGTGCAGGATTTTGTCGGGAAGCAGGCGACGCGCGATGCGGTTCGCGTGGCGATAACGAACTTCCTCTACGATGATCGAACCGGCCTTCCCCAAAGCTATGAGCCGAACGAAGTGGACTTGAAGGCGCAAGCGATCTTTGCCCACCTCCTGACCAGGCGCAGTCTGGATCTTTATGCCGCGTGATGCTGCGACGTTGGAGGTAATCTGCAGGGGCAGGCGGGCCCTGTCTGAATGGATCGACCGGTTCCGGTGAGAGCTGACATTCGCAGCTCCTCGTCGGAACGGCTCATATTGGTCGGTGATGGCCCGAAGGAAACGGGACTTGGAGCAACATCGAGGTGTAAACTTCTTGGTCGTCGGTTGGCTTTGACCGAGCCGCCTCTCTTCCAGTGGGCCTAAATCGCCAGACCGAAACAGACAGCGAACATGCTGGACGGCGGCGATATCGCTCGGCAAGATGCCGCGATCGATCCTGGAGAAGGGCCCCTTGGCGAACGACATCATCAACCTGACGGTGCATGAGCATCGCAGAGTCGACGGCGGCTTCGAAGTTCGACTTCGTGGTGCCCCCCTCCCGATTAATCCGCTGACGCAGAAGGTCGTGGACGACTTGCACGAGCTCTATCGCCGACGCAGCTCCAAAGCGCATGGGCGCTTTGCCGCCGACGCCGTGCAGTTTCCGACGCGGACCTTCATCCAGACCTATATTGATTTGGGCGCGACTGCGGAGGCGTTCGCAGCGCTAACCGGCGATATGATGACGACGCTTGACGTACGTGCAAGGGCCCGTCCTAACGCCGGCGGCGGCCATGTCTTATTCGCTCACTTCGAAACTGAGGGGCGGCAGTTCCTGCTGGTTGCGATCGTCAACGAGAAGTGGGGCGCCCGGCTCACCCAGGAGCTCGACATGCGCGAGGCTCCCCATATCGACATGGAAGGCTTTCGCTTCGCCGGCCGCATCGGAATCTCGGGATGGCAGGCGGGGGAGCCTCGCTACATCGGCTTTCTGAAGGGGCGCGGTAATGTGGCAGAGTATTTCAAGGAGGTGCTTGGCTGCGAGGAGACGGTTCTCGAGAAGGCCGACACTCAGGGCCTCGTCGACATCTTTCGTGATTTCGCCGACGCTCGCAACTTGGCCGGCGAGCAGCGCGAGAGCTTCATGCGCCGCGCACGCTCGATCTGCGAGCGTTCCGCCCGCACGCGGACCGAACTCGACTTCACCGCGCTTGCCAACGAACTCGTACCTGACGCACCGAATGACCTCCTGGGACGTCTCAACGATCCTGAGCGAAATCTGACCGACGGCTTCGTGCCAAATGCGGCGGTGCTGAGTACACTCGTTCGATTTAAAGCGCGAACGGACGATTGGACGATCGAGTTTGATCGGAACGCCATCACCAATGAATCGATTACGTTCGACGAGGACGACGAGACCCTCGTGATCCGTAATCTGCCGGAGCAACTCGTGTCGCGCTTGCGACAGGAGTTCGGTCTCAATGCCGAGGCCTAAGTTCGGTGATCTACTTTCGGTCTATCGCGCTACGACATTCGATGGGCCCGGGCGGGATGGTCGTGTCGTCGTAGCCGATGCCGCGATGGCAGAGCTACTGCTCCGTATTGATGCGGACCCCGAGGACGGCGCAGAGACGGGCCTGGTGCTACGATCAGAGCGAAACGAGGTAGTGCTAGGTGCCGAAGTGCTCGTGCGTATCGATGCGCCGCGCATCGGCCTCGGCCTGTTCGCCCGCACAACCAACGATCTTCTAAACGGGCCGAAGGTCCGCATAGCGGAGCCGCATGCCTACTACGTCAAGGATGTAGGCTTCGCCAAGGCGGACGTCGCCGTCCCAAATCTCATCGCCCGCTATCGGAAGATGCTCAAGCTGGTGGCTCTGTTTGGCGAGGCCGCATCCTATTTTGACGAAACGCGCGCCGATCTGGTGTTCGTGAAGGACGGCAAATTTGTCGTGCCGGTGACGTATGACGTCAATGATTTGACGACTATGGCCATCGACAAGGCCGATGCCTTGCTCGGCCTCTTCAGTCGAGACGAGCACCGGGAACAGAAGCTCGAAATTCTGGCTGAGGCGCTCTTGGACATTACGCGCGCGCAGCCGCAGCGGGTCCGCTTTTTTCACCTAGTCGCCAATCTCGACGCGATCCTTAAGTCAGTGCAGGACGGCTACCGCCTGTTCGCCTCGAGTTTCTCCTACGCGAAGATCCGCAGCCAGCTCGAAGACGCTCGGATCGACTTCGCCACCAAAATCCACAAGACCATCGTGGACATTCAGGCGCAGCTACTCGGCCTACCGGTCGCGAGCGTGGTCGTCGCGTCACAGCTGAAGGTCGCCAAGGCCTGCAGCTTAGAACTCTGGACGGACGTCGCCGTGCTGGCCGGTGCCTGGATCTTCGTCGGGCTGCTCATGTTCGGGGTGATCAACCAGTGGCTTACCCTTGGCGTGCTCTCCACGGAAATTAGGCGCCAGAAGGCAAAGCTGAAAAGCGATTACGCTGCCATCTCGGAACAGTTCGACGACGTGTTCAGGTCGCTCGGCCGGCGGATATGCTGGCACCGAGCCGTCCTCGCGATAGTTGCAATATTGGCTGTCGCCGGCGCGCTGTTCGCGACATTCGCCTTTTCCAATGTGGTTCAGACGGATGTCGGGGCATGCCTCTCGGGGCGATCAACCATCGGAAACGCTGTGTAGCTGGGGACGAGAAATGCAGAAACGTGTGAGACGCTTCTACGGCATGGCCTGGGAGCTCTCAGCGCGGTCAACGGCTCGTTTCAGGGTGAGCCGACGTTCCCGCTACTGCATGAGAACGGCCTATAATTGTCGCTACTCGCCGTGTCCGGCCGGACCACCTCGCTCATCGGGCCTATCAGCAACATATGGCTTGAGCCCCTCATCGTGATGGCTGCAAACGGTCAGAAACCAGCCGCGAGCGTCCACGCACAATCGCCCGGGCGCAGCGCAAATCGAGCAGGTCCGGTAGCTTTGCTGTTCCGCCCCTAGCCTGAGGCCGACAATGGCGGGCGCTTCCCCGAGTCGACCACGTACGCCGACCCTCAGGCCACCAAATCTCTCCTTGGCCTCGGACAGGAAAAAACCAGGCGCGACCGCCTCGATCTTCACCATCAGATCGTCGTAGATCGAGTGCCATCCAGACGGCACGAATTGCCGCCAGATCGCGCGCTGCTCCACGGGATCGGTGACGCCCTCGTCCGGAGGCCATCGCGTCAGATCGGCCTCGATCACATGTAGGCGCCTGATCGCATTGCGCGATAATGGCCCACGATGGCCGCGATCGATTCAGTTGGGGTGTCGGAAACCGCCGAGAATGGGTCACGGTCGCCGATCGGAGAATCGATGGCCCACGGCCGCATCCACCAAGCGGAATAGCCACTGGGCGTTACTGTTTGCGAGAACCAGAGTTCAAAATGAAGATCCCAAAGGCCCTCAACTAGAGCTTTCAGCGACGCTGGAGTTTCGATCTGGTGGATGCGCATCGCCTGCAACGCCTCGGGCAAGATGCTCGTCACTAGCATCACCGCGACCTCATCCCACTGATAGGCCGCAGCGAGCAGATCGAGGTGGAGGAATGTCTTGAGCGTGTCGCTACCGGACACTTCAGGTCGCGGTGGAGGCGGAGGTTCATCGATCATCAGGCGAGCCTCCCTTTACGACCCGTAACCGTAGAGCAGACGAAACACACCATGCCCTGTCGTCTTCCGTCCAATCTCGCCAAGCTCGATTTCTTCACCGTGCAGTCCAGCGATGTCCTCGCCATAGGCAGGAATCGGAATGCGTAAAGATTGCCATTGCCTATAATCCTTGTCCCCCTTCACCAACGCCAAGAGGAGATCATCTCCTCGGATCGGGGTGAGCTTGATCTCGAGATCACAGAAGCTGTCGGCGCCCAGAGCTTCCACGGCTGCTTGAACGCGCTCGGCGAGCTCAACTAGATTCTCGAGCGGGACTTTCGGGCTCAATCGGCCTTTGAAAGGATTCTTGTCGATGAACCGCATGACCGATCCTTCCTCCTCGTGTTCAGGGGCAGGACCGGCAAAAGCCGGGTGGTGGTAACCAGGTCCAATGGAGCAAGGCGCCGCCGCCTTTGGGCGAAAGCCTTGGACATAACGGCGGCCACCCGGCCGCGAAGCTCGCGACCGGCCATTGGATTTTTGAGGTTACCACGCCCCACCGCCAGACTTTCACCGACGGCGGTCGTTAATTTGCAGATCGAAACCGGGTCTGCAAGCTTGATCGGGAGTGAGAAGATCCTGTCGGATCAGGCTCGCAGGATGGGACGAAAGAGGTCGACGCATGCGCGGCTGCATGCTTACATCGGTTCGAAGGTGCCAGAATGCTTTACACAATGAATCCAGAAGGCCCGATAAGGATGACGCAGAAGGTTTCCCAGAGCGCCATTCCATTGGGTTTTGGAGCTGACGGTCGGACTGTCACTTTACCGATCCGCAGCGGTTTCCGCGTGTGACGGAGCGGGGGGCGGTCTGGTCCCCCGCGCCGTTGCCGGTCACTCCGTTCGCGCGGGGGGGCGCGCATCAGCCGCAAAGCCGAGACCGCCGCGCGCGAATCACCCGCCGCCGTGCAGGTTGATCTTCTGTCCGTTGGCATATTCGCCATCGGCCGAGACGAAATATGCCACCGCCGCCGCGACATCCTCGGGCGTCGAGACGCGGCCGAACGGTGATTGCGCGTCGAGATCGTGGATGTTCGCCACCCCGCGCGTCGCCCTGGCGAGCCGATCGCCCATGTCGGTGACGGTCAGCCCCGGCGCGACGATATTGGTGCGGATACCGTGCGCGCGTTCTTCCTTCGCAAGCGTCTGCGCCAGCGCCTCGGCCGCGGCCTTGCCCATATTATAGGGCGCGCCATTGGCGCTGTTATAGAGCGTTGCGACGCTGGAGATCATGATGATGTCGCCGCGCGGCCGCGTGCGCATCGATGGCAGCACCAGCTTCGCCATATAATGCGGCGCGAAGGCGTGGGTGCGCAGCACGCGTTCCAGTTCACCCGGATCGGTGTCGGCGACAGACTGGCCGCGACTCGCGATCCCGGCGTTGTTGATCAGGATATCGATTGCGGGAAAATCGGCCAGCACCGCCGCGACAAGCGATTCGCATTCCTCGAATCGATCGACCGACGCGGCATAAGCCTTTGCCTTGCGCCCCATCGCCTCGATCTCGCGCACCACTTCCGCCGCCGCGTCACTGTCACGGCGATAGTTGACCGCGACATCCGCGCCGTCGCGCGCCAGCCGCAATGCGATCGCGCGCCCGATCCCGCGGCCGCCGCCGGTGACCAGTGCGACGCGCCCTTCAAGTCCGCTCATGCCTGTTTCCCCTTCCGGTTGTAGTTAGGCCGGCGCTTTTCGAAAAAGGCCGCCACCGCCTCGTTGAAATCGGGGCCGGAGGCGCAAAGAATCTGGTTGCGATCCTCCATCGCCACCGCCGCCTCCAGGCTGGGCGCGTCGATCGACATGCGCAGGCATTCCTTGGTGAGCCGCAGACCGAGTGGCGCGGTGGTCAGCATCGAATCGATCAGCGGCGCGGCGGCTTGCTCCATCCCTTCATCAGCCACGACGCGGCTGACGAGGCCCGTCGCCAGCGCGCGATCGGCAGTGATGAAGTCGCCGGTCAGCATGAATTCCGCCGCGACGCTCGCGCCGACCAACCGAGGCAGGAAATAGCTCACCCCGATATCGCACGCGGAAAGCCCGATGCGGATGAAGGCCGCGTTCATCCGCGCAGATTCGCCGGCGATGCGGATGTCGCTCGCCAGCGCCATCGCGAATCCGCCGCCGCACGCCGGGCCATGGATCAGGCTGATGATCGGCTGCGGGCAATAACGCATCTTCATCACGATCTCCGCGATGCCGCGCTGATGCGCGAGCCGGTCGATCGTGTCGCGCTCGCCGCCGTCGTGCATCGCCGCCAGATCGAGCCCGGCGCAGAATGCACGGCCCGCGCCCTTCAGCACGATCACCCGGCATTCGCGATCCTTGGCGATGGCGCCGAAATAGTCCGAAAGCGCGTCGATCAGCGAATCGTCCAATGCGTTGAGCCGGTCAGGCCGGTTCATCGTCACCCAATCGACCTCGCCGCGCCGTTCAACCAGCAGCGTTGCTTCGCCCACGCACTCTCTCCCACAGTCTTGTTGACGCGATCTTCTACATAACTAATGTTATCCCGCAACCGTGGACGCCGGACGATAGCCGGCGCCGCGACCGACAGGAGAGCGATGCGTGAAATTGGGACCGGATATCGCGGCGATCATTACCGGCGGGGCCTCTGGCCTCGGCCATGCCACCGCGACGGCATTGCGCGCGGCGGGCGTGAAAGTGGCGCTGTTCGACAAGAATGCGGAAATCGGGCCGGAGGCGGCTGCGGCGATCGGCGCGACCTTCTGCGCGGTCGATGTGATGGATCAGGCATCGGTCGACGCGGGTTTCGTGGCCGCGCGCGCGGCGAACGGACAGGAGCGCATCCTGGTCAATTGCGCCGGCGGCGGGTTCGGCGCGCACAAGACGGTCGCGCGGTCGAAGGAAGACGGCGCGATCGAACCCTATCCGCTTGATAAATATATCAAGACGATCGAACTCAATCTGATTGGCAGCTTCCGTTGCATCGTGGGCGCAGCCGCCGGGATGATGACGCTCGACCCGCTGCCGGATGGCGATCGCGGCGCGATCGTCAACACCGCCAGCGTCGCGGGCGAGGAAGGGCAGATGGGGCAGGTCGCCTATGCCTCCGCCAAGGCCGGGGTGATCGGCATGACCCTGCCGATCGCGCGCGACCTGATGGGCGAGGGTATTCGCGTCAACACGATCCTGCCCGGCATTTTCGATACGCCCCTGCTCGCCCGCGCCAAGCCGCAGGTGAAGGCGGCGCTCTCCGCGATGGTGCCGTTCCCGAAGCGGCTCGGCGCGGCGGATGAATATGCGATGCTGGCGCTGGAGATGATCCGCAACGGCTATTTCAACGGCGAGGACGTGCGGCTCGACGGCGCGATCCGCATGCAGCCGCGATAAGGAGGGCCGGGCAGTGAACTTCGACTATTCCGACGATCAGAAGATGCTGAAGGAAGAGGCGCGCCGTTTCCTCGCCGCGAAATGCGACGCGAAAGTGGTGCGCGGCGTGCTCGATGATGATGCCTGTGCCTATGACGCAGGGTTGTGGCGCGCGGTGGCGGAGCAGGGCTGGCTCGGCACCGCCATTCCCGAGGCTTATGGCGGGCTGGGGCTCGGCCATGTCGAGCTATGTGCGCTGGCGGAGGAGCTTGGCCGCGCCTGCGCGCCGATTCCGTTTACCTCCACCGTCTATTTCGTCGCCGAGGCGCTGATGCTGTTCGGCTCGGAGGCGCAGAAAGCGAAATGGCTGCCCAAGATTGCCGCCGGTGAAGTGATCGGCGCGTTTGCAACCAGCGAGGGCAAAGGACCGGTGACGGCCCGCTCGATCCGCACCGCCGTGAGCGGCGGCGCCCTTTCGGGTGAGAAGATTCCGGTTACCGATGGCGATGTCGCTGACCTGATCGTCGTGCTGGCGAAGGATGGGCTGTATCTGGTCGAAAAGGGTACGGGCGTTTCGGCCGAGGTGCTGACGACGATGGACCCGACGCGATCGGCGGCGCGGCTCACCTTTGCCAACGCCCCGGCGGAGCGGCTGGGCGACGAGGATGGTCTCGCCGCGATGCAGGCGGTGTTCGATCGCGCGGCGGTGCTGCTCGCCTTCGAGCAGGTCGGCGGGGCGGACCGCAGCCTGGAGATGGCGAAGGATTATGCGCTGGAGCGTTTCGCCTTTGGCCGGGCGATCGCGGGCTATCAGGCGATCAAGCACAAGCTCGCCGATATCTATGTGAAGAACGAAATCGCGCGGTCGAACGCTTATTATGGCGCCTGGGCGCTCAACACCTCGGCCGCTGAGCTGCCGCTTGCCGCCGCCACCGCGCGCGTCGCGGCGAGCGAGGCATTCTGGTTCGCATCCAAGGAAAATATCCAGACGCACGGCGGAATCGGCTTCACCTGGGAGGCGGACCCGCAGCTTTATTACCGGCGATCGCGGCAGTTGAGCCTCGTTGCCGGCGCGCCATCGACGTGGCGCGAGCGGCTGGTGAGCCAGCTCGAAACGCGCAACGCAGCCTGACGGGGAGAGAAAGCATGGATTTCAACGACACCCCGGAAGAAGCCGGATATCGCGCCAAGGCGCGCAGCTGGCTGGAGCAGAACGTCGCCGAGCATAAGGCGATCGCGCATGCTGACGACATGGCGGCGGCGCGTAGCTGGCAGGCGCGCAAGGCCGGTGCCGGCTATGCCCAGATCACCTGGCCGAAGGAATGGGGCGGTGGCGGCGGCACGCCGATCCACAGCGTGATCTTCGGGCAGGAGGAAGCGAAATTCCCGGTCCAATACGGCTATTTCACGATAGGGCTCGGCATGTGCGTGCCGACGGTGATGGCCTTCGCGGACGATGCGACCAAGCAACGCTTCGTCGGCCCGGCGCTGCGCGGCGAGGAAATCTGGTCGCAGCTCTTCTCCGAGCCGGCGGGCGGATCGGACGTCGCGGCGATCCGCACCCGCGCGGTGCGTGATGGCGACGACTGGGTGGTCAACGGCCAGAAAGTGTGGACCTCCGGCGCGCATTATTCGGATTACGGCATCGTTCTCGTCCGCACCAATACCGATGTGCCCAAGCACAAGGGGCTGACGATGTTCTGGCTCGATCTCCGCTCGCCGGGCGTCGAGATCAGGCCGATCCACCAGATGTCCGGCGGGTCGAACTTCAATGAAGTCTATTTCACCGATGTCCGCATCCCCGATGCGCAGCGGCTCGGCGCGGTGGATGACGGATGGAAGGTTGCGCTGGTCACGCTGATGAACGAGCGGCTCGCGGTGGGCGGCGGCACGGGGGCGGGGCCGAAGGAAATCCTCGCGCTGGCGAAGGATCTGGACGCGGCGGATGGCCCGCTGATCTGTGATGCGGCGTTCCGCCAGCGGCTCGCCGACTGGTATGTTCAGGCAGAGGGGCTGCGCAACACGCGGATGCGGACAATCACGGCGCTGAGCCGCGGGCAGACGCCGGGGCCGGAAAGTTCGATCGGCAAGATCATCGCCGCCAATCAATTGCAGGAACTGGGCAATGCGGCGGTGGAGGCGGAGGATCAGTACGGGATCATCAACGATCCGGCGCTGCTGCCGATCAAGGGCCTGTTCCAGACCGCGGTGATGAACGCGCCCGGCCTGCGCATCGCCGGGGGCACGGACGAAATTCTGAAGAACATCATTGCCGAGCGCGTGCTCGGCCTGCCCGGGGAGATCCGCGTCGACAAGGATGCCGCGTTCAAGGATCTTCCCGTCGGGCGGTGACGGCCGGGGCGTTGCTGTCAGGCGATAACGCTGACGGCGTTGACGTAGATCAGCAGCGCGGCGGTGGCGAAGGAGGCGAGGCCTAAAGCAAAGGGGCGGAACATCTTCTGTCTCTCCGTGGATGGGCGGTCGCGGTCAGGCGATCGGAACTACGGGAACGGCGGCGCTGACCATCAGCGCGGCGACGAACAGCGCGCCGACGAGGCTCAGCGCGTAGTGGCGGGTGGAGGCGAAACGGTCGGTCATAGCTTGGTCTTTCCTGTTGGTGGCCGCCGGGTTGGCGGCTGATGCCAAAGGAAATGCATGAGCCATGCCAGTTTTTGAAATTGATCTAAATCAGTATTTTAGCTGATCGGACTCAGAAACTTGGCAAAAATCGCCGCTCGAAGTTGGCGCTATTCACCGGTTTCCGGTGCAACTTCCACGCGATTTCGGCCACCGCGTTTGGCGGCGTAGAGCGCGGCGTCCGCCCGGGCCATCCCGGCTTCCTGTCGCTCGGCGGCGAATGCCCGTGCAAGGCCGGCGGATATGGTGACCGCGCCGATAAAGGCATCGGTCGAGCGCAGCCTGAGCCGACGCCCGGCGATCGAACTGCGTGCGCGCTCGATGAGCAAGCGTGCCTGATCCAGTTCGACACCGACGAACAATATACCGAATTCCTCACCACCCAGCCGCGCGACCAGATGGCCCTCGCATTCGGTGGCGAGCGTCTGGCCGATCGTCTTCAGCACGCGATCGCCGACGGCATGGCCGAAATCGTCGTTGACGCGCTTGAAGTGATCGACATCGCATACCGCGATCATTGCGGCCGTGCCCGGGGTGAGCGCGGCATAGGCTTCATCGAAGGCGCGGCGATTGGCGAGGTCGGTCAGCGGATCGCGTCGCGCATTGCCGCGCGCGACATCGAGCGCAAGCCGCAATTCCTCGGTTTCGCGGGTCGCGGCCTCAAGCCGTGCCTCGACCTGCCGGACGCGTTCCAGCATCGCGCCGGTCAGCCGCGCGATCTCGTCGATCCCTTCCCCTAGCGTATCGTGGCGCATTGCCGCCGCGCTCGCGGCGATGTCACGGCCGAAGTCGGTCGCCTCGACATGGATCGCGCGCACCGTGTCCGCGAAGTCGTCGACCTGCTCCTGCGTCTTGGCGATCAGCGCGACGGGATCGGGCTGCTCCGTCGCGGGCGCGACTCGCGGAAGATCGGGCCCCCATTCCACCGCCGGGCCGGTAACCGCCTCCCCGCCCAGCGATACGATATCATCGCGGGATAGCCGCAACCCGCCGTCGGTCAACGCCGTCACGGCGCGGGCCAGCTCTCCTTCCGGATCACTAAGCACGTGATAAGAAAACGAATAATGCGCAGGCTCGGGGCTCAGGCGATGTTGGGCCAGGAACAGTCCGATCCGCTCGAACAGACCAAGCGGCGTGCTGCCGTCCTGCACCTGTCGCGCAGCAATGAACTCCACGATATCATCCCCCTGGGCGCCGCCCGGCCGGGATTCCGGCGCGGGACATGCATTGTTCGCAGGTGCGATATCGAAAAAGCGCTAAGAACTGGTGACCAAATGTTAGCGCGCGTTAAGTTTTCTCACCGCGTCCAGCGTCGAGGCAATGTGATCGGCCGGGCTCATGTCGCTGTGAACGAAGACGATCTTTCCATTGCGATCGATCACGTAGCTGGTTCGATTGCTAACTTGTCGCCCATTGACTGCGCGTGGCAGCGACACATCATAAGCCTGGATCACGTTTGGCCCTGCGCTCGCCACCGCGAACTTGCCGGCGCATTCGCTTGATGAGAATTTCTGCAAATCCTCAACGGTGTCCGCTGACATGCCGAGCACCGTCGCGCCCGCCTTGCGGAAAGCGTCGATATTCTCGGCGAAGGCGCGGGCCTCCGCATTGCAGCCCGGCGTGAAGGCAGCGGGGAAGAAATAGAGCACGACCGGCCCCTGGCGCAGCTTTTCCGCGAGGCTGATCGGCACGACCTTGCCCGCGATCGCGCCGCGCGTGGTGAAATCGGGTGCCTTGGCGCCGGGGGCGAGCGTGGCGGCGGCGGGTGCGGCGATGGCAACGGCGACGATAAGGGGGAGCAGGCGCATGAAGAAGTCTCCTGGCGAACCGCGTGATCCTAGCGCGATCGCGCCGGGTGCGATAGGCGCTCCGGATGCCGATCCGCCAAGCCGATATCGATCTCGCGCTCCGTCTCGCCGATGCGGCGGGCGACGCGATCCGTCCCTATTTCCGCGCCGAACATGGGGTGGAGATCAAGGAGGATCATTCCCCTGTCACGCTGGCCGATCGCGCGGCGGAGGCCGCGATGCGCCGCATCCTCGACGCCGAACGCTCCGGCGATGGGATCGTCGGCGAGGAATATGGCGTGAAGGACGGCGTGACCGGCCGCCAATGGGTGCTCGATCCGATCGACGGCACGCGCAGCTTCACCGTGGGCCGCGCGATCTTCGGCACGCTCATTGCGCTGGTCGAGGATGGCTGGCCGATCCTTGGCATCATCGACCAGCCGGTGCAGCGCGAACGCTGGCTCGGCGCGGCGGGGCGGCCGACGACGCTCAACGGTCGCGAGATCCGTACGCGAGCCTGCGCGCAACTGGAGGGCGCGATGCTTGCCACCACCAGCCCGCACGCCTTCACCGGGGAGGAAGCGGACGGCTTCCTCGCGCTCGTCGCCAAGGTGTCGGGTGGCCACGCGCGGCAGGGGCCGGTCTATGGCGGCGATTGCTATAACTATGGGCTGGTCGCGGCTGGGCAGCTCGATCTGGTATGCGAGGCGGGGCTGGCGCTTTACGACTTCGCCGCGCTCGTGCCAGTGGTGGAGGGCGCCGGCGGCCGGATGTGCGACTGGCACGGCGATCCGCTGACGTCTTCAAGCAACGGGCAGGTGCTCGCGATCGGCGATCCGGCGCGGACGGACGATGTGCTGGAGGCGCTGCACGGCGCTGCGCATGGGGACGGGCACGGGCACGACTGATTGGCGTGGACTTCCGGATTTGCGACGACTGGCTTGTTCTTTCCTGCCCGGCAATAGCTGCTCTCGGCAGTCAGTCGAAATGCTCGATGTTGTCGCCGTGGATCACTGCCCAGGAATGCCTTCGCTCTTCGTATCCGGACACGGATGGTGGCGGAAATGCTGGATCGGCGAACGTGCCAACGGGAACAGCGGTTAGACCACGCATTGCTTCACTGGTGTAGGTGACGGTCGTACCGCACACGGGGCAGAAGTGAAACGTTGCCCGCTTTCCATTTTCGCCGATATCAGACCATTCGCTAAGTTCGCCGGTCACTTTTACACGCTCATCCGAAAAGCGGGCTTGAACGGCAAAAGCACTGCCGCTGCGCTTCTGGCAATCCAGACAATGGCAGACCGAAATGCGAACGGGGTCTCCCGTACATACGACTGTCAGTTGTCCACATCGACAAGTGGCTACGTGTTCAACCATCGTTTCGTTTCTACACTCCATCGATCCGCCCAACAACGACAGCAAATGGCGCGAAAGTCATCAGATCGTCGTGGCGTTTCTCCCCGACGAACGGTCTGCTATCGCTCTAGTCGCTCCGCGTCAGCGGCTGTCCCGGAATCGGAATCCATTCCTTCTCGTCGCCCTTCACGCGCGGAAATTCGCCCGCCATCCAGGCGCGTTTCGCTTCGTCGATCCGCTCACGGGAGGAACTGACGAAGTTCCACCACACGTGGCGCGGGGTGGCGAAGGCCGCGCCGCCGGCGAGCATCGCGCGGGCGCCGCCTGCCGAACGCAGCGTCGCCGCGATGCCGGGGCGCAGCACGTAGAGCCGTTGCAGCTCCAGCGTGACGCCTTCCAGCGTCGCATCGCCCGCGACGAGGTAGATGGCGCGTTCGTCCGCCTCGGCATCGATCGGGATCGCGCCGCCGGCGTCCAGCGCTATGTCGGCGTAGATCGTGCCGCTATAGGTCGTGGTCGGTGCGGTGGCGCCCCACAATTCACCCATTACCACGCGGGCACGGGCGCCGTGCGCGCCCAGCTCGGGCAGCGCGGTCGCCTCGATATGCTCGAACGCGGGGGCGATCTCCTCGCTGCCGTCGGGGAGCGCGAGCCATGTCTGGATGCCGGACAGCGCCGGGCCGCCGGGGCGCACATCGGCGGGGGAGCGTTCGGAATGGACGATGCCATGGCCGGCGGTCATCAGATTGACCGCGCCGGGCTCGATCCGCCGATCGTTGCCGAGCGAATCGCGATGCTCGATCGCGCCCTCGAACAGATAGGTGACGGTGGACAGCCCGATATGCGGATGCGGCCGCACGTCCATCCCGCTGCCGGGGGGCAGGTGCGCGGGGCCCATCTGGTCGAAGAACAGGAACGGCCCGACCATCGTTCGCGCCTTTTGCGGCAGCGTGCGGTGGACCTTGAAGCCGCCGAGATCGTGGCTCGTCGGCAGCAATGTCTGTTCGATCAGATCGTCAGGAATCGACACGGTCGGTACTCTCCAGCATCGCGGTAAGATCTTCGGGATAGATGGTTTCGTGCCAGTCCGCGATCTCTTCGCGCGCGAACCAGCGCCACTCAGTCATCACGCGCAGTTCAAGCGCGGTGTGGCGCGAGGAATCGACCTCCCCCCCTTCGATGTCGACGCGGAACCAGCGTTCGTCGGCGATCACCTCGACGCGCTCGATGGTGAGGAACTCCACCATGCGCTGCGCCACCTCCGGACCGGGATCGGCGTAGATGCCGGTTTCCTCGATCAGTTCGCGGCGTGCCGCGGCGGCATAGCTCTCGCCCGGATCGACCGCGCCGCCCGGCGTGCACCAGAAGGGTGGCCGCTCATCGCCGGTGTCGAAACGGAACAGCAGCGCGCGCCCGGCCGCATCGACCAGCAGGATGCGCGCGGCGGGGCGCTCGGCTCTCACGCAGGCTCGCCCGGCGCGATGGCGCGGATCGCGAGCGCATGCACCTTTTCGCGCAGCAGATCGGCGAGCGCCTGATTGACCAGCCGCTGGCGCTGGACGCGAGACTGGCCGGCGAAGGCGGCGCTTTCGACGATGACGCGAAAATGGCTTTCGCCCGATCCGTCATCGCCCATATGGCCGCGATGCTGGGCGCTTTCGTTGAGCACGTCGAGGCGCGAGGGGGTGAGCGCGGCGGTAAGCCGGGCGGTGATTTCCTGGGCAACGGGGCCGGTGGCGGTATCGGTCATCGCGCCTATATAACGGGCTTTTGCGGGAAAGGCGTGCGAAGGGTGAGTGACAGGAAAGAGCGGCCGAACGCGCGCTTTCACGGGCGGATCGCGGGGGATCGCCCCTGCGCCGCGGCGGGATGCGCCGAGCTGGGCGAATTCCGCGCGCCGCCGCTGGAAGGATCGAATGGAGAGGGGCCGCCGGCGTTCCGCTGGTTTTGCCTCGATCACGTCCGCGCGTTCAACGCGGGCTATAATTACTTCGAGGGCATGACCGTCGACGAGATTCACGCCGCGCAAAGCCCGATGGCGGGCTGGGAGCGCGAGACACGTGCCTTCGCGCACGCGGGCGCCGATCGCGGCCCGCGCTGGGCCGATTTCGCCGATCCGCTCGACGCGATCAGCGCGCGCTTCCGGCGCGAGGTCGCGCCAGAGCGCAAGGACGGCAAGCCCCTGTCCGGGCAGGACCGTGCCAGCCTGAAGGTGCTCGGGCTGGAGGCGAACGCCGATCGCCACGCGTTGCGCCAGCGCTATTCGGAGCTCGTGCGACGCTATCACCCCGATCGCAACGGCGGGGATCGCAGCCATGAAGGCACGCTGGCGAAGGTGATCGCCGCCTATCAGCAATTGCGGCAGGCGCCGGCCTTCGCGTGAAGGCGCCGGCTCACCCCTCGCGCTTCATCCGTTCCTGCCGCGCCTGTTCGCGTTCGCTGGGTTGCGCGAGCTGGAACGTGCCGATCGGCACCGCGCCCGCGGGCTCGTAGGTCGCGAGCGTCACGCCGGTGGCCGCGGCGCGATGCTCCACCAGCTTGAGCGCGAACGGCGGCGTGCCCGTGCCGAACAGCCTTTTGCCGGACCCGAGCACGACCGGGAAGGTCATCACCAGCAGCCGATCGACCAGCCCGGCGGCGAACAGCGCGGGATAGAGCGTGCTGCTGCCCTGAATCAGCAGATCGGGGCCGTCGCTGGCCTTGATCCGGGCAATCTCTTCAACGGTGCCGACGCGGTGGCTATTCTGCCAGTCGAGCGGATCGGCACCGCGCGTGACGACATATTTTGCCACGCCGTTGAACAAGGCGCCGATCGGATCGTCTGCGCCGACATAGGGCCAGTGCGCGGCGAAGATTTCCCAGGTCTTGCGCCCGAGCAGCAGGTCGAACGGCGCGCGGAACAGGCCGCCCATCGCCTGTTCCATCGCCGGATCCCAGAAGGTCGCGGTCCAGCCGCCGAGCGTGAAGCCGCCCGTCCAGTCCTCGCTGGGGCCGCCCGGCGCCTGCATCACGCCATCGAGCGACTGGAACACCCCGCCGATGATCTTACGCATTGGCGGTCTCCGCCACCCGGCGGGCGACTTCGGTGAGCTGGTCGGCGCAAATGCCCCAACCTTCGGCGAAGCCCATTTCGTCGTGCGCTTTCCGGTCGGCTGCGTTCCAGTGGTGGGCGCTGGCGCGATAGGCGGTGCGGCCGCCCGGCGCATCCGCGAGGGTGAATATCCCCACGATCCCGAACGGCTGCGCGTCCTGCGGCACCCAGTTTTTGCCCAGCATATTGGTGAAGACGATCCGTTCGCCGGGCACGACCTCCAGCAACATGCCGTCGCCGTCATGCACGTCGCCGTCCGGCGTATGCATCGCGAGCGAGAAGCGCCCGCCGGAACGCCATTCCAGCGCGACGACCTCGGTTGTCCATGGGCGCGGGCACCACCATTCGGCGATATGATCGGTCATCGCCCGCCATACGGCATCGCGCGGGGCGTCGATGACGCGTTCGATCGCCAGCTCCTCGTTGACCAGGCTCATGCGGAGACTTCCTCGCCGCGGCGCGCGCGCTCGATCGTGGCGATGTCGATCTTCGTCATCGTCATCATCGCTTCGAAGACGCGTTTCGACACGGCGGGATCGCGGTCACCCATTCCATCCATCAACGCGCGCGGGGTAATCTGCCACGAATAGCCCCAACGGTCCTTGCACCAGCCGCACTGGCTTTCGGCGCCGCCATTGGCGACGATCGCGTTCCAGTAGCGATCGGTCTCTTCCTGCGTATCGGTATAGACCTGGAAGCTGACCGCCTCGTTGGGCTTGAAGTTCGGGCCGCCGTTAAGCCCCATGAACGGCTGGCCGAGCAGCGTGAACAACACGGTGATCTCATTGCCCGCGCTGCCGCCGGGAAAGTCGGATGGCGCCTTGCTCGCCTCTTCGAAATGGCTGTCCGGGAAAGTGGCGGCGTAGAACGCCGCCGCTTTGCGCGCTTCACCATGATCGAACCACAGGCAGGTGCGCATCTTGGTCATCATCACTCTCCCGTTATTTCTTGGGGCCGACCAGCCCGACCGCGAAGCCTTCCGGATCGGTGATATTGGCGGAATAGTCGCCGCCGGGAATCTGGTCAGGCCCCTGGATCAGCGTGCCGCCGCGCGTTTTGGCATCGGCGATCGCGGCATCGATGTCGGGCACGTTTATGTACCAGTTCCACCGCGCGGGCGCGCCGCTCTTGCTGCTCGACATCATGGCGCCCGGGCGGAAACCCTCGCCTTTGCCGATGAAGGCATATTCCCCCATCTCGCCCATCGGCATCGCGCCGGCCTTCTCCCAGCCGAACAATTTGCCGTAGAAACCGAATGCGGCATCGGGATCGGGGGTGGCGAGTTCTATCCACACGGCATGGCCGAAGGCGCCGGCGGCCTGTCGAAACGCGGTAGAGGCCTCGGCGCTGCTGCCGGTCATCAGCATGAAGCCCACGCCCTGCGGATCGGCAACCGCTGCGAAGCGCCCGACATGCGGTATGTCCATCGGCCCGAAATGCAGCGCGCCACCGAGTTCCTTCACGCGCGTCGCCATCGCATCGACGTCGCCGGTGGCGAAATAGATCGTCCAGCCGTTTGCCGCGCCCATTCCCGGCGGCGGCTTCATCAGCCCGGCAACGCCCTCGCCGTCACTGGCGTTGGCGAGCCGATAGCCGCCATGTTCGGCCATTTCCGAGGCGGCGACGGTCCAGCCCGCGACGCTCGTGTAGAATTGCTGTGCCTTGTCCGGATCGGCGGTGTTCAGCTCGAACCAGATCGGGGTGCCTTCGTCGTTATGCATCGTCGGTTCCCTTCAGCTTGCCGTGTTGTCGGTATCGAGGATTGGCGTGAATCCGCCGAAAATCGCGAGCTGGCCATTCCATGGCGCGGGATTCGCGCGCAGCCGCTCATCCTGCATGAGTGCCGTCATGCCGGCGTCCCGGGTCGACTTGTCAGGCCATTCGATCCAGCCGCAGACTACCGTCTCGCCGGCCTTGGCCTGCACCGCGCGTTGGAAATCGGTGATCTTGCCGGCCGGCACGTCGGCACCCCACCCCTCGACCACGCGGGTCGCGCCCTTTTCGAGAAAGATCGCCGCCCTCCCTTGGCTGTGCTCGACGAAGTCGGCGCGCGCGCCATCCGGCACCGCGGCGACGATGCCATCGACATAGCCGATCGCGCCGCTCGGCCCGGTGGCGAATGCGAGATCATAGCCGGCGTAGATCATCCGCTGCATATCGAACGGCACAGGCCCGTCGGGCCGCGTCATCTTCTCGGCGGCCGCGTCGCACGTCGCCCTGTCGGGCCATTCGATCCACGCGAACACGATTTCTTCCCCGTCGTCGGCGGCGACGGCACGGCGAAAATCGGTGGTCTTGCCAACCATCACATTGTCGCCCCAGCATTCCACCGTGCGCAAAGCGCCATGTTCGGAGAAGCCCGGCGCGACCATCGCGGCGAAGCGGCGATAGGCGGCCTGCTCGCCCTTCTTCACCGGGATCACGAAACCTTGAAAGTACCCCATCGCTATCCTTCCCGGTTCAAGCCGCGACCGGCTGGTCAAACGTGGCGAGATGATCGGCCATCGCCTTGCGATGCGCCGGCCGCCCTTCACCGCGCGCGACATAAGCGGCGAGGCGCGGGAAGCGATCGAGCGAATCCGTGCCGCGAAGGCCGCCCAGCACGGAAACCATCATCAGGTCGCCGACCGTGAAATCGTCGCCGTCGAGCCATTGCTTGTCGCCGAGCGCATTCTCCAGGTCGGCAAGGCGCCCGTTGAGATCGCCCACCACCTTGTCGTGCCGCGTCGCGGACCACGGGCGGTCGGCCTCGAAGATGTCATTGACCGCGAGCGCCATCACGAACGGCTCGACCGAGTTGAGCGCGGCGGCAAGCCACTGGATCGCATGGGCCCGCTTGATCGGATCGGTCGGCACCAGTTTCCCGGCCGTTTCGCAGATGTGAAGCACCATCGCGCCGGATTCGAACATCTCTAGCTCGCCGTCGCGATAGGCCGGCACCTGTCCGAACGGCTGGAGGCGGCGATGCTCGGCGGACTTGGCATCGGTGATCAGCACCGCCTCATAGGGCTGGCCAACCTCCTCGCACGCCCAGCGCGGGCGGATATCGCGGACGAAGCCGCGTGCGAACTCCGGCACCCAGCCGAAGGTGATGATCTGTGGCGTGTCAGACATCTCTCTCCATCCTTATATTTGTATATTAGTGCGGTGTTTCAGCCGTGGGTCGGCGCGAGCACTTGTTCCGCTGCGGCCATGTCCATCCACATCGGCTCGAACACATGGCCGTCGAGATCCTCGAACGCGCGGGAATACATGAAGCCCATGTCCTGTTTCTCGCGTGCCTCGCGGCCGCCGGCGGCGAGCGCGGCATCGGTGATCGCATCCACGTCCGCGCGGCTGTCGCGTGACAGCGCGATCAGCGCGCCGCTCACCGCCTTGGCGTCGATGATCTGTTTGGTGGTGAAGGTGGCGTAAAACGCGTGGTCGAGCAGCATGAAGCTGATCGTGTCCGACCATTCCATCGCCGAAGCCTGTTCGTTGGAGAACATCGGGTTCTGCTTCATGCCGATCGCTTCGTAGAAGGCAGTGGCCTTCGCGACATGGGCGACGGGCAGGTTCACGAAGATCATTTTCGGCATTTGAACAAAACTCCCCTGGCGATTCGTTGCTTGCGATTTCTGCGCGCCGAAGTTACAAAAAACAACCATGAAGTTAGAAAAAGTGACTAAACGAGAGTTGGCGACGACGAAGCGGTGGTATGACGATGCCTGCGGCACCGCGCTGGCGATGGAATTGGTTGGCGAACGCTGGTCGCTGCTGATCGTGCGGGAATTGATGTTCGGCGCGCGGCGTTTCGGCGAACTCAAGGCGTCGCTTAGCGGGATCAGCGCCAATGTGCTGACCCAGCGGCTCGAGGGGTTGGAGCGCGCGCATATCCTGAAGCGTCGCAAGCTGCCGTCGCCGGCCAATGTGCAGGTCTATGAACTGACGGCATGGGGATATACGGCGGAGGAGCCGATCAAGATCCTTGGTGCGTGGGCGGCGCGCTCTCCCAATCACGATCCCACATTGCCGCTGTCGTCTGCGTCGATGATGCTCTCGCTGCGCACGATGATGGATGTGGAGCGTGCGCGCGCCATGCCGCCGATGACGCTGGGTTTCGCGTTCGGCGCCGAATCGTTCATCGCCCGGTTCGCGGACGGCGACCTGCCGATCGTGCGCGGCGAAGGCGATGTGGAGGTGCATTTCGCGACGGACGCGCGCACGATGGCGAATATCGTCTATGGCAAGCAGCCGATCGAAGAGGCGGAGGCGGAGGGCACATTGGTGTTCACCGGAAACCGCGCGGCCGCACGTGCGTTCATCGATCTCTTCGCGCTTCCCCCCAAGGCGGAGGTTGAATAACCTGTACCGCCGTGCCTAAGGCAGAGGCGTTACTTCGCGAGGCGCGCATGACTGATATTCCGAACACCCAGCCCGACAGCCGCGAGACGACGATTCTCGACGCGCCTGACAAAATGGTCAGCGTCCGCGATCTGTTCGGTATCGACAGCGACATGCAATGCCCGGCGTTCAGCGAGGCGGACGAGCGCGTGCCCGATCTCGATCCGGCCTATGTGTTCGATCCCGATACGACGCTGGCGATCGTCGCGGGCTTCGCGCACAACCGCCGCGTGATGGTGCAGGGCTATCACGGCACCGGCAAGTCGAGCCATATCGAGCAGGTCGCCGCGCGGCTGAAATGGCCGTGCATCCGCATCAACCTCGATGCGCATATCAGCCGTATCGATCTTGTCGGCCGCGACGCGATCGTGCTGCGCGACGGTCAGCAGGTCACCGAATTCCGCGAGGGGCTGTTGCCCTGGGCGCTCCAGACGCCGACCGCTTTGGTGTTCGACGAATATGATGCCGGTCGCCCCGACGTGATGTTCGTGATCCAGCGCGTGCTGGAGACGGAGGGCAAGCTGACGCTGCTCGACCAGAATCGCGTGATCCGTCCGAACCCGTGGTTCCGCCTGTTCTCCACCGCCAACACGGTGGGCCTGGGCGACACGAGCGGACTTTATCATGGCACCCAGCAGATCAACCAGGGCCAGATGGATCGCTGGAACATCGTCGTCACGCTGAACTATCTGCCGGCGGCGACCGAGGCGCAGATCGTGCTCGCCAAGTCGGGCGAATATGACAAGCCTGAGGGCAAGAAGCTCGTCGACGATATGGTCCGCGTCGCCGATCTGACGCGCAAGGGCTTCATCAACGGCGATATCTCGACCGTGATGAGCCCGCGCACCGTGATCACCTGGGCGCAGAACGCGCTGATCTTCAGCGATGTCGGTTTCGCTTTCCGCCTGTCCTTCCTCAACAAATGCGACGAGGCGGAGCGGCCGCTGGTGGCGGAATATTATCAGCGCGTATTCGGCAAGGATCTGCCCGAAAGCGTGGTGGGTCGGGCCTGACGCCCGCACCCGGTGAACAAAAAAGAAGGGGCGGCGCCGTGTGGCGTCGCCCCTTCCTTATTCGCGCTGGCTGGATCGGTCAGGCGAAACGCACGTTGCTGGTGATACGCTTGCGGCGAAGCGCGCCGCCGATGGCGCCAAAGCCCAGGATCATCAGGGCCCATGTCGCCGGCTCCGGCACGCCGCCGTTGAACGTCGCGGAGAACAGCGCGTTGCCCAAGTCGCCGAAATAGTTCCAGCTCGTGTTGCCACGCGCATCGCTGGTGTTGTTCCATACGAAATAATCGATGCCTGGCGCGCTGGTGCCGCCCGGCATCGAGGTGGTGCCGCTCGCACCGGCGACGCCGAACGCGCTTATGTAAGCGACATATTGTTGCCCGGCGACGACCGCGACATTCGGCGTGAACGTGAAGGCCTGCGCACCGGACGAGGCGACGTTGGCGCTCTGGTATAGATTTGTCGGAGAGCCATAGCCGAACGCGAAGCTCGATCCGCCGTTCCACGTGCCGACCCCGCCGAACAGCGCGCCCACGCCGCCGTTCAGGCTAAGTGTGAACGAGGAAAGCGTGCCGGTGACCGGCGCGGTGAACACCTGACCATAAGTAAGCGTGTTGGGCACGCCGAACGCTGAAATCGAGCCATCGGTCGGCGCATTGGAGATCGTCTGCGCGGTTGCGGAGCCTGCGATCAGGCCGCCTGCGGCAACGGCGGCGAGCAACATCGTTCTCATCATCGATATTCCCCTTGTTGGCGGCCGCTTCGAAATCTGGCCGAAGCGGCGATTTCATCAGTGTTTCGATCAGGTGCCGGGAGACGACCAGCAGCCTAGACGCTCATTCAGAGGGGCAGGGGTCAACAGCTTCACTGCCGACTCGTTACCTTAACAAAAGATTACCATTGCGTTCGGCGCGCGGACAATGGTCATTTCTTACCAGAAACGGTAGTTTTTCAGCCGATTGCTACGAAAATCGTTTCATCGCGGGACGTGCATGGTCGCGCTTGTGCGCGGCGGCGCGATGGCCCTAAAGCCGATGCATGGCTGATCGTTCTCCGCTCGACCGGTTCAAGGACGTGCTTGGTGGCACCGCGCGCGCGCTCGCCGACGAGCCGGAGGTCGAACTCGCCTTCACCGCCGATGCGCCGAGCCAGTCGGGCAAGCATCTCAAGGTGCCGATGCCGGCACGCGCGCTGCCGGCGGATCAGGTGGCGGAGGCACGCGGCTTCGCGGATGGTTTCGCGCTGCGGCTGAAGCATCACGATCCGGCGTTGCACCTGCGTGGCGCGCCGCATGAGGCGGTGGCGCGCGCGGTGTTCGATGCGGTGGAAACGGCGCGGATCGAGGCGCTGGGCAGCCGGGGCTACGTCGGGATTGCGGACAATCTCGCCACCGCGCTCGATGTGAAGCTCCGCGCCGATCCGATCACCCGCGCCCGCACCCGTGAAGAAGTGCCGCTGTCGACCGCGCTCGGGCTGATCGTGCGGGAGCGGCTGACCGGCCGGGAGGCGCCGGCGGTGGCGGCGCCCGGTCTCGCGCTGGTGCGGGAATGGATCGACGAGAAAGCGGGCGACGATCTCGATTCGCTGGCGCTCGCGCTCGACGACCAGCGCGCGTTCCAGAGCCTCGCGCGGAAGCTGCTGGAGGATCTCGAGCTGGTGCAGGGCGAGGAACTGCCCGAGGATACCGACGATGGCGACAGCGACGATCAGGGCGCTGACGACGAGCAGAGCGACGATGGCGAGCAGGACGACGGCGAAGGCGGTCAGGGCGAGGCGCAGCTCGAAGCGCGCGGCGAACAGCGCGACGCCGAGAATGAGGACGGCGAAGGCCAGGAAATGGGCGATGACGTCCAGGACATGGACGGCGAGCCGGGCGACGACGGTGAGGAGGGGATGCAGCCGGTGCGCCCCAATCGGCCGTTCGCCGATCTCTCCCCGCAATTCGACTATCGCGTCTGGACGACCGATTTCGACGAAGTGATCGCGGCGACCGATCTGTGCGACGCGGACGAGCTGGTGCGGTTGCGCGCCTATCTCGATCAGCAGCTCGTCCATCTGCAATCGGTGGTGTCGAAGCTTGCCAACCGCCTCCAGCGCCGGCTGATGGCCCAGCAATCGCGCTCCTGGGATTTCGATCAGGAGGAAGGGCTGCTCGATGCCGCGCGGCTCGCGCGCGTCGTGGTCAGCCCGGACATGTCGTTGTCGTACAAGATCGAGCGCGACACCGAATTCCGCGATACCGTGGTCACGTTGCTGATCGACAATTCCGGCTCGATGCGCGGGCGGCCGATCTCGATCGCGGCGATCTCCGCCGATATCCTGGCGCGCACGCTCGAACGGTGCGGGGTGAAAACCGAGATTCTCGGCTTCACCACCCGTGCGTGGAAAGGCGGCCAGAGCCGGGAGACCTGGCTCGCCGCGGGCCGTCCGCCGCAGCCGGGGCGGCTCAACGATATCCGTCACATCGTCTATAAAAAGGCCGACGAGCCGTGGCGCCGCGCACGCACCTCGCTCGGGCTGATGATGCGCGAGGGGCTGCTCAAGGAGAATATCGACGGCGAGGCGCTGATGTGGGCGCACGCGCGGCTTGTCGCGCGGCCGGAGGAGCGCCGCATCCTGATGGTGATCTCGGATGGCGCGCCGGTCGATGATTCCACCCTCAGCGTCAATTCCGGTTCCTATCTGGAGCGGCATCTGCGGCAGGTGATCGACTGGATCGAGAAGCGCTCGCCGGTGGAGCTGGTCGCGATCGGCATCGGGCATGACGTGACGCGCTATTACAGCCGCGCGGTGACGATCATGGATGTCGACCAGCTTGGCGGCACGATCATCGAGCAACTCGCCGCGCTATTCGATACGCCGTGATCAGCGCGCCCGCCGACGGGTTTGCCGGGCCGGTAAAGCGCTCGATCACGATCGCCGGGCATCAGACCTCGGTAAGCCTCGAACCGTTGTTCTGGCGCGCGCTGGAAGCGGCGGCTGTGGCGCGCGCATTGCCGTTGAGCGCGCTGGTGGCGGAAATCGATGCGCTGCGTATCGCCGCGCCCGATCCACCCAATCTGGCGAGCGCGTTGCGCACATGGTTGTTCGTTACATTATGCGACAAAGATGAGAATCTTTCTCAATAGCATTGACTATGAGAACCACTCTCAATAGCGAACGCCCCGGAAGGGGAATCCCGTGTCGAATAAATCCGTATCGTTTCTGGCGCTGTCGTGCGTCGGGTTCATTGCCAGCGCGCCCGCCGGTGCGAACGTCCCTCGCGAACGTTGACGCTCCCGATGGGGATAGCGATGTTTTCCAGCATTCCGATGTGGTCGTTAACGGCGAGCGTGATCGTCGCGACGCCAACCCGAAATTCATCGCACCGCCGGTCGATACCCCGCGCTCGATCGTGGTGCTGCCGGCCGAAACGATCGAGCAGACCGGCTCCGCCACGCTGGCCGACGCGTTGCGCACGGTGCCCGGCATCACCTTCGGCGCGGCCGAGGGTGGCAATCCGGTCGGCGATCGCCCGTTCATCCGTGGCTTCGACAGCCAGGGCTCGACCTATGTCGATGGCGTGCGCGATTTCGCGGCGCAGAGCCGTGAAGTGTTCGCGGTCGATTCGATCCAGATCATCCGCGGGTCGGACACCACGCTCGGCGGGCGCGGCAATGCCGGTGGCACGATCAACATCATTTCCAAGGCGCCGCAGAAGGATAGCTTCGTGCGCGCCACGGGGAGCTATGGCACCGCCGATTACAAGCGCGTCACGGCGGATGTGAACCAGCGCATCTCCGATCAGATCGCGGTGCGGGTCGAGGGCATGTACCACGATCAGGACGTCGCCGGGCGGGATGCGATCTGGCAGCGCCGCTGGGGCGTCGCGCCATCGATCACGATAGGCGTGGATGCGCCGACGCGGCTGACCATCGGCTATTACCATATGGAAAGCACGGAGTTGCCGGATGCCGGCATCCCGTATCTCTATACGATCAACAATTCGCCGAAGACGGGGTATGTCCTGTCCGAGCCGGCGATCGGGAAGTTCACCACCGCCAATGGCCAGGCCGGCTATGTCGATCGCTCGACCTTCTACGGGCTGAAGGATCGCGATTTCCGCGACACCTCGATCGATCAGGCGACGATCCGCGCGGAGCATGATTTCGGCGGCATCACGCTGCGCAACACCTCGCGCTTCACGCATAACGATCAGTCGTACATCTATACCCAGCCGGACGATTCGCAGGGCAATGTCTATAACACCGGGCAGGTGTGGCGCCGCGCCAACACCCGCTATGGCTATGCGGATTCGATCGTCAATCAGACCGATCTGTTCGGCAAATTCAACACCGGCGGGATCAAGCACAGCTTCGCCGTCGGGGCCGAGCTGGCGTGGGAGAAGGCGCGGCGCGGTACCTTTGTGACGCGTGGCTATGTCAACGCATCGGGCACCGAACTGCTCTCGACCGGCTCGACCATCTCGCCGCGCTGCACGCCGACCGCAGTGTCGCGCTATTATTGCACCAGTGCGTTCACCCCCAATTCGAACGATCCATGGGTCAATTACGCGACCGACACGTCAACCACGCCAGCGGCGATCTCGCGCAACCTGCCGATCGCGGAAACGCAGAACGATGCCAACACGATCGGCATCTATGGCTTCGATTCGATCCAGCTCGCCGAGCCGCTGATCCTGAATGTCGGGCTGCGTTATGATCGGTTCCACTCGCGGGTCCGCCCGGGCCAGCCGATCACCGCGTCGCAGGTGATCGAGTTCGAGCGCACCGACGAATTGTTCAACTGGCAGGCCGGCCTCGTGCTGAAGCCGACCAAGAACACCAGCATCTACGCCAGCTACGCCACCGCCGCGACGCCGCCGAACAGCCTGTTGGGCGAAGGTTCGGAGGGCAATGCGTTGCCCACGACGATCGCGACCGCGAACGTGCTGGACGCGCTGAAGCCGGAAAAGACCAAATCCTATGAGATCGGCGCGAAGGCCGATGTGCTCGGTGGGCGGCTCAGCCTCGCCGTGGCCGCGTTCCAGACCGACACGGACAATGCCCGCGTCACCGGGGAGGACAATAGCGTCCAGTTCATCGGCAAGCGCCGCATTCGCGGCGTCGAGCTGAGCGTCAACGGCACGATCCTGCCGGGCTGGACGATCTTCGGCGGCTATACCCATCTCGATCCGAAGATCGTCGATGGCGGCTTCTCCGCGCTGACTGTCGCGGCGAATGGCGCGGCGAAGGCGACGACGCTGCTCGTGCCGTCGGTCAACAACGGACGGCAGGCGCCGCAAACGGCGCGCGACAGCGTTTCGCTATGGACCAATGTCACGCTGTTCAAGCGGTTGCAGGTCGGCGGCGGCGCATTCTACATGAGCCGTGTGTTCGGTGGCTACAGCGACAACCGCAAGGCGGCGCAGGACGCGAATGGCGTGATCACGCTGACGCCCGCCACCACGGTGATCGCGCGCTCGGTGCCGGGCTATACCCGCTTCGACGCGCGGGTTGGTTTCGACATCACCGAAAAGGTCAATTTAAGCGTCAACGTGCAGAACCTGACCGACAAGACCTATTTCAGCCAGGCCTATGCCTCGCATTATGCGACGATCGCGCCGGGTCGGTCGGCATTCGCCACGCTCGCGGTGCGTTACTGACGGATGGGTGACGCGGCTGATCTGTCGCGTGAGGAAATCGCCGCGCGCCTCTCCGGTTCGCCGGAGGAGCGCGCGGCGTTTCTGCATGAGCTGGCCGATGCGGGTGTGGCGGAGGCGCAGGCGTTGCTTGGGCAGTTGCTGCTCGATGGAAATGGCGTGGCGCAGGACGCGCGCGCTGCTTTCCGTCGCTTCGAGCAAGCGGCTCGGCAGCATCATGTGATGGCGCTCAACATGGTCGGGCGTTGTTACGATCTCGGCTGGGGCGTCGCGGTCGACAAGGCGCGTGCCGCCGAGTGTTTCCGCATCGCTGCCACGCGCGGGCTCCCGGAGGCGCAATATAATTTTGCCACCGCGCTGACGCTGGGTGAGGGCGTCGCGGAGGATAAAGTGGCGGCGCTCGCGCTGTTCGAGCAAGCCGCCGCGACCGGCTATGCCAAGGCGATCAACCATGTCGGCAGCTTCGCCGAGGATGGCTGGGGCGGCCCGCGCGACATGGCGAAGGCGGCGGATTGCTACGCCCGTGCCGCGGAGGGCGGCGATTTTCGCGGTTGCTTCAATCATGCGCGGATGCTGGGTGCGGATGGGGCGGTGGAGCAGGCGTTGCCATGGCTGCGCCGCGCGGGCGAGCTTGGCAACGCACGCTTCGTCGCCAAGGCGCTGGCATGGCTGGAGGCGAGCGACGTGCCGGGGTTCGCCGATCGTGGCGTTGCGGCGCTGAAGGAAGGTGCAGGATGCTGATCGCGATTCCCGATGTGCTGGATGCGGACGGCGTGGCGCGGTTGCGCGCGCTGATCGACGCGGCCGAATGGGCCGACGGCAATGCGACGTCCGGCCCGCAATCCGCGCTCGCCAAGCGTAACCAGCAATTGCCGGAGGATAGCGCCGCCGCGCGTGAGGCGGGCAATATGGTGCTCGATGCGCTCGGCCGGTCGTCGCTGTTTGTCGCCGCCGCGCTGCCGCTCAAGGTGTTTCCGCCGTTGTTCAATCGCTATCAGGGCGGCGAAGCATTCGGAATGCATGTCGATAACGCGGTGCGCATCAAGCGCGGCAGCGATTTCCGCATCCGCAGCGATCTGTCCGCGACCTTGTTCCTCGCCGATCCCGACAGTTATGACGGCGGGGAATTGGTGATCGAGGGGCAGTTCGGCACGCAGAATGTGAAGCTGCCGGCCGGTCATCTGGTGCTCTATCCCGCCTCCAGCCTGCATCGTGTCACGCCGGTGACGCGCGGCGCGCGGGTCGCATCGTTCTTCTGGATTCAGTCGATGGTGCGCGATGAAGGGGCGCGGCGCATCCTGTTCGAACTCGATCAGTCGGCGCAGGTGATGGGGCAGGATCGCGGGCAGGATGATGCGGCGGTGATCCGGCTCACCGGCGTCTATCACAATCTGCTGCGACGCTGGGCGGACGCATAAGGGTGTGATCCGGCGCTGGGTAGCGCCGGGCGACCACGACTCGGCGCATTGCTACGCCTGCTGAATATATTCCCGCATCGCCGCGGCATCCGCCTCGATTTTCTCGATGCGATATTTCACCAGATCGCCGATCGAGACGATTCCGATGATGCGCCCGTCTTCCACCACCGGCAGATGGCGGATGCGCCGCCGCGTCATCAGCGAGAGCGCCGCGAGCACCGGCTCCGCCGGGGTTACCGTCAGCGCGGGCGTGGTCATGGTTTCGGCCACGGGGCGCTGGAGGGTGGAGGTATCGCCAGCGATCAGCCCGTGGATCACATCGCGTTCGGAAAACACCCCAACCACCTTGCCGCCGTCGATCACCGGGACTGCGCCGATGCGATGCTGTGCCAGCAATGCGATCGCCTCCATCACCGTCTGCGTGGGGCTGACGTAGATCACGTCCCGTCCCTTGTTGCCGAGGATCGCCGCGATCGTCATGGTCCGTCTCCTGCCATGTGGGGTGGTAGCGTCTCACTTTTCCGGGCTAATGGCAAAGGATGAACGAACAACGATCCGGTCTGGATAACCCCGATTACGCGCGCTTCGCGTGGAGCCGCTTTCGCCGCATCCTGGCCTGGGTGGGTTTTGTCGGGGTGATCGCCGCGCTCGTCTCTGTATGGGCGCTGGGCCGCATCTATGGGCCGCTCGGCTGGGTCGCCACGCTGGCGACGATCGGCGGCGTCATCGGGACGGTGCTGATGGCCGGCGCGCTGATGGGGCTGACTTTCCTCAGCTCGGGCACCGGGCATGACGAGAGCGTCGACGATCTCGACAACGATCTGAAATAACCCCGCGACGGGCTCTGATCTGGATGTGAAAAAGGGCCGGCCTCCCGTGGGAAGCCGGCCCTTTCGCATTCTATCGCGGTAACGCGCCGGATCAGCCGGCGCTCGCCTCCGCATCGGTGGTGCGGCGACGGCGGGTGCGCGGCTTGGGCGCCTCTGCCGGCTCACCTTCGCTCGCGATCACGCCTTCGACCGGCACGATGCCGAGCGATGGAGGCAGGCGCTCCGCATCCATCACTTCCGCGGCTTCGGTTTCGACCGCTACGCGACGCGGGCGGCCACGGCGGGGACGTGGCGCTTCGGCGGCCGCCGTCTCGGGCGCGGGCTCGGCGGAGACATCCACGGCCGCGACCGGGGCGGGCGATGCCTCATCCGAGCGATCGGCTTCGGCGTAGCGCGGGGCTTCGTCGCGGCGGTTGAAGTTGCGTTCACGCGCGTTGCGATCGCCGCGCTCTTCACGGCCGCCACGTTCTTCCCGGCGACCATCATCACGACGGCCATCGTCGCCGCGCTGCTGCTGGCGCTGCTGCTGTTGATATTGCTGGGGCTGCTCTTCGGCACGGAGCATCTCGCCCTCGTCGCCGAAATCCTCGTCATTGTCGAAATCGTCGCGATTGCGGCGATCGCGGTTCTGACCCTGATCTTCGAAGCGACCGCGCTGATCGGCGAGAACGCGGAAATAGTGATCCGCGAATTGCAGATAATATTCGGTGTTCACCCGATCGCCCGAAAGCTGCGCGTCGCGCGCCATGTTCCGGTATTTCTCAAGCAACTGGGCGGCATTGCCACGCGCGCGGCTGTCAATACGGTTGCCGCTATCGCGCTGCCCCTGGCCACCACCACCACCACCGGGCGAACGCTGGCCACCACCGCGACCGCGACGACGGCCACCTTGACGATTGTTGATCAAATTACTGTCCTCGTCCTCGAACCCAAATCGGCCCTATCCCCGAACGCATCCATCCTGGACTTCACGGTGCAGCTTCCCCCGGCCCACAGCTGCGCGAATCGTTCGCGGGCTTGGGCCTGCCATGGCCACCGGACTACAGCGGCTTATGACGAAGGGTAGGCAACTTGCCCGATTTCAACCGCTTGAGCTGATCTGGCGTGCCCCTATCGGCGTCTTAGCCGCTGAGCGGGCGTTCTCAAAGCGAAATGTTGGTCTTTCGCCCTCTCGTTTCAAGGCGTGACAACGAGGCAACGCTGATGTCCGGCCAAATCCTGGCGCAGCGCGACCGCGAATCCGGCCGCGCGGAACAAGGCGGCGGCGCTATCGCCCTGATCGAATCCGATCTCGATACAGGCGACGCCGCCCGGCGCGATCTGGGGGCGAAGCAACGGGGCGAGGCGGCGATAATCGTCGAGCCCATCCGTTCCGGCGAACAGCGCGGAGGCGGGCTCATATTCGGCCACCTCCGGCGGAAGGGCCGCATCTGTCGCGATATAGGGCGGGTTGCACAGGATCAGGTCGAACGCTTCGCCGATGCCCTCCCAGCCGCCTTCCGCGATGATCGCGCGCCCGGGCGCAAGGCGCGCGGCATTGTCGCGGGCGATGGCTAGCGCATCCGGCGATGCATCCAGCCCGACCCCGGTTGCCTGCGGCCATTGATCGAGCGCGGCGAGCAGCAGCGCGCCCGATCCGGTGCCGAGATCCAGAACGCGCTTCGGCCCGGCGGTCCCCGCGAAATGATCGACCGCCGCCTCGATCAACGTCTCGCTATCCGCGCGCGGGATCAGCACGCCGGGCGCGACCGTAAGGTCGATCGTCCAAAAGGCGCGGGTGCCGGTGATATAGGCGACCGGCTCATGCGCGGCGCGGCGCTCGACCAGTTCGGCGAAGGGTGGGGGGGCGCCATGATCGCCGAGCGTCAGCAGCAGGCGCTCCCGCGTGATGCCCAGCGCATGGGCGAGCAGCAGCTCCGCATCGAGGCGCGGCGTGGCGGAAAAGGCGAAGCGCGCGGCGGCTTCGGCCAGTGCGGTGCGCGCGTCGGCCGGGCTCATCGATGCTGCCGGCCGCGCTTGGCCGAGTCCTGCCGCGACGCGCGACAAGCCGGCCTATGCGGCATTCAGCGCCGCCAGCCGCTCCGCCTCATCCTCGGCGATCAGCGCGCCGATCAGCTCGCCCATTTCCCCGGTGAGGATTTCCGGCAGCCGGTGAAGCGTCAGGTTGATGCGGTGATCGGTGACGCGGCCTTGCGGGAAATTATAGGTCCGGATGCGCTCCGAGCGGTCCCCGGAACCCACCATCGACTTGCGCGCGCCGGCGCGCTCCGCATGGAGCCGTTCGCGCTCCAGCTCGTAGAGCCGCGTGCGCAATACCTTGAGCGCCTTGGCCTTGTTCTTGTGCTGCGACTTTTCGTCCTGCTGGATCACGGTGAGCCCGGTCGGGATATGGACGATGCGTACCGCCGAATCGGTCGTGTTGACCGATTGGCCGCCCGGGCCGGACGAGCGATAGATGTCGATGCGCAGATCCTTGTCGTCGATCTGCACGTCGACCTCCTCCGCCTCGGGCAACACCGCGACGGTGGCGGCGGAGGTGTGGATGCGCCCGCCGCTTTCGGTGACGGGCACGCGCTGGACGCGGTGAACGCCGCTTTCGAACTTGAGCTTCGCGAACACGCCCTGTCCGGTGACCGACGCGACCACTTCCTTGAACCCGCCGACCTCGCTTTCGGAGGAGGAGATCAGTTCGACCCGCCAGCCCTGGGTTTCGGCATAGCGCTGATACATGCGGAACAGGTCGCCTGCGAACAACGCCGCCTCGTCGCCGCCGGTGCCGGCGCGCACTTCGAGCATCGCGGAGCGTTCGTCGGCGGCGTCGCGCGGCAGCAGCGCCAGCGCGAGTTTGCGGTCGGCCGCTTCCAGCGCGGCCTTGTTCTCGCGCAATTCTTCCTCGGCCATCGCGCGCAACTCGGCGTCGGCGTCCTCGGTCATGAACGACAGGCTCTCGGCCTCCTGCCGCAGCCGCCGCACTTCGGCTGCCGCCACCGCGACCGGCTCAAGCTCCGCATATTCCTTCGATACAGCCACGAAGCGCTCGCCTGACAGGTCGCCGGTCGCCATCAGCGCGGCGAGTTCGTCCCGCCGCGCCTCGATCTGGCGGATACGATCGAGCGAAATCGCGATCATGCGTTGGCGCCGGTCCGCTGTTCGAAGATCGCGCGTGCCTTCGCGGCATCGGCGAACGCCTCGTCGAGCAGCCGGAAGCTGTGCGACTGCGCGCCATCGCGCACATCGAGCGAGACGATCGCCGCGGGCTTGCGTTCCATCGCCTTGCTGAAGCGCTTGCGCGGGCTGCCGGTGACGAACAGCTCGGTCGCGAGACCACCCTGCCGCAGCGCGCCGGTGAGCGCCACCGCATCGGTCTCGCGATCGCGGTTCTCGGCGACGACCACAACGTCCGGCCGCTCCGCCGCCGGCTCGTCGATCAGCATCGCCAGCCGCTCGACGCCGGCCGCCCAGCCCACACCCGCCGTCGCCGGGCCGCCGAGGCTTTCGACCAGCCCGTCATAGCGGCCGCCGGCCAGCACCGTGCCCTGCGCGCCGAGCCGATCCGTGACGAACTCGAACGCGGTGTGGCGGTAATAATCCAGCCCGCGCACCAGCCGCGAATTGCGCGTCCACGCCACGCCTGCCGCGTCGAGGCCCTTGATCACATTCTCGAAGAACGCGCCCGCCTCGGCGGTCATGAAATCGTCGATGCCGGGCGCGGCGTCGGCGATCGGGCGGTCGCGCGGGTCCTTGCTGTCGAGGATGCGCAGCGGGTTCTTGTCGAGCCGCGTCACGCTGTCTTCGGAAAGCTCGCCGCGGTGCTGCTCGAAATGCGCCACGAGCGCATCGCGCCACGCATCGCGCGTCGCGGCGTCGCCAAGCGTGTTGAGTTGTAGCGTCACGCCATCGGCGATGCCGAGTTCATGGAGCAACTGATCCGCGAGGCACAGCAATTCCACGTCGGCGGAGGGTTCGGGCGCGCCGAGAATCTCCGCGTCGATCTGGTGGAACTGGCGATAGCGCCCCTTTTGCGGGCGCTCGTAACGGAACACCGCGCCCGACGTGGCGAGCTTGAGCGGCGCGAATTGCTGCCACCCCTCGGTGATATAGGCGCGCGCGATGCCGGCGGTGAATTCCGGGCGCAGCGTCAGCGAATCCCCGCCCTTGTCGGGGAAAGTGTACATCTCTTTTGAAACGACATCGGTGGTCTCGCCGATCGAGCGCGCGAACACCTGCGTATCCTCGAACACCGGCACTTCGGCGCGGCCGAAGCAATAGAGCCGGCGGACGCGATCGAACGTGTCGAGCACGGTTGCGAAACGGCGCTGTTCGGCGCCGAAGATGTCCTGCGTGCCGCGGACGCGATTTGGGGTTTGAATACGAGCCATGATGAAGCGCGGCTATCTATGCGAGGACGCGCGCCGACGCTAGGGTTTGCCGACCGATCAGGGCAGGTGCTTGATGACGCGGCAAAATCACGGATGGCAGATCGGCCGACGCATCGCGCCGCCGCGTTTCATCGCGTTCATGGCGATCATGGCGGCGGTGTGGATCGGCGTCGGGATGGTGAAAGGCTTCGCCTGGGGCCGCGCCATGATGATCGGGTTCGATGCCGGCGCGCTGTTCTTTCTCGTCTCGCTATGGCCGCTGTTCAACGATGATACCGGCGAGGTGCGGGCGCGGGCCAAGGCGAACGACACCAATCGCGCCGGGCTGCTCGCGATCACCGCGCTGGTGACGATCGTTATTCTGGTGGTGGTGGCGAACGAGCTGATGGCTCAGCCGTCGGGTCGCGCGATCGTGCTGGTCGTCGCGACGCTGGTGCTGGCGTGGCTGTTCTCCAATGTCGTCTATGCGCTGCATTACGCGCACCTGTTCTACAGCGAGCAGGAGGGAAAAGACGCGGGTGGGATCGATTTTCCGGGCGAGGATGAGCCGCATTATTGGGACTTCATCTATTTCAGCTTCACGCTGGGGATGACGTTCCAGACCTCGGATGTGAACATCAAGTCGCGGCGGATCAGGCGCGTGGTGATCGGTCAGTGCCTCGCCGCGTTCGTGTTCAATATCGGCGTGCTCGCTTTCACCATCAATGTGTTGGGCAGCGCCGGCGGGCATTGAGCGGCTGGACGCGGGTGTGTGCGGGCGGCTAGCGTGGTCGTTTCATGCGTCTTGCAGAGTTTACTTGATGATCCGTGCCATTGCCGTCGCGCTGCTTCTCTCCACCACTCCGATTGCCGCCATTGCCCAGGTTCCCGCCGGCAACTCCGCGCCCCAGCCGGTTCCTTTCACCGATACGATCCCGCAGCCGCGTGACGAGGCCTATCCCGGCACGTTGGTGGTAAATGTCGATGCGACAGACACGGTGCGCGGCATCCTGCGCGTGAAGCAGACGATTCCGGTCGCCAAGGCCGGGGCGATGACGCTGCTCTATCCGAAATGGCTGCCCGGCGCGCATTCCCCGCGCGGCGAGATCGAAAAGGTCGCCGGCCTCGTCATCCGCGCCAATGGCAAGGTGGTGCCGTGGACGCGCGATCCGGTCGACGTCTTCGCTTTCCATATCGATGTGCCGGCGGGCGCGAAGCAGCTCGACGTGGAATTCCAGTTCCTCTCCGCGACGCGCGCGGATCAGGGCCGTATCGTCGTCACGCCGACGATGATCAGCCTCCAGCCCAATCAGGTGAGCCTCTATCCGGCCGGCTATTTCACCCGCCGCATCCCGGTGCGGATGAGCGTGACCTGGCCGACCGGCTGGACGGCGGCGGGCGCGCTGCGTGGCAAGCCGACCGGCAATGGCAACAGCTGGTCCTATGAGCAGACCAATTACGAGATTCTCGTCGATTCGCCGATGCTGGCCGGGCGCTATGGCCGCGTGATCCCGCTCAGCGATCGCGTCGCGCTCAACGTCTTCGCGGACGATCCGGCCGAGCTGGTCGCGACACCGGCGCAGATCGAGGCGCACAAGCAGCTGGTCGATCAGGCGGTGACGACCTTCGGCGCACAGCATTACGATCATTATGATTTCCTGCTGTCGATCACCGATCGGCTCGGCGGGATCGGTCTGGAGCATCACCGCAGTTCGGAAAATGGCGTGACGCCGGGCTATTTCGCGCGCTGGAACGAGGGGCCGGGGCGGCGCAACCTGCTGCCGCACGAATTCACCCATAGCTGGAATGGCAAGTTCCGCCGTGGCGCGGACCTGTGGACGCCCGATTTCCGCACGCCGATGCGCGGCTCGCTGCTGTGGGTATATGAAGGGCAGACGCAATTCTGGGGCTATGTGCTTCAGGCGCGCTCGGGCCTCGTTTCGAAACAGGATACGCTCGATCAATATGCCGCGATCATGGCGAGCTATGATTCGCAGCCCGCGCGCAAGTGGCGCGATCTCGCCGATACCACGCTCGATCCGGTGATCGCGCAGCGCAAGCCGAAGGGCTGGCTGAGCTGGGAGCGCAGCGAGGATTATTACAACGAGGGGCTGCTCGTCTGGATGGACGTCGATTCGCTGCTGCGCGAGCAATCCGGCGGCAAGAAATCGATCGACGATTTCGCGCGTGCGTTCTTCGGCGTGCGCGACGGCGATTGGGGCGAACTGACCTATACGATCGACGACGTTGCCGCCGCGCTCAACGCGATCCAGCCGTGGGACTGGAAGGCCTATCTGGTGAAGCGGCTGACCGAACATGCCGCCGGTGCGCCGATCGAAGGGTTTGAGCGCAACGGCTATCGCCTGATCTACACCGATCAGGCGCCGCCTTCGTTCCGCAATGGTGAGCGGGTGCGCAAAGTGGCCGATTTCACCTATTCCGGCGGGCTCATCATCGGGGACGATGGCGCCAATCGCGGCATGGTGACGGGCGTGACCTGGAATAGCGCGGGATTCACGGCGGGGCTCACCGTCGGCACCGTGATCGCGGCGGTCAACGGAGAGAATTATTCGCCCGAGCGGCTGAAGGCTGCGATCGCGGCGGCGGAGGAGGGGGAGAAGCCCGCGGTTACGCTGCTTGTGCGCAATGGTGAGGAATATCGCACGGTGACGCTCGACTGGCACGGCGGGCTGCGCTACCCGCGCCTCGAAAAGATCGGCACCGGAGAGGGTGGCCTCGACAGGCTGTTGGCGCCGCGCTGAACCGCGGGCCGGCAACGCTTGCGCGTTTTCCGTAAGGAAGGCGCGCCGGCGCCGTCTCCTTGAGCGAAGTGAAGGAAAAGATGCGCATCGACCTCATCCCCGTGGGCAAGAACCCGCCCGAGGAACTCAACGTCATCATCGAGGTGCCGACCGGCGGCGAACCCGTGAAATACGAGTTCGACAAGGAATCCGGCGCCCTGTTCGTCGACCGCATCCTGCATACGCCGATGCGTTACCCGGCGAATTACGGCTTCGTGCCGCATACGCTGTCGCCGGACGGCGATCCGCTCGACGCGCTGGTCATTTCGCGCTCGCCGTTCATCCCCGGCTGCGTGGTGCGGGTGCGCCCGATCGGCGTGCTCAACCTTGAGGACGAGCATGGCGGCGACGAGAAGCTGATCTGCGTGCCGGTCGACACGACCTTCCCTTATTATTCGGATGTCGGCGAGCGGCAGGATCTGCCCTCGATCGTGCTCCAGCAGATCGAGCATTTCTTCAAACACTATAAGGATCTCGAATCCGAAAAGTGGGTGCGCGTCGGCAATTGGGGCGATGCGGCCGAAGCGCGGCAGATCGTGCTCGAGGCGATCGAGCGCGCCGAGCAGGCCAAGAAGGCCTGACGCGATACGGGACGGGGCGAGGGGTTTACCCGCGCTCCGTCCGTTTGCGCCGCCGCACCGGCTTGGGCGGCGCGCGCCGCGCCGCCTCCAGCGCGAGCGTAGCCCATTCGCGCAACGCATCCGGATCGTCGTACACGTCATCCGGCGCGCGCCGATACGGCAGCGATTGCACGCGGCCATTGTCCCGCGTGACGGTGAACAGCGCCGCGCCAATTCCGTCCCACGCCGCGGCGCTTTGCGCATCCGCCTTGAACCACAAGGCATCGAACGCGATGATCGCGAAGGTCAGCCCGTCGCAATAGAGCGCGGCACCACCGAACAGGCGCTTGCGCGTGACCGTCCCGATCGGCGCCATGGCCTCCGCCACCCAATCGGCGAGGCCGGTGTCGATCGTCACGCGGTCGCCTTCAGCCCGGCGATGCAGGCGACGACGCCGAGAATCAGCAGGCCACGGATCGCGGTCAGCGGCTCGCCATATAGCATCACGCCGACCAGCACGGTGCCAAGCGCGCCGATCCCGGTCCATACCGCATAGGCCGTGCCCATCGGGATCGAGCGCGCGGCAAACTCAAGCAACCCCATCGACAGCGTGACCGAGACGAGGAAGGCAAGCGTCCACGGCAGGTTGCGAAAGCCATCGGCGTTGCGCAGGCAGGTGGTGAAACCCACCTCGAACAACCCGCCGAGAATGAGCCACGCCCACGCCATCAGCGGCGCCCCGCGAGGCGGACCAGCGCATCGCCGGTGACGCGCTGCACCGTCCATTCGTCCATCCCGGTCGCGCCCATCGCGCGATAGAAATCGATCGCGGGGGTGTTCCAGTCGAGCACCGCCCATTCGAACCGCGCACAATCGCGATCCACCGCCACCCCGGCGAGATGGACGAGCAGCGCCTTGCCCGCGCCCGATCCGCGTGCGGCGGGCGTGACGTAAAGATCCTCCAGATACAGGCCGCGCTTGCCCTTCCAGGTGGAGAAATTGTGGAAGAACAGGGCGAAACCCACGGCAACGCCATCGCGCTCCGCGATCAGCGCCTCGGCTGCCGGCGCCTTTCCGAACAGCGAATCGGCAAGCGTTTCTTCCGTCGCCTCCACCGCGTCGGGCTCGCGTTCATATTCGGCAAGCTCGCGGATGAAGCGCAGGATCGTGCCGCAATCGTGCGGCGTGGCGGGGCGGATGGAAACGGTCATGCGGCGCTCTGTAGCGCGGCTTGCGCGATATCGCGACGCCGCGCGGCATAAAGACAGGCGGTGACGATGATAGCCGCGCCGGCTAGCGTGTAGAACGAAAGCCGCTCGCCGAATATGAGATAGCCGAGCGTCGCGGCATAGACGAACGAGGTATATTCGGTCGTCGCCAGATAGCCCGTCTCGCCATGGGCATAGGCCCAGCCGAGCAGGAACAGCGAGGCGCTGGCGAGCAGCCCGCCGGCCACGATCTTCCACCATTGCGCCGCTTCCGGCACCGCGAGCAGCCATGGCGCGCCGAGCGCGAGAAAGGCGGTGACGATCATCGACTGGAAGAAGGCGATCTCGCCGGGTGTCGCCGCCTGGCTCTGCATCCGCGCGACGACGAGGTTGACCGCATAGAGCAGGGCCGACGCGAGCACCGCGATCGCGCCCTCCAGCGCCCGTGGCCCAAGCGCCGCGTTCGACTGGCCCGCGATCACCACCAGCACCCCGGCGAATGCCGCGAACGACGCGCCCACCACATGGCGTCCGACGCGCTCGTGCAGGAATACGGCGCCGAGCAGCAGCGCGAGCAGCGGCGCGATATATGACAGGGTGATCGCCTGTGCCATCGGCACGCGCGCCAGGCCCCAGAAGAACAGCAGCGCCATCGCCGCGGTGATCGCGCCGCGGATCGTGTGCAGCCACATGCCGCGCCGGCTGGGCCGTGGCCGTCCGCCCGCGATCCATGTGCCGAAGCTGAAGACCGTCGAGACGCCGGTGCGCCAGATCAATGCGTTATAAACGCCAAGCGCGAGCGTCAGCGATTTCATGAACGCATCCATGATCGAAAACAGCCCGATCCCCGCCGCCGCGACGGCGAAGGCCAGCGCGGGGGAGAGCGAGCGTTTCATGGCACCGGCTTAAGGGCCAAATTCCATTAGAACAATGTCGAGCCGTAACGGATTCCGCGCGGCGCCCTTGCGCTATTTCAGCCGCATCTCGTCATTGCTGATCGAGACGCTGCCGATCTGCCGCAAATAGGATTGGCCGAGCAGTGAAACCGACAGATCCGCCAGAACCAGCGCGCGCAGCGGCCCGACGCGCCTTCCGTCCAGCTCGATCCGGTCGATCGTCACGATCTGGCCGCTGACCTCGCCACCAGCGCCGCGTGCCACCGGGGCGAAGCGTGCCGGGTCGAAATCGATATGTGCGCGGCGGGCGTCGTCCTGCGTCAGCGCCACTTCGGTCGCGCCGGTATCGACGACGAAGCGGATCGGCTCGCTGTTGACGCTGGCGGTGGCGTAGAAATGGCCGCCCGGGTCGCGGCGGATCACCGTTGCGTCGGTGGATGTGCTGGTCACGTTTGGCACGGCGGCCGTGGCAACGGCCGTGGCGGCGCGGGGCGCGGCCCTGTGCGTCGCACCCGGCAGCGCGAGGCCGATCAATATGCCGCCGGCGATCATCAGGAGCAGCGCGATCCGCATCGCGCTTGTCCTTATCAGCGCGCGGTTAACGCCCCGCTACGCGGCCGCTTTCTCGGTCGCCGCCTCGATCTCCGCCGCTTTGGCCTCGACCAGCCGGACGATATGATCGATCATCCCGGCATCCTGCACATGATGATCGGTAACGCCCGACAGATAGACCATATGCTTGCCGTTGCCGCCGCCGGTGATGCCGATATCCGTCTCGCGCGCCTCGCCCGGGCCGTTGACGACGCAGCCGAGCACGGAAAGCGACATCGGGGTGCGGATGTGCTGGAGCCGTTCCTCCAGCGCCTGCACGGTGCGGATCACGTCGAAGCCCTGCCGCGCGCAGCTCGGGCAGCTCACCACGCGCACGCCACGGTTGCGGATGCCCAGCGCCTTCAGAATCTCGAAGCCGACGCGCACTTCCTCCTCCGGTTCGGCGGAGAGCGAGACGCGGATCGTGTCGCCGATCCCGTACCAAAGGAGCGAGCCGATCCCGATCGCGGATTTCACCGTGCCGCCGACGAAGCCGCCCGCCTCGGTGATCCCCAGGTGCAGCGGGCAATCCACCACCTCTGCAAGCTGCTGATAGGCCGCGACTGCGAGGAACAGGTCGGACGCCTTCACCGCGACCTTGAAATTGTGGAAGTCGCGATCCTGCAACAGCTTGATGTGATCGAGCGCGCTTTCGACCAGCGCCTCGGGGCACGGCTCGCCATATTTTTCGAGCAGGTCGCGCTCCAGGCTGCCGGCGTTCACGCCGATGCGGATCGCGCAGCCGTTCGCCTTGGCGGCGTTGACGACCTCGTTGACGCGCTCGGCCGAGCCGATGTTGCCCGGGTTGATGCGCAGGCACGCCGCGCCCGCGTCCGCCGCCTCGAGCGCGCGTTTATAGTGGAAGTGGATATCCGCCACGATCGGCACGCGCGCGGCGCGGACGATCTGCCCGAACGCCGCCGTGCTCTCCACATCGGGGCAGCTCACGCGGATGATGTCCACCCCGGCCTCTTCGCAGCGGCGGATCTGGTCGATCGTCGCCCTGGCGTCGCTGGTCGGCGTGTTGGTCATCGTCTGGACGGTGACGGGGGCGTCGCCGCCGACGGGGACGTTGCCGACCATGATCTGGCGGCTCTTGCGACGCTGAATATCGCGCCATGGACGGACGGACATTTGGATACACTTCCTATTGGGATCGCCGACGATATAGCGGTTCATGACGCGGAACGGAACGCCGCGTGCTGACAGGAGCAGGAACTGATGACGCTTTCCCTCTATGACGCGACGATTCCGTCGAACATTCAGATTCTCGGCGCGGTCGACGGGCTGATCAGTAAGGCGGAAGCATATTGTGCCGAACAGGGCATCGCGCCGGCCGATCTGATCGAGGCACGGCTCGCACCCGATATGCTGCCATTCGGATATCAGGTGAAAGCCAGCGTCGAGCACGCGGTTGGCGCGATCAACGGTACGCGTGCGGGCAGCTATTCGCCGAGCATGGCGCCCTGGCCGACCGATTTCGCCGGGCTGCACGCGCTGGTTCAGGAAGGGATCGCCACGCTGAAGGCGCTCGATCCGGCCGAGATCAACGCGCTGGCCGATCGCGATACCGAATTCCGCTTCGGCGAAACCGCGATGCCGTTCACCGGCGCCGCATTCCTGCTGAGCTTTTCGCAACCGAACTTCTATTTCCACGCCTCGATTGCATACGCGATCCTGCGCGCGAAGGGCGTGCAGGTCGGCAAGCGCGATTTCATGGGGATGCCGCGCATCAAGCGCTGACTGATGAGCGGCGGCCCGGAGCGATCCAGCGCCGGGCCGCCCACCCGCGATTGTTCTGACCGGCTTTGCGCCCTACAGCCGCCCGGATGACACGGCATTACGGGATGGATTGGCTGCGCATCGCGGCATTCGCGCTGCTCATCCTCTATCACATCGGCATGGTGTTCGTGCCGTGGAACTTCCACGTGAAGTCCCCCAATGGCGAGGATTGGACGCGCCTGCCGATGATGGCGACGAACGCGTGGCGATTGCCGCTGCTGTTCGTCGTGTCGGGTTATGCAAGCCGCGCGCTGATCCGTCGCTCTGCCGGGCTGGGGCCGTTCCTGGCCAATCGTAGCTGGCGGCTGCTCGTCCCCCTCGCGTTCGGTATCGCGGTGATCGTCCCCCCCCAGCCATGGGTCGAGCTGGTGACCAAGCGCGGTTATGCGCATGATTTCCTGTATTTCTGGGCATATGACTATTTCCGCTTCGGCAAGCTCGGCGGGATTTTGCTGCCGACGTGGAACCATCTGTGGTTCATCGCCTATTTGTGGGTTTATACGCTCGGGCTGGCGTTGCTTGTCGCGATCGTGCGGACCGAGCTGTTGCAGCGCTGGTTCGATCGCGTGTTTGGGGGCTGTGGGGTGATCGTCATCCCGATGGCATGGGCGCTTGCGGTGCATGCGTGGTGGTTTCCGATGGCCGGCGAAACCCACATGCTGATCGATGATACGATGGCGCACTTCATGTACGTGCCCTATTTCCTGTTCGGCTTCGGATTGGCGCGCTCGGCGCCCGCGATGGCGGCGCTGCGGCGACTGTGGCCGGTGGCTGCGGTGATCGCGCTGGCGGCCTTCGGCACCGTGCTGTTGATCGAATATACCTGGCCACCGGATGTGCGGACGCCGCGCTGGGTATTGCGGCCTTACGGCGCTGCGCATGCGTTGCAGCAATGGGGCGCGATCGCCGCGCTGCTCGGGGTGGCGGATCGCTGGTTCAATCGCGACGGGCCGATGCGCGCGATGCTGACGGAGGCGGTGTTTCCCTTCTACATCATCCACCAGACGATCATCGTATTGGTGATGTTCTGGCTGTTGCCGCTCGATCTTTCCGGCCTGACGCAATTCGCGATTCTCGTCGTGGCGACGGTGGCGGGGTGCTGGGCCTTCTACCTCGGCGGTCGCGCGGTGCCATTGATGCGCCCGTTGATCGGATTGCGACCCAAAAACGAAATGAAAGGACGGACGCGATGAGCGCGGCGGACGACGAATATGTGTTCGATGAGGAAAGCGGCGAATGGCTCCCTGCCGCCGAGCTGGCGGCCAAGCAAGCCGCCGCCGCCAGCGTGGAGGTGCGCGATGCGGTGGGCAATCTGCTCGCCGATGGCGATCAGGTTACGCTGATCAAGGATCTCGACGTGAAGGGTGCGGGCCAGACGTTGAAGCGCGGCACGTTGATCAAGTCGATTCGGCTGACCGGCGACGCGCAGGAGATCGATTGCAAGTTCGATGGCATCAAGGGTCTCGTGCTGCGCGCCGAGTTCGTCCGCAAACGCTGACCGGGAAAGGGGGCTGGCGATGGCTGATCCGACGATGGACCCAAGCTGGCAGGAGCCGCTGCGCGGCGAATTCGCCAGCGACTATATGGCGGCGCTGCGCCAGTTCCTCGTCGCGGAAAAGGCGGCGGGGAAGCAGGTCTTCCCGCATTCGGCCGACTGGTTCCGCGCGCTGGAGCTGACGGCGCTGCCCGACGTGCGGGTCGTGATCCTTGGGCAAGATCCCTATCACGGGCCGGGGCAGGCCCACGGGCTGTGCTTTTCCGTCCGCCCCGGCGTCCGCCCGCCGCCGAGCCTCGTCAATATCTACAAGGAGCTGGAGAGTGATTGCGGCCTCGCGCGGCCGACGCACGGTTTCCTTGAAAGCTGGGCGCAACAGGGCGTGCTGCTGCTCAACAGCGTGCTAACAGTGGTGAGCGGGCAAGCCGCTGCGCACCGCGATCGCGGGTGGGAGAAATTCACCGACGCGATCATCCGCCTGCTCGCCGCGCGCGAGGAGCCGATCGTGTTCATGCTATGGGGCAGCTACGCGCAGAAAAAGGCCGCGTTCGTGCCGAGCATCGAACGCGGCGGCCACCATCTCGTGCTGAAGGCGCCCCACCCGTCGCCGCTGTCCGCGCATACGGGATGGTTCGGCAGCGGACATTTCAGCAAGGCGAATGCGTTTTTGGAAAAGAACGGACGAGGGACGATCGATTGGGCCCTGCCGGCTGACCCAATCGCGTGACCACCCCCCTCGCCGGATCGGAGGATCAGGAGGCCGGGGCCGCCGCAGCCGCCGGCGCCTCCGTTGCAGGAGCAATCGCCTCCAAACCTTCGATCTCCCACCGGGACATTACGATACCGGAGCAGGCATAAGTAGCGCCGTTGCGCAGGTCGGCTGCCTTCAGCGCCGTCGCAAGCGCGGGCTGGCTGCGTGCCAGCACCGTGCGCGCATCCTCGACATGATTGGCATGGACAAGGCCCGACAACTTGCCGCCGGCGGCCATTTCGGCGCCCATATAGGGAATGAAATCGCCGATATAGGCCACTTCCCCCGGCGCGAGATGGAAGGTGGGCGCGCCGAAGCAATGAGTTGACGTCGGCACTCCTGGACCGACGGTCAAACTGTCGAGAACATAATCGCCCGGCGTCAGGCGGTGGACCTGTACCTCGTAAACCGATTTCCTGTCGGCGCTGGTGGCGAGCAGACTGTAACTGGTCTTGTCGCCCGTCTTCTTCCAGTCGTGCGGGCGATAATGCAGATCGTGCTGGGCCGCGTCGTAACGCAAAATCTGCACGCCACCCGAACGCCCCGTCGCGCTTGGCTCGACCCGGCGGAAGGCGAGCACCACCACCGCCTCGTTCGGTGCAAGCGCAAATGGCGCCGCTGCATCCACCTTCTTGCCCAGGAACACGGAGCCGGGACCCGTCAGCGGCGCTTCGGGATGCAGATTGGCGTCCTGCACCGGCGAGAAGCGCGTTCGCGCTGTCACCTTGCCGGAAACCTCGGCCGCACCGACAATCGTGTTGAAATAGCCGTCGCGTTCGGCGTCGCTCATCGCGGCAACTCGGGCTGATTCGGCCGAAGGAACCTCAACCAGTCGCCAGCCATTGATCAGCAGGCAGCTCTGGCGATTGGCGCGCCGTTGCTGCCCCTCGGCGATCGCGCCCGCGATAAGGCCGCCCAACGCGCCCCCGACCCCGGCTGCGACTGGCGACATAAGCTGCGGATTGTAGAACATCGGCACAGAGCCGGCCGGTGTGCGCGATCCGCGCGCGATCAGCCGGCAGCGCTGCCAGTCGGCGTCATATTGCGCCCGTGTCGCGCCCGGCTTGTTGTAGAAACGGTTGTCCTTGAGATCCCGCGCCGCGTCCTTGGCAATCTCTTCGGGTGAATCGTGCGGATCAACGGCGGGAGATTGCGGCACCGGCGTCGTTTTTTCGCCGCCATAGGTGACGGGCAGCATCGCTTGAGTTTGCGCCTGTACGACAGGCGCGCCAACAACAGACGCGAACATGAGTGCCGTGCGATACGACCAATAACGCATGAAAAATCCCCCCCGGTTCAAAAGCTCGAACCGGGGGCACTTTTTCTATGTTGCGCCGTTTTGGCAATAATTTTTGCACATATGACGCGGCTATTCCGCAGCGGGTAAGTAAACTTCCCCGCCCTTCTCGCGGAACTTCTCGCTCATCTCCGCCATTCCGGCCTCCGCCTCCTCGGCTGCCACGAAGGTCTCGACCGGGGCATTCTGCTTCGCGGCAAACTCCCGCACTTCCTGCGTGATCTTCATCGAGCAGAATTTCGGCCCGCACATCGAGCAGAAATGCGCTGTCTTGGCGCCTTCGGCCGGGAGCGTCTGGTCGTGATAGGCCTCGGCCGTATCGGGATCGAGCGACAGGTTGAACTGGTCGCGCCAGCGGAATTCGAAGCGCGCGCGGCTTAGCGCGTCGTCGCGCATCTTCGCCGCCGGGTGTCCCTTCGCCAGATCGGCGGCGTGCGCGGCGAGCTTGTATGTGACCACGCCGACCTTCACGTCGTCGCGATCGGGCAGGCCCAGATGCTCCTTGGGCGTGACGTAGCAGAGCATCGCCGTGCCATACCAGCCGATCATCGCGGCGCCGATGCCGCTGGTGATATGATCATAGCCCGGCGCGATATCGGTGGTCAGCGGCCCGAGCGTGTAGAACGGCGCCTCGCCGCACGCTTCGAGCTGCTTGTCCATATTCTCCTTGATCTTGTGCATCGGCACATGGCCGGGGCCTTCGATCATCACCTGCACGTCCTGTTCCCAGGCGCGCTTGGTCAGTTCGCCAAGCGTATAGAGTTCGGCGAACTGCGCCTCGTCGTTGGCGTCCGCGATCGAGCCGGGGCGCAGGCCGTCGCCGAGGCTGTAGGCGATGTCATATGCCTTCATGATCTCGGTGATCTCGTCGAACCGCTCGTAGAGGAACGATTCCTTGTGATGCGCGAGGCACCATTTCGCCATGATCGATCCGCCGCGCGACACGATGCCGGTGACGCGTTTTGCGGTCAGTGGCACATATGGCAGGCGCACGCCGGCGTGGATCGTGAAATAGTCCACGCCCTGTTCGGCCTGTTCGATCAGCGTGTCGCGGAAGATTTCCCACGTCAGGTCTTCCGCGATGCCGCCGACCTTTTCCAGCGCCTGATAGATCGGCACCGTGCCGATCGGCACCGGCGAGTTGCGGAGAATCCATTCGCGCGTGTCGTGAATGTTGCGGCCGGTGGACAGGTCCATCACCGTGTCCGCGCCCCAGCGGATCGACCACACCATCTTGTCGACTTCGCTCGCCACGTCGCTGGCGACGGCTGAGTTGCCGATATTGGCGTTGATCTTGACCAGGAAGTTGCGGCCGATCGCCATCGGCTCGGATTCGGGGTGGTTGATGTTGTTCGGGATGATCGCGCGGCCGCGCGCCACTTCGTCACGGACGAATTCGGGCGTCACATAGTCCGGGATCGCCGCGCCGAAGCTCTGGCCGTCGCGGACATATTCGCGCAGCATCTCGCGTCCGAGATTTTCGCGGGTGGCGACATATTCCATTTCCGGCGTGATGATGCCGCGCCGGGCGTAATGCATCTGGCTGACGTTCATGCCGGGCCTGGCGCGCAGCGGACGCTTCACGACATTGGGGAATTGTGGGACGCCGGCCGAGCGATCGGGGCCCTTGAGGCCGTTATCCTCGGGCTTCACCGCTCGCGCGTCATAACTTTCGACATCGCCCCGCCCGACGATCCAGTCGCGGCGCAGCGCGGGGAGGCCGGCCATGATGTCGATCCGCGCATCGGGGTCGCTGTACGGGCCAGAGGTATCATAGACGTTGAGCGGCGGCTCGCCGGATGAAGGCTCCAGATCGATCGCGCGCATCGCTACCTTGAGCGGGCCGACGTGGATTTTGCGGCTGCCGCGAATCGGGCCGGTGGTGACGCCGATCTCGGTGCGGGCTGGGATATCGGCCATGTTACTCGTTCCTCGCGTTGTCGCGGGGAAGGACACGGACGGGTTGATGCGCCGCTCCCTCCCTACGCCGGTGTCAGCCGGATCAGGTTCAGCGGGTCGAGGGCTGCGGCCCTCCTCTCAACCGCGACGAAGCGGTCCCCCGGGGATGAATATGCAGGCTTAGGCCGGTTGGCGGGCGGCGTCCAGCGCCGCCCGGCTCATCAGCCGCTGGCGGCGCTCATGTTGATCGTGCCGTTGACGCCGGACGGGAAGAAGCCCCCGGAGGTTACCGCCGCCTTGTTCTGGAAGAAGATGTTGAGCGCCTGCCCGGTCGTACGGCTGAACACGATGCCGTTGCCATCGACTGGCGCGATGTTCGAGATCGTCGCGTCCGCGCCGGCAATGCCCTTGTCGAGCGTGGAAGCGCCATCGAGGCTGTCGCGCGCGGTGCTGAACAGGCCCGGATTGGCGGTGAGCCCCTTCGAATAGAGAAGCGTGCGGATCAGGCCGGCATGATAGGATTCGGTCCCCAAAATCCCCGACGCGGCGGTGACGTAGGAAGGCGTGCCGATCAGCGGGGTCAGCCCCTTGTAGACGGTGACCAGCACGTCCTTGAGGAGGAATGCGCCGTAGAGGAAATTCTCGTCCGATGCATAAGGGTTGAAGGGCACCCCGGCGCCGACCACCGTGGCAAGCTGCGCGAAGGTGGTGAACGCGCCGGTCGCGCCGCCGTCGATGTTGATCGCCGGCATCGCCACTGCCGTCGCACCGATCTGCGAACGGAGAAATTCGACATGCGCACGCTCATCGCGGGCGATCTCGCGCGCGCAGGCGGCGACGATCGGGTCCGCGAACGGCACCAGTGCGCCGCCGGTTACCGTGCCCGGCGTGGTGGGGCCGGACAGGTCGCTCGCCGGCAGTCCGGTGCCGAACGCGGCATAGGAGAAATATTGCGCGGAGAGGTATTCGAGGTTCAACGCGAGGTTGAGGATCGAAATATCCGCCGCCTCCACGCTGGCCGTCGAGCTGGGGCTCGGGGTGGGCGTTGGCGTGGCGGACGACGAGCTGTTGCCGCCGCAGGCGGACAGCAGCGCCAGGCCGCCGGCAGCGGCGCCGGTGCGCCCGGCGAGGCTGAGGAAGCGACGGCGCTCGGCGCTGCGCAGCGCGGCGGCATCGAGGACGGTGGTGATCTTTTCCTGGTCGATCATGACGATAATCCCTGAATCCTGTGTGGCGAGAGCGGGCGTTTCGGCCTCAGCTCGCGGCGCTCGTCGTGATGTTGCCGTTGACGCCGCCCGGGAAGAACCCGCCCGTCGTCACCGCGGCGCGGTTCAGGAACAGGATGTTGAGCACCTGGCCGCTGCCACGCGGGAAGGTGTTGGCATTGCCGTCGACCGGCGCGATGTTCGCCACCGTGCCACTGCCGGAGCTGACCGGGGTGATGCCCTGATCGTCGTCCGAGCCGCCGTCGATGCTGTCACGATAGTCGGAGATCGCCTGCGCCTGCGTGATGAGGTTCTTCTGGTACAGCGTCGTGCGCACCAGCGCGGCGTGATAGCCCTCGGTCGCCATCAGGCCGCAGACGGCTTCCTGGAAGGCTTTGGTCGAGATCAACTGGATCAGGCCCTGATAGGCGCTGACCGCGAGATCCTGCAGGAAGAAGGCACCGAGCAGGAAGTTGGCATCCGAGGCATAGGGATCGAATACTGCGCCCGCACCAACCACGCCGGCCCTTTGCGCCATCACGCTGAACGCGCTGGTCGCAGTGAAGCCGAGGTCGATTGCCGGCTGCGCGACCGCCGAAATGCCGAGCTGGGTGCGCAGGAAGCGGACCTGCGCGAGCTGGTCGGCTGCCATTTCCTTGGCATAAGCCGCGACGAGCGGATCGGTGAAGGTCGCCTGATGCCCTGCGATGATCGCGCTGCCCGGGGTGGGCGTGGCCGCGCCGCTCTGCGTGTCGGCGGTGCCGAGGCCGGCGCCGCTCGAGGCATAGCTGTAATAATTGGCCTGAAGATACTCGAGGTTGAGCGCGAAGTTCAGCACATCGGCATCGGTGATCGTCTGCGCCGCGACGGGATCGGAGAAAATGAACGCGCCCGCGCCGATCGCTACCGCGCCTACAGCGGCGGCGAAGAAGGCACGGCGGTCATCGCGCCGTTCCTCGGGCGCCTCCGGCGTGCCGACAAGTCGCTCATCCTGCGTCATCGTTGCCTTCCTTCCTGAACCCACCCGTTACGTTGCCGGGCAAAAACGTCGCCTATACCGTTTCGCTGTCGCCAAGCTGAACGAATCGACAGAATCGCGACCGCGTCGCCATAAGCGTTGATCAATTGCGTGTCGCTTCCCGAATGCGCTTTAATCAAAAGGTATAAGCCACGCCAAGCGCGCCAAGCCACTGGTTCGGCGAACCGGCGATGGTGACGAGCGGGCTGTCGGCCGCGTCGCCGGTTATCCGGCGATAGGTGACGCCGCCAATCAGCTTCCAGCCGTGGAGCAGATCGCCAGACACGGAAACGGTGCCGATCGCACCGGCCGACCAGCTCTTCCACCCACCGCTCCCGCTGAACACCGGGAGCCCGCTGGCCAGGCTATCCGCCGGGGTCACATCGAAATAGGCGGTGACGTATCGCTTGCTGACATGTTCGGCCGTGACGAACAGCGCGATCGCCGTCTTGCGGCTGAGCGGGGTGATATAATTGACCGTCGGCGAGACGATCGCGCTGCCGTTCACCCCGGTGATATCGTGACGATAGCTCAGCGACAGCGACAATTTGTCATAATCGCTGGTGATCACCCCGGTCTTGCCGATCCCGACATAGCCGCCGAGTTCCACCGCCAGCCCGCGCGTCGGCAGCGCGCGCACCCGTGGATCGTTGATCGAGCCGCGGGCATTGCGGTTGAAATCGATCACGGCGATCGGCCCTGCTTCGAAATCCCAGCGTTGCCCCGGTTTGTCCCGGATCAGATCGACGCTCGCGCGGTTGCCGAGCACGGTAAAACTATATCCGTTGATCGAGCCGATCGCGCCGGGCAGCGGGAAGAAGGAATAGTGATTCGATCCTTCGTAATCGGTCAAATAGCTGGCGGCGACGCCCACCGTCACCGTGTCGCGCGAAAGATCTTCGGCGGAAGACTCGGCGACCTGTTGCGCCAGCGCGGGCGTGGCGGCGACAGCGCCGGCAAGAGCGATAAGATGTAAGGCGCGCAACTGAAATCCCCGTCTATTATCTCTGGTTCTAACCCGTGGGCCGGCGTTCGGGTCCGTCGCACCTGCGGCTACAACAGGTAGCGCAGCCGGATTTCCTGTGTCGCGCCCGCGCCATCAAGCGTGAAGCGCGCTGCGGCGAAACTGGGCGGCCCGAAGCCGATCGCGGGGTTGCGCGAGAAGCCGAACCCCTCGCGCGGGATGCCGGCGAAGGTATCGAGCTTGCCGTTGCCATTCTCGTCATGGATCACCGCGACGGCGTAATCACCGGCCGGCAGGCCCTCGATCCGCAGATGACGTGTCGCGGCCGGGATCGAGCGTGTCACGGCATGTTGCTCGTCGCGGCAGGCGGGAAAATTCTTCGGCACGATGGTGATGCAGATGCGCACCATCCCCTTGTCCGAACGGAGATTGGTGAAGCTCAGATCAAGCGGCGCTACCGGGGCTGCGCCGATCAGCATCATGCCCGCCAGCATCAGCGCCAGCCGTGGCGCGGCGCGCGCGATCATGCGCGCGGGCAAAGTCCCCGATCCCGCCATCGGTGCCGCAGAGCCGATCCCAGAAGCGGAAATAAAGGCCATAATTGCATCCGTACCGCTCGTGGTGGCGCTGGTGGTGGCTCGCCGTTATCAGCCAGCCGCCCAGTTTCCCGCGCCACATGAAGCGCGGGAAAATCTCCCACCCCATGTGGTTGGTCACCCCCATAACCGTCATGATCGTCAGCACCAGCCCAAGCCCCGCGACATGGATCGGAATGAGGAACACCAGTAGCGGAATTGCCACAGCGCCGGTGATCGCCTCGATCGGGTGGAATGCCATCGCGGCCCAGGCGGTCGGTGGTCGGCTGGCGTGATGGACGGCATGCGCCACCCGGAACGGGCCGGGCAAATGCATCCAGCGGTGCGTCCAGTAGAACCATGTGTCGTGCGCCGCGAGGTAGAGCAGCACCGACAGCGGCAGATACCATAAGGGAAAGGCGTGCAGATCGGTGTAGATCCGCGTCCAGCCGCGATTCTGCCAGCCCCACGCCACCACGCCGGCGGGGACACCATAAATGGCGGCGGAGGCGAGGCTCCACGTGATCTCGCGCCGCATCTGCGGATCCAGCCCGCGATAGAGGCCGGGATGCCGTATCCGCGTGGCGAGGGCGAAGGCACCGCTCGACAACAGGTAACGCACGCCGACGATCGCGGTCATGGCGAGCGCGGAGAGGAGGATGGCGAGCGGCATCGTGAGGCGGTTGTAGCGCGGATTTCGATGGAGAAGAACCGCGCCGCGGCCTGTCCCGATCCGGGGCTGCGGGTGGTTTTCCCGCTCTATCGCCGGGCGGAGCGATCCGCTACGCCGCGCGGATGGCTGAAATCCACAGCTGCGACCTGGCGATCGTCGGCGGTGGTCTCGCAGGATCGCTGATCGCATTGGCGCTCGCGGAAAAGCGGCCCGAACTTTCGTTGCTGCTGATCGAGGCGGGCGAGACGATCGGCGGCAATCATCTCTGGTCGTTCTTCGACGGTGATGTGGCGAAGGAGGATCGCTGGCTGCTCGCGCCGCTCGTCTGCCATGCGTGGCCGGGCTATGACGTTGCGTTTCCGCTCCACAGCCGCACATTGCTCCAGCCATATTATTCGATCGAATCCGCGCGGCTCGATCGGGTGGTGCGCGCGCGCCTGCCCGAAGCCGCGGTGATGACCGGGCGCAAGGTGCTCGGTTGCACCGCGACGAGCGTGTCGCTGGCCGATGGCGATCGGTTCGAGGCGAAGGGCGTGATCGACGCGCGCGGTGCGGGCGATCTGTCGGCACTGGAGCTGGGCTGGCAGAAATTCGTGGGGCGCGAACTGGAGATCGCGGGCGGCCACGGGCTGGAACGCCCGATCGTGATGGACGCGACCGTCGCGCAGCATGACGGTTATCGCTTCGTCTATTGCCTGCCCTTCTCTCCGACGCGGCTGTTCGTCGAAGATACTTATTACAGTGACACCGCGACGCTGAATGCCGGCGCGCTCAATCGGCGGATCGACGTTTATGCGGAGAATCGCGGCTGGCAGGTCAGCGAGATCGGGCATGAGGAGCGCGGCGCGCTGCCGGTGGTGATCGGCGGCGATTTCGAGGCTTATTGGCGCGCGGGCGGGCTGCGGGTGGCGAAGGCCGGGATGCGCGCCGGGTTGTTCCATCCCATGACCGGCTATTCGCTGCCCGATGCGGTGCGACTCGCGGTGCGACTCGCGGCGGCCGACGATCTGTCAGGGGAGGCGCTCCACACGCTCACTCACGATTACGCCCGCGCCTTGTGGGATGATCGGCGCTTTTACCGGCTGCTCGCGGCGATGCTGTTTCGCGCGGCCGATCCGGATGCGCGCTATCGCGTGCTCGAACGCTTCTATCGCCTGCCCGCCGGGCTGATTTCGCGCTTCTATGCCGCACGTTCCACCTTTCCGGATAAGGCGCGGGTGCTTAGTGGCAAGCCTCCCGTGCCGTTCTGGCGCGCGGTGAAGGTGGCGAGACGGATGGCGTGACAACGGCGGTGGTGATCGGGGCCGGATTCGGCGGGTTGGCGCTTGCCATCCGGCTGCAATCGGCGGGCGTGGCGACCACTATCGTCGAGGCGCGCGACAAGCCGGGCGGTCGCGCCTATTTCTGGGAGAAGGACGGTTATACGTTCGATGCCGGCCCGACGGTCATCACCGATCCGGCGTGCCTGAAGGAGCTATGGGCGCTTTCCGGGCAGGATATGGCGGCGGACGTGACGCTCCAGCCGGTCAATCCCTTCTATCGGCTCAACTGGCCGGACGGGACGAACTTCGATTATACCAACGACGATACGTTGCTCCGCGCGGAGATCGGCAAGCTCGATCCGGCGGATATCGCGGGCTATCAGAAATTCCTCGATTATTCGGCCGGCGTCTATCGCGAGGGTTACGAAAATCTTGGCCATGTCGCCTTTCTCGATTTCGCATCGATGGTGAAGGCGGCGCCCGCGCTGGCGAAATATCAGGCGTGGCGATCGGTCTATTCCACCGTCTCGCGCTTCGTGCGCAACGAGAAGCTGCGGCAGGCGCTGTCGTTCCACAGCCTGCTCGTCGGCGGTAATCCGATGACGACCAGCGCGATCTATACCCTGATCCACAAGCTGGAACGCGATGGCGGCGTGTGGTTCGCGCAAGGCGGCACCAATCGGCTGGTGGCGGGGATGGTTTCGCTGTTCGAGCGGCTGGGCGGCACGATCCGGCTTGGCGACGCGGTGACGCGGATCGAGACGATGGGCGATCGCGTTACGGCGGTGGAAACCGAAAGCGGATGGCGCAGCGACTGCGCGATGGTCGCGGCGAACAGCGATATCGTCCATACCTATCGCACGTTGCTGGCCGATTCGGCCGCCGGGCGGCGCAGCGCGGACCGGCTGGAGCGCAAACGCTATTCGCCGTCGCTGTTCCTAGTCCATTTCGGGATCAGGGGGACATGGCCGGGCATCCCGCACCATATGATCCTGTTCGGCCCGCGCTATCGCGAATTGCTCGCCGACATTTACGATCATGGCGTGTTGTCGGCGGATTTCTCGCTTTACCTGCATCACCCGACCGTTACCGATCCGTCGCTGGCGCCCGAGGGGTGCTCGACCTTCTACGCGCTCGCGCCCGTGCCGCATCTCGGCAAATTCCCGGAGGATTGGAGCCGCCTCGCCCCGATCATGGAAAAGCGCATCCTCGATGAGATCGGGCGGCGGCTGATCCCGGATATCCACGAACGGATCGTGACAAAGTTCAGCTACACCCCGGCGGATTTCGCGCAGGATCTGAATGCGCACCTCGGCAGCGCGTTCAGCCTGGAGCCGACGCTGATGCAGAGCGCGCTATTTCCGCGTCCACAATCGCGACGATGCGATCTCGAACCTCTATTTCGTCGGCGCGGGCACGCATCCCGGCGCCGGCATCCCCGGCGTGGTGGGCAGCGCGAAGGCGACCGCCGCGCTGATGCTCGGGCGCGGGTGAAAGCGCGCGACTTGCCCGGAACGGCGCCTTTCGATAGCGCGGCGCGCCACTCCAGCAGGTTGATGATATGAAGCGTCTCGCCGTCTATTGCGGTTCGGCCACGCCGGCCGATCCGATCTATCTCGAAATCGCACGCAATGTCGGGCGCGGACTGGCCGAGCGCGGAATCGGCGTGGTCTATGGCGGTGGCCGGCTGGGGCTGATGGGCGCGGTGGCCGATGCGGCGCTGGAGGCTGGGGGCGAGGTGATCGGCGTGATCCCGCAGGCGCTGGTCGATGCCGAAGTCGCGCATCGTGGGCTGACCGAGCTGCACGTCGTGCCCGGTATGCATGAGCGCAAGAAGGCGTTCACCGATATCGCCGACGGCTTTGTCACCATCCCCGGCGGCACCGGCACGATGGACGAATTGTGGGAGGCCCTGTCCTGGGCGCAGATCGGCTATCACAGCGATCCGGTCGGTTTGTTCAACGCGGAGGGCTATTATGACGATCTCATCGCCTTCTGGCACAAGATGGCGACCGTCGGCTTCCTGCGGCTGCAGCATCGCGACCTGCTGATCGTCGCCGATACGCTCGATGTGCTGCTCGATCGCATGGCGGCGCATGTGCCGACTCAGCCGATCGTGCGAATGAAGGCGGAAGATCTCTGAATCCCGCCGCGCCTGATCGACCCACGGTCGTTGCGACGGCGCGGGAATCGATTGCGCGCGGATCGAAGAGCTTCGCGCTGGCAAGCCGGTTGTTCGATCCGATCACGCGTGAGCGGGCGTGGCTGCTCTATTCATGGTGTCGGCGCTGCGATGATCTGATCGACGGGCAGGATCACGGCCATGACATGAGCGTGGTCGCCGATCCGCTGGCGCGGGTGGAAATGGTCGAGCGGCTGACGACAGCGGCGCTGGCGGGTGAGCCGACGGGCGACGCGGCGTTCGAGGCGCTGCGCATCGTTGCCGCGGAAACCGCGCTACCGCCACGTTTCGCGCACGATCTCGTCGCCGGTTTTCGGCTCGACGCGGAGAATTGGCGACCGCGCAGCGAGGATGACCTCTATCGTTATTGCTATCACGTCGCCGGCGCGGTCGGCTGCATGATGGCGGTGGTGATGGGGGTGGCGCCTGATGACCAGGATACACTCGATCGCGCGTGCGATCTCGGCATGGCCTTCCAGCTTGCCAATATCGCGCGCGATGTGGCGGAGGATGATCGCGTCGGCCGTTGTTATCTGCCGGTCGAATGGCTGGTGGAGATGGATATTCCGCCGGGCCAACACATGAAGCCGCCGTTTCGTGAGCGGCTGGTGGTGCTGGTCCGCCGGTTGACCGACCGCGCCGCACTGCATGAGGCAAGCGCGCGCGTCGGCGCGACGCGGTTGCCGCTGCGCTCGCGCTGGGCGGTGCTGGCGGCGGCGGGCATTTATGGCGACATCGCGCGGGAAGTGGCGGAGCGCGGCGGCCGCGCTTGGGACGGGCGCGTTTCGACCGGCAAGTTGGCGAAGCTCGCGCAGGTCGCTCGCGCCGGGATCGAGGCGTTGGGTGTGGCCCCCGATGCGCCGCGCGCGCCGATGCTGTGGACGCGCCCAAGATAAATCTGTCGCTAACCAATCGCTTTATCCATCGGGCAAACCGGCAATGCGTAAATCGCGGGTATGTCGAAGCTTTCGCTCACCCTCGCCCGCGCACTCGAAAAAGGTCGCGCCGCGCAACAGCCGGCAACCCGCGCAAATCTATTGAGCGCCTTGCTCCGCAAACGTGCCACCGCCCATGGTCATGGCGCGGCAGATCTGGAAGCGATGCTGCGCGATCAGATTCGCTGGTCACTGCCGATCGAGCGCGGGGAATAGCGGCGACGGGTTGGCCGTCGCGGACCGATTCGATATCCACGCGCGATGCCCTTCCTGATCCGTCGCGCCGTCGCCGAGGATGCCAGCGCGCTGACCGCGCTGATGCACGCATCCGCCGCTTATTCCGGCCGATATGCCAGCATCCTTGATGGCTATGCGCTCACCCCCGATCAGGTGGCGCGAGACAGGGTGTTCCTGGCCGTGGGCGAAAACGTAGTCGCCGGCTTTTATAGTCTGACGCTGGTCGGCGAGCCCGAACTGGATCTGATGTTCATTGCCGATAGCGCGCAGGGCAACGGCCTGGGCGCATTGTTGTTCGATCATATGAAGGAGGAGGCACGGCGGATGGCCGTCAAGACCATCCGGATCGTCTCTCATCCGCCCTCGGCCGGTTTCTACAAGCGGATGGGGGCGATTGCCGCCGGCGTTTATCCACCCACGGCGAAAGCGCCGTGGGAGCGGCCGATTCTCCGTCTCGTGGTGTGATCGCTTGCCGGCGCCCCGGCCCTTATGCGTCCATCTTCCGTCGCTCGCGTCGCACCGACGCGGTGTGGCCGATGGCCGTCTTCGCGCCGCGCGCCCGGACCGTATCGACGAATAGCCAGTCGTTGCTGACGCGATCGGGCGTGATCGTCATCGCCATATAGCCGCGCCGGCTGGTGTCGCACCATTTCAGTTCCGGGTTGAATGCGACGAGCGAGCGGCCAACCTGCGCCGGATCGACCGCCAGCGCGCTTTCATAGCCGGGCGAGGTGACCGAATGGCCGGCGAACTCCACGCCGACGGAGCCGCCGTCCTGCGTCAGATCGAACGCCCAGGCATTGTGGCTGTCGCCGGTGATGACGATAAGGTTCGCCTGCGCGGCGCGTGCCGCGTCAAGGAACCGGCGGCGCGCGGCGGGATAGCCGCCCCAGTTATCGTAATTCGAGGGCATCCCCAGTTTCGCCGCCGCGATTCCCGCCGCGACATAGCCGCGCGATCGCTCGCTCGCGCGGGCATCGAGCCACGATTGCGCATCGGGCGGGGTGCGCGTCTCGCCCATCACCGTGCCGAAACCGACGACCTGCCAGCGGCGGCCCGCCTTCACCGAGGCGCGCAGGCCACCACGCCTCCTGCTGGCTGCCCAGCATGGTGACGGCGGTGTCCTGCCAATCGTGATCGCGGAATTGGGTGAGCGCGCGGACCAGATCGGGCGCTTTCAGGAATTCGGCGATTTCGCGCTGGCGGGTCCGCGCCAGAAGCCGCGACTCGGTGCGATAGAGCGTCGCCAGCGCGCCAATGTCATAGGCCTTCCACGGCTCGTCCGACACCGGCGTCCATTCGCGATAGGCCTGGATCGCGGCGGCGCGGCGCTGGTTCCAATCGCCTTCGGTCGCGGAATCGTGATTTTCCGCGCCACCTTCCCAGCTATCGTTGGCGCTTTCGTGATCGTCCCACTGCGCGATCATCGGCAATCGCGCGTGGAGCGCCTGAAGATCGGGATCGGCGCGATAGCTGGCGTAGCGCAGGCGATAGTCGGCGAGGTGGATGATCTCCCCGGCTGGTTCGGGAATGCGGCCCGCCACGGCGTCTTTCGCGGCGGGGTAATGGCCGGTGCCATATTCGTAGAAATAGTCGCCGAGGTGAATCCACAGATCCAGATCGTCGCGTGCGGCGGCGTGGCCATATGCGTTGAACCAGCCGAACGCCATGTTCGAGCAAGAGAAGATCGCGGTGCGGAAACTGCGGGTCGCGTCATCGGGCAAGGTTTTCGTCTTGCCCACGGGCGAGAAGCTGCCGTCGGGCGCGACGAAGCGATAGTGATAGCTGCGCGCCGGCTTGAGCCCCGTCACGGTGATCTTGGCTGTCCAGTCGCGCCATGGGCCGGTGATCTGTGCGCCGGACGCGGCGATGCGCGCGAAATCGGCGGTTTCGGAGAGTTCGACGCGCAATTCGGCCGAGTCGCCCGCGCGCGGGACATAGCGTGTCCACAACAGCATCTCGTCCGGCCCCGGCTCGCCCGAAGCGACCGAATGGGTGAAGCCGCGCGCGGCCATCACATTCTGGGCGGCGGCGAAGCCGGGAATGGCGAACGCACCCAGCCCCAACGTGCCGGTGGCGAGCAGCGAGCGGCGATCGATCCGGAGCATGGCATTCCCTGTTGTCGCGAATTCGCGTCAGCATGAATCGGTAATATGGCGCGCGCGTGACAGGTGGGATCGCCGGAGATAAAGCGGACAGAATGGCTTCCTCCCCCCGCGCTTCGCGTCCGTCATGCTATTCCCGGATAGCGGCGCTGCCCGGTTGGGTGATTGTCGCGATCGCCGCGATCCTCGCTCGCGTCGCGGTGTTCGGCGACCCGGTGGTGCACGTCGACGAGGAATTCTATTACGTCACCGCGCATGAGATGTGGCGCGGTGCGCTGCCCTTCGTCGATATCTGGGACAGGAAGCCGATCGGGCTGTTCCTGCTCTATCTTCCCGCCGCATGGCTGCCGTTGCCATGGGGGATTCTGGTCTATCAGGCGCTGGCGACCGTTTCGCTGATCCTCACCGCGCTGGTCGTCGCCGGTCTGGCGCGACGCGTGGGGTGGGGCGCGGGGGCGCTGTTTGCCGCGCTCGCTTATGTGTGGTGGCCGGATCTGCTCAATGGCGTGGGCGGACAGTCGCCGATTTTCTACAATCTGCCGATGGCGGTGGCGGGTGCGCTGATCGTTGCGGGAGGGGGCCGGCGTTCTCCGCGCGCATTGGGGTGCGCGGCGATGGCGCTGGTGGGGATCGCGCTGCAAATCAAATATTCGGCGGTGTTCGAAGGCGTGTTCTTCGGCCTGTGGCTGATGTGGAGCGAGTGGCAACGCCGCCGCGCGGTTTTCGGTACATTGCTCTATGGCGCGGCGTTGGTGGCGATCGCGCTTGCCCCGACCGCGCTTGCATGGGGCTATTATGCCGCGATCGGCCAGTCGGATGCGTTCCTGTTCGCCAATTTCCTGTCGATCCAGCACCGCAACGACAATCCATTGCCCGAGATGCTGGGGAATATCGGGACACTCGTGCTGATCCTCTCCCCACTGGTGGCGATGGCGTTCGGCGCGCGCGGGCAAGCGGTGGACGGCGATGCCGTGACCCGGCGGTTTCTGTTCGCCTGGTTCGGCGTCGCGCTGGCGGGGCTCGCGGTGTTCGGCACCTGGTTCGATCATTATGGCTTGCCGGCGCTCGTTCCCGGCTGTGCCTGCGCGGCGGGCTTCTTCGGCGCGCCACGGTTTCGCGCGCGCGCGGCGCCGGCGATCCTGGCGATCGTCGCGCTTGGCGGCCTGATCACCGTGCTGGTGAACCGGAGCACCCGCGGCAATGCGGCGGAATTCGCCGCGCTGGCGCAGGCGGTGGGGCATGGGCCGGGATGCCTTTATGTCTATTCCGGGACGACGATGCTTTACGCCGAGACGGCGCGTTGCCGGCTGTCACGCTATGTCGTGCCGGCGCATCTCAATCGCGCGCGGGAAAATGGTGCGACTGGCGCGGATCAGGCGAGCGAGGTGCGCCGTATCATGGCGGCGCGCCCGGCGGTGGTCGTCATGCGGCCGCCGTTCGGCGGAGAGCGGCCCGAAATTCGCGCATTCGTCTCCGCCGTGATGGCGCGCGACTATCGGCTTACGCACGCGCTGCCGATGGGCGACGAAACGATTTCGGTCTATGAGTTGCGGCGATGAAGCGACTTCTTGCCTCGATCCATGATGTCGGCCCGCGTTTCGAGCGCGAGGTGGATATGCTGCTCGAACGGCTCTCGGGCCATCTCGGCGGCCCGCGCCTCGCGATGCTGGTTGTGCCCGATCATTGGGGCGAGGCGCCGCTCACCCCCGGCACGCCGTTCGCCACGCGGCTGCGCGGCTGGGCGGATGCGGGCGTCGAGATGTTCGTCCATGGCTGGTTCCATCGCGATACCACCGAGCATCAGGGGATCGCCGCCCTGAAGGCGAAACACATGACCGCGAGCGAGGGCGAGTTCCTCGGGCTCGATCATGCCACGGCGCTCGATCGCATGACGCGCGGCAAGGCGCTGGTGGAGGGCATCATCGGGCGCCCGGCGGCGGGCTTCGTCGCGCCGGCGTGGCTTTATTCCGACGGCGCGATGCGCGCGCTGGGCGAGGCGGGTTTCGCGCTGGCCGAGAACCATGGCCGGGTGTGGGCGCCGAACGCGGACGACAGGGTGCTGACGCGCGGCCCGGTCATCACCTGGGCGAGCCGGACGAATGGGCGCCAGCTAAGCTCGCTCGCGGCGTCGGCCGTGTTGCGCCATCTGCTTCAGCCGGCGCGGGTGGTGCGTGTCGCGGTGCATCCGGGTGACGCGCATGTGCCGCGCCTGCTCGACAGTATCGATCGCACGTTCCGCGCCTTCACGCGCGGGGCGCACGCCTTCACGTTACGCGGATATCGCGCGCTGAACGCCGTCGCGGCGTTCGATCTGCTCCGCATAATAATCGACCAGCGCCTGCGCATGCTGGCGATCATCGACCACCTGGCCGGCGGCAACGTTGGCGGCGCGGCGCAGCAGCCGTCGATCGCGGGCGGCGAGGCGCCGGATCGCCGCGGCACAGGCCTTCGCATCGCCGGCGGCATAGGTCTCGGCGAACTCCGGCCGGGCGACCTCTGCCGCGCCGCCTTCGTTCGGCACGATCAGCGGCGCGCCTGAGGCGAGCGCCTCCGACACGACCAGCCCGAACGTCTCGATCTCGCAGCCGTGGATGCACGCATCGGCGCTGGCCATGATGCTGGCGAGCCGCTCGCGATCATAAACCGGCTTGAACAAGCGGATATGCGGGCTGCCCGCGGCGCGACGCTCCAGCGCCGGGGTCTGGTTGCCATGGCCGATCAGGATCAGCCCGACGGGGAGATGCGCGCCGGCGCGCTCCACCGCGTCGATGATCATGTCCCAGCGCTTTTCACGATGATGGCGCCCGATGCCGAACAGCAGCAGGCCATCCTCCGGCAGCTCGCATTGCGCGAGCAAGGCGCGCCGCAGTTTCTCGTCCCGGAAGCTCGGCGAGAAATGCTGGCGCTCGATACCAAGCGGGAAGGCGGCGTCGATCCGCAGGCCGCGCGCGGTCAGTCGCTTTTGCAGCGCCGGCCCATTGGTGACGACGCAATCATATTTTTCGAGGAAGCGCGCCATATAGCGCGTGTACCAGGCGAAGGCGCGCTCCACCCGCTCCGCGCTCGCCACGCCCTCGAACCAGCGCTGGGCATAAGCGGCCATATTGTCATTGTGCATGAAATACGACTTGAGCGCACGGCCATGCCAATCGCCGACGAACCACGCCGGCTTCCACGGGCTGCAATTTTCTACCACGTCCGGATCGTAATAATCGAGCAGCCGGGTGATCGCGTCACGATCCCAGAACAGCCCATAATTCTTGTCGAACGGCAGGCCCGGCGATTTCACATAATGGACTCGCCCGCCGCCCGGCCGATCCTCGATCCGTTCCTCCTTGCCGCACGCCAGCACGATCAGCTCGTGCCCCAGATCGGCCATGATGCCGATCTTGCGATCGATATAGGTGCGGACCCCGCCGCCGGTGGGCGAATAGATTTCGTTGACGTCGACGATGCGCATCTCAGTGCCCCACCGGGCCGAACGCGGGCGGGAAGCCGTGAAGATATTGCGCCCGAATCTCGACGTTGGCGACGCCATTGCCGACCGAGATCAACGCATTGGCCAGTTTCGGCTGCGACCGGCCGAGCTTCTGGTTGCTCGGCACGCCTGCGCCGTCGGTCCAGAAGTTGAACTTGTTCTTCCCGTCGCGATCATGCGTGAACAGGATCGCGTAAGTGCCCGGACGCGGCACGCGCATGCAGATCACCACCGGGCCGTTTTGCGGCGTGGGCACCCAGACGCGGTGGAACACCTTGCCCTCCGCGATCAGATCGCGGTCGTCGCGCAGGAAGTCCTGCTGCGTGGCGGGATACAGTTCCAGCTTCAGCGAGCCCTGACGATCCTTCATACCGACGATCTCGGCGCGGATGCCGGGGCCGTTGACGCAGGCTTCCGTCTCGCCGACCGGCTGGGCGGTTGCGGCAAGCGGCGTGAGGGCGGAAGCGAGGGTCGCCAATGCGGCGAAAGAAATCAGGCGGCGGCTTGCCATTCGCGGGCCTTTGCAATGGCGCTCCCGGCGCTGATGACAGCGATGAGTGCGACATGGACGAGAAGGGTGAGGGCGGCGGTGAACGCGATCATCTCGGAAAGCGCACGATCCTGCCCGACGATCAGGATCGCGAAATTCGCGAACAGCAGATCTTTGTTGGGCAGAAAGGGCAGCCGCGAGACGAGCAGCCGCCCGGCGGAAAGAAACAGCCACATGCCGACAGAAACGCCCGGCATCGCGAAATGCCAGCACAACGCGAGCAGCACGGATGTCAGCGCGATCCGCGCGACATGGATGTCGAAGATCACCCACAATTGCCGGCGCGGCAGCGAAAAGACGCGTTTCGAAAACGCCATGATCCCGCCCGAAATGAGCAGGGTGAGCGCGGCCGACCAGATCACCGTTTTCAAAATGTGCGGCGGGATGAGCTGATAACCCAGCGGCAGCGCGATCAGGCACAGCAGGATCGTCGCGCCATTGCCGGCGATGCCGGAGAGGATGCTGACATCCTTTACCGCGCCGAACGGAGCGGCGACCATATGCGATCGCGCGCGCGCCCAGGCGTAGAAATAGGCCTCGCCCGAATAGCCGAGCACCACGTCGTTCGCGATTCGCTTCTTGTTGAGCGCCACGAACCCGCCGAGCCACGGAATTCGCCACAAATAGCGGAAGATCAGCAGGTCGCCGATCGGATAGGTGATATAGAGCAGCGCGAAGCAGACGTAGAATAACGGGTTGGACGGCACGGTGCGGTGCAGCCCGGCCAGCCCGGCGCCGAGCAGCTCATGGCCGAGCCCGACGATCATCGCGACGGTCACCAGCCCGCCGAGAATCATCGGCCAGCGACGCTTGATCGTCTCTACCGGCTCAAGGCCGGCAAGCTCGACGACCGGGTCGGGCGCAAGGGTGGTGACGGGCATGTCAGGTGGGGCTCCGGCGGGCAAAACGATCTTTCTCAGGTCGCCCGGTTACGGGCCATTAGCCCATTCGCGGCTAATTGTGGATTCTTGTGGGCGAATCTGGGCTGTTGCATGGCAGTGTTCAAGATGGATCGCGCGAAACACATCTTCACTTATGCCGAGTCGCTGGAAGGCGGCGGGGTGGAACGGGCGCAGCTCCGGCTGGCGCGGGGCTGGATCGAGGCCGGGCGCCGCGTGACGCTCGCGATCGGCTGCCCGGAAGGGCCGCTCGCCGCAGAGATACCACCGGGCCTGGAGGTGATTCGACTGGGCGGCCCGACATATCGCTCGCTATTTGCGGTTCCTGGTATCGTGCGGAAAACAAAGCCAGATATCATATTCTGCCCTGGTTCTTACTACACCAGCATCGCGCTTTGGACACGATTGAGGCTCGCCGGTTCGTGCCCGCCGATCGTCAGCAAGGTATCGAATGCGATGCGGCGCGACGATCATCCGCCGCTGATCGCGGCCGGCCATTCGGTATGGCTTCGCACCCATCCGTGGTTCCTCGATCGCATCGTGGCGATGACCGACGCGAGCGTCGGGGAGGTATTGAAAACGACGCGAATCGATGCGTCGCGGGTCGCGATAATCGCGAATCCGCCCGCTTTGCCGCTGCCGGGCTCGACAATCGCGGGTTTGCCGCCTCGGTACATCCTGGGAGTAGGGCGGCTCGTCCGACAAAAAAGATGGGATCGGCTGCTGGATGCGATGCCCCGGCTCGCCGAAAAGTTGCCGCTGGTCATTCTTGGCGAAGGTGAGGAACGCGCCGCGATCGAGGCGCGCGCGCGGGCGCTCGGCGTCGACCTGCGGCTGCTCGGCCATGCCCCCGATCCGCTGCTGGCGATGCGCTCCGCCAAGGTGCTGGCGCTGACTTCCGACTATGAGGGCGTGCCCGGCGTGCTGCGCGAGGCGCTGTCGGTCGGCACGCCGGTCGTCACCACCGATTCGTCGCCGGCGGTGGCGGAGATCGTTACGTCGCCCGAATTGGGCACGATCGTGTCGACGCAAGATACCGACGGGCTGGTCCGGGCGCTCGATCAATGGGTGATGGCCAGCGCGCAACGCCCCGCGCCCGTCGCGCCGCCGGGGGCGGATTCCGCGCTGCGCTATCTGGAGCTGTTCGATGCGCTCATGTCGGGCGCACCCGTTCCGGCGTCGCTGCCTGGAATGCTGGGAGCGCCTGGCAAGCCGCTTCCGCAGCCAGAAGCCGCGGCCACGGGTCCAGCGGCACCTTGAAACGCCGCGCATTGGCAAGTTGCGGCACGAGGCAGACATCGGAAACGTCCGGCGCCTCGCCGCCGAGAAATGGCCCTTCTCCGGCCATCAGCTCCAGCGCATTCAGCCCCTCGACGATCCAATGCACATACCAGGCATCGCGCGCCGCCTGATCCGCGCCGAATTGCGATTCGAGCCGTTTCAGCACGCGTAGATTGTCGATCGGGTGAATGTCCGCGACGATCGCCAGCGCGCGGGCGAGCTGCGCCGCGCGGGTGAGCGGATCGCGCGACACCAGCGCCGGATCGGGGAATTGCGTATCGAGCCAGTCGATGATGGCGAGGCTCTGCGTGATCGGGTGCCCGTCGACCACCAATGTCGGCACGAGCCCCTGTGGGTTGATCGCGCGATTCTCCGCCGAGGCTTGCGCGCCCTCCAGCAGGTTCACCGGCACGGTTTCGTATTCAATGCCCTTCAGATTGAGCGCGATACGCACGCGATAGGCGGCCGACGACCGCCAATAATCGTATAATGTGATCTTCATGCTGCACCTGCCGCCGCGGCGTCCTCATCGTCGACCTGTTCGGAACGGCGCTCCATCGCGGTCTTGATCAGGGCGGTCATCGGATCGGCCAGCGCCAGCCCGAGAATGCCGAACAAGGCGCTGGCGAGGATCTGCGTGCCCAGCGTGAGCGCGGGCGGCAGATCCACCGCGCGCTTGGCGACCATCGGGATCACCACATAGCCGTCGAACAATTGCACCGCGACATAGATGCCGATCGCCGCGAAACCGGTATGGACCCCGGCGGAAAAGCCCACCGCGACGGTCAGCGCGCCGGAAATGAACGCCCCGATATTGGGGATGAAGGCGAGCAGCCCGGTGAGGATGCCAAGGATCAGCGCCATCGGCACGCCGGCGATCGCCAGCGCGACGCCGACCAGCACCCCCTCCGCCGCCATGCCGACCAGCCGCCCGGCGAGCAGCCGCCGCAGCGTCTTGCCCATCGCGCGGATGGTGAGCGCGAATTCGCGGCGATTATCCTCCGGCACCATCCATTGCAGGCCGCGATCATAGACGGTCGGGTCCATCGCCACGAACAGGCCGATCACCATGATCATGAACATCGTGGTCAGCGCGCCGAATGCCGTGCCGACCCATGAGGTGAGCCGGCCGACCGACGACAGCGCCTCGCGCGCGATGCTGGTGATGTCTTTCGCGCCGGGGATCAGCCCTTGCTGGGCAAGCCAGTTCGCGATCCGTGTCCCCTGAACCTCCACCGTCGAACGGAGCTGGTTCACCTGATCGGTGATCTGGACGCCGGCGATATAGAAGGTGCCCGCGAGGAACGCGACCGTCAGCAGGCAGACGATCAGCAGCCGCCAGCCGCGCCCGATCGGCAGCACGCGCCCGAGCAGCCGCACGCCGCCGTCAAGCAGGGCAGCGAAGACCAGCCCGGCGAAGATGATCAGCAGCGGCTGGATCAGCAGCACGACCATCGCGATCGCCGATGCCATGCCGAACCATACAGCGGCTCGGCGAATCTCGCGGCGCGTTTCGGGATTGCGAACCTCATGCGGGCTGGCGCCGGCGACGACCTCCACCCGCTCGGCGCTCAACGCCCCTGCTCCGGCGCAACCCGAGCTGGATGGAGCGAGGTGCCGGCGCGGCCCGCGCGCAGCGAGCTCCACCAGCTCAGCGGATTGAGCGTCGCATTGCCATCGACCGAGAAGGTGATGAACTCCGCACGGCCGCCCAGATTCTCCCACGGCACCGGCCCGCCGAGCCCGCGATCGAGCCCGCCCAGCGCGAAGCGGCTGTCGGCGGAACGATCGCGATTATCGCCCATCAGGAAGATATGGCCGGCCGGAATCGTGATCGGATCGCCCACGCGATAGAAATCGCCGGGGCTGTCCGGCACCAGATCGACCGTGTCGTAGCGGCGGCCGTTGGGCAGCGTTTCGGTCACGATCGGCAGCCGGCAGACCGTAGCGCCGCTCGGCAGCGTCACGCGCGCGCCGGGATATTGCACGGGGTCGCAGGTGGCATTGGCGTCCACCGGCAGATCGCGATAATGCATCGGGCCGCGCGCGACCGGCTTGCCGTTCAGGATCACCACGCCGCCGCGCACTTCCAGCGTATCGCCGGGCAGCCCGATCACGCGCTTGATATAGTCGCTCGTCTGGCCGGGCGGGGTGACGATCACCACGTCGCCGCGTTCCGGCATCTTGCCCCACAGCCGGCCCTTGATGAAGGGAAGCTGGACCGACCAGCTATCCTCCGGCTTGCGCAGCACCACGCTTTCGAAGATCGCGACCGGATTGGGGATCGTCGGGGATACGAACGACCAGCCATAGGCATATTTGGATACGACCAGCCGGTCGCCCACTTCCAGCCCCGGCAGCATCGATTCGCTGGGGATATAGAATGGCTTGGCGATGAAGCTGTGAAACCCCAACACCGCGAGAATCAGCCAGAACATGCCGCGCAACTCGCCTCGCCAGTCGACGCCGCGACGTGGGGTGGTTTCCTGCGCGGCCGGCGGTTCGCTCGTCAATGCCAGCTCCTCGGCCATATATTTACTCTTGCACGACCGCTTCGATGATCACGAACGCCTGTGCCCAGGGGTGATCGTCGGTAAGGGTCAGATGGATGCGCGCGCCGTGGCCTTCGGGAATCATTGCGTCAAGCCTTGCCTTCGCCCCCCCGGTCAACGCGAGTGTAGGGGCGCCGGACGGCGCATTGACGACCCCGATGTCCCGCATGAACACGCCGCGCTTGAATCCGGTTCCGACCGCCTTGGAGAAAGCCTCCTTTGCGGCGAAACGCTTGGCATAGGTGCCGGCGCGGGTGAACGGGCGTTTGGCCGCCTTGGCGCGTTCGATCTCGGTGAACACGCGGTTCTCGAACCGCTCGCCGAAGCGATCGAGCGATGCCTGAATGCGCTCGATATTGCACAGATCGGAGCCGAGGCCGATGATCATCGCATGTCTTCACGGTTTGAAACGAACCCGCGAACGAATTTGAAGATCGCTCGCGAAAAGAAGAAGACTACGCCTCCAAACAGCGCGATCCCCGACCCAAACAAAAGATTGCCCCAATCGAAAGGGCGCCCTGCCTGGGCATCACTCCAGATATTTATGCCGATTATGAGTGCGCACCAAAATGGCCAAACGATAAAAAAACGACGCATCCATCGCCATTGCGTGTCGATGAAGCGCAGCTGCTGGCTCACCGCGCGGCGTCCATCAATTCGCGCATCCGCTGGACGCTATCCGCGAGGCCGACGAAGATCGCCTCGCCGATCAGGAAATGGCCGATGTTGAGTTCGCGGACCTGCGGGATCGCGGCGACGGGTGCGACATTGTCATAAGTGAGGCCGTGGCCGGCGTGGACCTCGATGCCGTTCTTCGCCGCCAGCGCCGCCGCGTCGGTCAGCCGGCGCAATTCGGTCGCGCGCGCCTCGCCCGAAAGTTCGGCATAGCGGCCGGTGTGCAGCTCCACCACCGGCGCGCCGAGCCGCAGCGCGGCCTCGATCTGGCGTGGGTCCGGCTCGATGAACAGCGAGACGCGGATGTTCGCGGCGCCCAGCGCGCTGACCATCGGGGCGAGGTGATTGTGTTGCCCCGCCGCGTCGAGCCCGCCCTCGGTCGTCCGCTCCTCGCGCTTTTCGGGAACGATGCAGGTCGCGTGCGGGCGATGGCGCAGCGCGATCGCCAGCATCTCCTCGGTCGCAGCCATTTCGAGGTTGAGCGGGATCGACAGTTCCGCGGAGAGCCGCGCGATATCCGTGTCGGTGATGTGGCGGCGATCCTCGCGCAGATGCGCGGTGATGCCGTCCGCCCCCGCTTCCGCCGCCATCAGCGCCGCGCGCACCGGATCGGGTGTCGCGCCGCCGCGCGCGTTGCGCACGGTCGCGACGTGATCGATGTTGACCCCCAGCCGAAGCCAGTGATCGTCAGCGCGGCGCGGCGCGTGGCTCACGCGGCGGCCCTGCTGCCCGGCTTGATCGCGGGGATCGCGGCGAGCTCGGGCGGCAGCGCGTCGGCCGCATAGGTCGGTACCTCGAGCCGGATCAGCGGGAAGAACGGCACGCCCAGATCGACCGCGCCGTTCGAGCGATCGACCAGCGCTGCGCCCGCGATCACCCTGCCGCCTGCCGCTTCGATGGCCTTGATCGCCTCGCGGCTGGAAAGCCCGGTGGTGACGACATCCTCCATCATCAGCACTTCCTGCCCCGGTGCGAGGCGGAAGCCGCGGCGCAGCGCGAACGTGCCGTCGGGCCGCTCGACGAACATCGCCTCGACGCCGAGCGCGCGCGCCATCTCATGCCCCGCGATCACGCCGCCCATCGCCGGCGAGACGACCGCGCTGATCCGCGCGCGCAGCGCCGCCGGGATGCGCGCGACGAGCGCCTCGGCCAGCCGCGCGCCGCGTCGCGGATCCATCAATACGCGCGCGCATTGCAGATAGCGCGAGCTGCGCAGCCCCGATGAAAGGATGAAATGCCCTTCGAGCAGCGCGTCCGCCGCGCGAAACTCGGCCAGCACCTCGTCGTCGTTCATGGATATCCTTTCGCGTTTCGCTCCTTCGTGCAGATACGGTCGAGCGGAGGCGCGCGCAACGCCGATGCCCAAAAATGCCCTTAGGCGCTTGAGGCGGGGGGGCGGGCTGCGTATAGCGCAGGCCGAATGGACGGAATCTGCGCCGCGCAGGCGGGGGCCGGGACAGGCAGGGGTGACAACAAGACGATGAGAATCGCGTTCAAAGGATTGGCTCTCGCGGCCGGCCTCGCGTTGGCCGGGCTCGCGCCCGTTGCCGCGCAGGCACCCGCGAAAACTGAGGCGCCAGCCGCCACCGCGGCAGCGCCAGCCGCCGCAACACCGGCCGCAACGACACCGGCGTCGCCGGAACTGGCGATGGACGGCGCGCCGGCGATGACGGCCAAGCCGTTGATCGGCCAGCCGACCGACGGCCTGATGCACCTTCAGCCGCAGGTGACCAAGATCGGCCAGCGCGCGCATGATTTCCACAATTACATCCTGCTGCCGCTGATCACCGCGATCTGCGTGCTGGTGCTCGCGCTGCTGATCTGGGTCGGCATCCGCTATCGCCGCGCCGCGAACCCGGTGCCGTCGAAGACCAGCCACAACACCGCGATCGAAATCGTCTGGACGTTGCTGCCGGTGCTGATCCTGGTCGCGGTCGCCGTGCCGTCGATCGGGCTGCTTTCCGCTCAGTACAAGCCGGCGCCGGCCAATGCGATCACGCTGAAGGCGATCGGCAACCAATGGTATTGGACCTACCAATATCCAGATAATGGCGGGTTTGAGATCACCGCCAACATGCTGAAGGAAAAGGATCAGGTCGGCGCGGGCGAGCGTTATCGCACCGACGCGGATGGCCCGCGCCTGCTCGCCACCGATAATCGCATCGTGCTGCCGGTCGGCGTGCCGATCCGCCTGATCACCACCGCGAACGACGTGATCCACAGCTGGGCGGTGCCCGCGTTCTGGATCAAGCTCGATGCGGTGCCGGGCCGTCTCAACGAGACGAGCTTCACGATCGACAAGCCGGGCCTCTATTTCGGGCAGTGTTCGGAACTGTGTGGCGCGCGCCACGCGTTCATGCCGATCGCGGTCGAGGCGGTTTCGCCGGCCGAATTCGCCGCATGGGTGAAGGCAAAGGGCGGCACGATGCCGGGCGCCGCGAAGCCGGCCGAGGCAGCGGCTCCCGCCGCCGCACCGGCCGATGCCGCCGCGAACGCCTCCGCGCCGGCCGCGAACGCCGCCGCCCCCACCAACACCGCCGAGGCGGCGACCGCGAATGCGGCTGCCGCCGGCGCGACGGGACGCTGATTATGACCGATACCGCGATCCAACCTTCGGCGTTCGAGGCGCATCACGCGCACGATCACCATCATGATGCCGATCACAAGCCGGGCTTTTTCGCCCGCTGGTTCATGTCGACGAACCACAAGGACATCGGCACCCTTTATCTGATCTTCGCGATCTGCGCCGGCATCATCGGCGGCGCGATTTCGGGCCTGATGCGCGCGGAGCTGATGCATCCGGGCATCCAGTACCTTCAGGGCTGGGCCGGCATGTTGCACGGCGGCGAGGCGAGCCTCGACGAATCGCTCCACCTGTGGAACGTGATGGTGACGGCGCACGGCCTGATCATGGTGTTCTTCATGGTCATGCCCGCGATGATCGGCGCGTTCGGCAACTGGTTCGTCCCGCTGATGATCGGCGCGCCGGACATGGCGTTCCCGCGCATGAACAACATCTCGTTCTGGCTGTTGATCCCGGCGTTCTCGCTGCTGCTCGCCTCGCCGTTCTTCGGTGGCGCCGGCAATGGCTGGACGCTCTATGCGCCGCTCTCCACTTATGGTGAGCCGGGGCCGTCGACCGACATGGCGATCCTTTCGCTCCACCTTGCGGGCGCATCGTCGATCCTCGGTGCGATCAACTTCATCACCACCATCTTCAACATGCGCGCGCCGGGCATGACCCTGCACAAGATGCCGCTGTTCGTATGGTCGGTGCTGGTCACCGCGTTCCTGCTGCTGCTCGCGCTGCCGGTGCTCGCGGCGGCGATCACGATGCTGCTGACCGATCGTAACTTCGGCACCACCTTCTTCGATCCGGCCGGTGGCGGCGATCCGATCCTGTACCAGCATCTGTTCTGGTTCTTCGGCCACCCCGAAGTGTACATCATGATCCTGCCGGGCTTCGGCATCGTCAGCCAGATCATCTCCACTTTCAGCCGCAAGCCCGTGTTCGGCTATCTCGGCATGGCCTATGCCATGGTCGCGATCGGCGTGGTCGGGTTCGTCGTGTGGGCGCACCACATGTTCACGACCGGCCTCTCCGTGAACACCAAGATGTATTTCACCGCCGCCACGATGGTGATCGCGGTGCCGACCGGCATCAAGATCTTCTCGTGGATCGCCACGATGTGGGGCGGCAGCCTCACGTTCCGCACCCCGATGGTGTGGGCGATCGGCTTCATCTTCATGTTCACCGTGGGCGGCGTGACGGGCGTGGTGCTCGCCAACGGCGGCGTCGACGATTACATGCAGGACACCTATTACGTGGTGGCGCATTTCCACTACGTGCTGAGCCTCGGCGCGGTGTTCTCGCTGTTCGCGGGCTTCTACTACTGGTTCCCGAAGATGTCGGGGAAGATGCTCAACGAGTTCCTCGGCCATCTGCACTTCTGGGTGTTCTTTGCCGGCGTGAACATCATGTTCTTCCCGATGCACTTCCTGGGCCTGCAGGGCATGCCGCGCCGTTACCCGGATTATCCGGATGGCTTCGCGCACTGGAACACGATCGCCACGGTCGGTTACATGATCATGGCCGCCGGCATGGTGATCTTCTTCGTCAACGTGATCATCTCGCTGATCGCGGGCAAGAAGGCGGGCGACAATCCGTGGGGCGAAGGCGCGACGACGCTGGAGTGGACGCTGTCCTCCCCGCCGCCGTATCACCAGTTCGAAACGCTGCCGATCATCGACGACGATCAGCATCATTGATCGCTTGCTCGATCGGCAAAACGAAGCGCCTCGCGGGAAACCGCGGGGCGTTTTGCTTTTGGGGCCGTGGCGCGGGTTTTGGCAGCAGGCGCCAGTGTGACATGATCGGCATATTGCCGGCCGGAGGGAGTGCGCGATGACCGATTTCCGCATGATCGACACGGGCGAGCTTCGCCTGCGAGTCGCCGTGGAGGGGCAGGGGCCGTTGGTGCTGATGGTCCATGGCTTCCCGGAAAGCTGGTATTCATGGCGGCACCAGATCGGGCCGGTGGCCCGCGCCGGCTTCACCGCGGCGGCGATCGACGTGCGCGGCTATGGTGGCTCGGACAAGCCGGATGCGGTCGAGGCCTATGCGATGGAGCATATGGTGGCGGATATCGTCGCGGTGGCGCGCGCGCTGCAACTGGCGGAGCCGGCGATCCTTGTTGGGCATGATTGGGGTGCGCCGATGGTGTGGAACAGCGCGCTGGTCCATCCGGATCGCTTCCGCGCGGTCGCGGCGCTGTCTGTGCCTTATGCCGGCGTGCCGACGCGGCCGTTCACCGATGTGTTCCGCTCCGCCTTCACCGCCAGGGGGCGTTTCTTCTATCAGGAATGGTTTCAGGCTGAGGGGCCGGCGGAGGCCGAGGCAGAGCGCGACGTGCGCGATTTCCTGCGCAAATTCTATTACGCCATATCCGGCGATGCCCCGCCCGGCACCTGGCCGGACAAGGCGGCGGGCGCGACGTTGCTGGAAGGAATGGTCGACCCGGCCCCCTTCCCGGCATGGCTCTCGCCGGCCGATCTGGATTATTATGTCGCGGCGTTCGAGGCATCGGGGTTTCGGGGGCCGATCAACCGCTATCGCAATCACGAGCGCGATTTCGCCTGGCTTCAGCCCTATCGGGAGCGGCGTATCGAACAGCCGGCGTTGTTCATCGGCGGCGGCAAAGATCCCGCCACGACCTTGTTTGGCGCGGTGGCCGATCCGGTCGCGCTGATGCAGCCGCTGGTGCCGCGCGTCGAAGGGCATGTGCTCGACGGATGCGGCCACTGGACGCAACAGGAGCGGCCGGAGGAAGTTAATCGGTTACTCTTCCACTGGCTCCACCGCCTCTAACGCAACTCGACGGTCGCGGCAGTTTGCTCGCGGGGCGGTTTCATACAGCTTGGGCGCTTCCGCCTCCGAATGATGTCGCGCGGCAAACGCGCCGAAATCGCTAATTTCGGCCCGCGCTTGGTGTCGATCGGTCGTGATATTCGGCCAGTCGTTTAGTCCCGGCATCTGGTGGACCGGATTGGCAATGAATCGATCTGGATCCGGTGTCCAGATTTTGCAGATGTACTCGTAGGGTGTGAGTCCGCTGAACGTCTTGAGCCGGAGTGCGACTTTACACGCAGCCATGAAGTCGGCGCGATGTGTTCGCGGCTGTTCATGGCTATCAAGTCGCGTCCTTGCCGGTGGGGTCGATACCCACAACCGGTTACAGCTTGCCGTCGGCGGTCTGCACCTCGGGGATATCTATGTGGAAGAAGTCGATGGGATAACGCTTGAGGTGTTGTCGCTTGGGCTTGTTGCCTTCGACATCCGGTAGCCGGGAGATGCCGTGCGGCTGGAGGCGGCGGTGCGCCGCCGACCGGCGAAGGTGCGGATCGACGGCTGCATCGCATAGAGGCGATCGTCCAGCGGCAGCAGCGTGTGGTGCCGGAACGCGACCATCATTGCCTCCTCGGCTTCGGTCAGTGTCGTCGATCGAGGGGCTTTCGGCCGGGTCTTCAAATCCTTGACCGTCGTCCGCTCGCGCCATTGGGCTACCGTCTTGAGATTGATCCCCAGCTCTCCGCTCAACGTCGCGAGCGAAGTGCGCGATCGCTGCATGCTGCTCGGACAGCGTGCGTGATCGTGGCGCTCCCGCGACGAACCTGTCCTATAGCGCCTCCTTCCATTCCAACGAAAGGATCACACCATCAACCCGCGGGATCAAACACCTGGGCAGCGCAACTTCACAACGAGGCGCGCGATATGCGTCAATTGCGGGTGAGGCGTCTGTCGCGTCATTTACGTTTGTTTGCGCTGTCGCGGGCCTCGTTGCTGGTCGGGACCGCGCTCGCACCCGCGAGCGGATTGGCGGGCTAATGGAAGGGTGGGGATATCGCATCGCGCGATAGATCATAGCCATACGCCATGCCATCGCGCGCGCGGATTACGATTTCGCAGACGTCGCTGATCGCGTGGGCTAACGCGCATTAATGGATCAGGATGGCAGGCCGATCGCCTATCTCAAGCGAGTGGAGTGCTACGCACTCGAGGATGGAGGCGCATGGCTGTCGCGCGCGGCAGGTGGAGGCATCGTGGCTGCGCGACCGAGCGCCTGCCAACGCGTGTCTCACGCTCACAAAATTGCGATGTCGCCCGCCTCCCCGACCGGAGCCAGGGATGCGGGCGCAATCGTCAGCCGTCGGCCTGCGGCGTGTTTTTACGACGGCCGCGACCGGATGGGGCGCTTTCGGTTTCGGCCTTGCGCTTCATGCCCGGTTTGCGGCCAAGGCCAATCTTTTTAGCCATCGCGCGGCGCGCTTCCGAATAGCTTTCGGCAACCATCGGGTAATCCGGCTTAAGCCCATAACGCTGGCGATATTCCGCCGGAGTAAGGCCCTGACCGGCGAGATGGCGGCGGAGCGTCTTATACTGCTTGCCATCTATCATCGAGATGATGAAGTCCTTGGAAGCAAGCGATTTACGTACCGACACCGCCGGGACATATTCCGCCGTTACTTCCGGCGGGCTGGTCGACTCGGTTTCCGTGGAGAGGCCGGCAACCGCTTCATGCATCTTCTTGAGGAACGCCGGCACATCTTCGCCCGATGCGCGGGTATTCGGGTTGGACAACCAAGCGATGGTCAACTCGGTGGCGAGCTCGACCGTGTTCGTGTCGACGGTTTCTTCTGACATATGGCGCTCCTGCGAATTTGTGGACGTGTCAATAGCAGCGAGCGTTCATTCGTCAATATCTCGCCAGAGCAAAGCGGTAAGCACTATTGTCCAAAATCAAGAACAATTCTCTTCATACAGATATTCCAGGAGCTGAAATCACGTCGGGCGAATCTCTATTGTGACGAGTGAAGAGCTCGACGATTTCCCTATCACGTTAACAATGCGCATTATCGGAGAGAAATCTGTCATCGTTGACAGGTTTGCTGCATAGCGGCTCATCGCGGCGCGCAGTTCGAAGAATATATTTTAAGCAAATGTTGCAGCGCTGAAATATTTCAAAGCGGCCGGTATCGCCGATCCAGTCGGCTTTGCCCAACTGCAAAAAAAGCCGCCGCGATTGAGCGCGGCGACGAAAGATGCAGTCGATAAAGTGAGATCAGGCTAGAATTGCCGGAAGATCCAGTTGTTTATCTCGTGCGCAACCCAGCGCGATATCATAACCGGCGTCGGCGTGACGCATCACGCCGCTCGCGGGATCGTTCCACAACACGCGCTCCAGTCGTCGCGCCGCTTCCGGTGTGCCGTCCGCGACGATCACCATCCCTGAATGTTGCGAGTAACCCATGCCCACGCCGCCGCCGTGGTGCAGCGAAACCCATGTCGCGCCGGAGGCGGTATTGAGCAGCGCGTTGAGCAACGGCCAATCGGACACAGCATCCGATCCGTCTCGCATCGCCTCCGTTTCACGATTGGGGGAGGCGACCGAGCCGGAATCGAGATGATCGCGGCCGATCACCACGGGCGCCTTCAACTCGCCTCGCGCCACCATCGCGTTGAAGGCGAGACCGAGCCGTTGCCGGTCGCCCAACCCGACCCAGCAGATGCGGGCGGGGAGGCCTTGGAAGTGTATCCGATCGCGGGCCATATCGAGCCAGCGGTGGAGGTGTTTGTTGTCGGGCAGCAGCTCCTTCACCTTGGCGTCGGTGCGATAGATATCCTCGGGATCGCCCGACAGCGCGACCCAGCGGAACGGACCGATGCCGCGACAGAACAGCGGACGGATATAGGCGGGCACGAAGCCGGGGAAGGCGAAGGCGTCCTTCACCCCCGCGTCGAACGCGACCTGGCGGATGTTGTTGCCATAATCGACCGTCGGCACGCCGGCGGCCTGAAACGCCAGCATCGCCTGCACATGCCGCGCCATTGACGTCTTGGCGGCGGCGGCGACGGTTGCCGGATCCTGCTCACGCGTGGCGATCCAGCGCTCGACCGTCCAGCCGGCGGGGAGATAGCCGTTGACCGGATCGTGCGCGCTCGTCTGATCGGTCAGCAGATCGGGGCGGACGCCGCGCGCGTACATCTCCGGCAGCAATTCCGCCGCATTGCCGAGCAGGCCGACCGAAACCGGCGCCGTGGCAGTGGCGATGATCTCCAGCGCCTCATCGAGGCTGGTCGTGGCGCGATCGAGATAGCCGGTGCGCAGCCGCATCTCGATCCGGCTCTGCTGGCATTCGATCGCAAGACACGAGGCGCCCGCCATCACCGCCGCGAGCGGCTGCGCGCCGCCCATCCCGCCAAGCCCGGCGGTGAGCAGCCATTTGCCCGAGAGATCGCCGTTATAGTGCTGGCGGCCCATTTCGACGAACGTCTCATAGGTGCCCTGCACGATGCCCTGCGTGCCGATATAGATCCACGAACCGGCGGTCATCTGGCCGTACATCGCCAGACCCTTGCGATCCAATTCGTCGAAATGCTCCCAATTCGCCCATTTCGGCACGAGGTTGCTGTTGGCGAGCAGCACGCGCGGCGCATCGCTTATGGGTGCGGAACACGCCGACCGGCTTGCCGGACTGGATCAGCAGCGTCTGATCATCCTCCAGCCGGCGCAGGGTCTCGACGATCTTGTCGTAGCTTTCCCAATCGCGCGCCGCGCGGCCGATCCCGCCATAGACGACGAGTTCCTCGGGCCGTTCGGCCACGTCGGGGTGAAGGTTGTTCATCAGCATCCGCAAGCGGCGCTTCGGTCAGCCAGCTTTTGGCGGAAAGCGTGGTGCCGGTGGCGGGCTTTGATGACGCGGGTGGGATCGAGACGGGTCATTGCGCGAAATCCAGACAGGCGTTGAGGACGTTGCGCAGCGTTTCGGTCAGCGGCGCGGCGTAGGCGGGATCGAAGGCGGGGGGCCAGTTGGCCTCGTCCGGCGCATCCGGCTCGGGCGCGTAGCCGCGGATGGCGAGTTCCATCTGGATCGCGTGGACGCCCTGCGACGGCTGGCCGTAATGGCGCGTCGTCCAGCCGCCCTTGAAGCGGCCGTTGACGATCCGGTCGCGGGAGCAGGCGGCGGAGACGGCGGCGGTCAGCGCGGGATCGCAGGTCGCGTCATTATTGGTGCCGATGTTGAACTGCGGCAGTTCGCCGTCGAACAGGCGCGGAATGCGGCTGCGGATCGAATGCGCGTCGTAGAGCACGACGCGCGGGCGCGCCGCGCGCAGTCGCGCGATCTCGGCCGCGAGCGCGGTGTGGTAGGGATCGAAGAATGCGGCACGGCGGCGCGCGATCTCGCCCTCGTCGGGGCCCGCGCCGATATAGAGCGGCTCGCCGTCGAAGGTGGTGGTCGGGCAAAGCTCGGTCGTCGCCTGCCCCGGATAGAGCGATGCGCCCGAGGGATCGCGATTCACGTCGATCACGCTGCGCGAGATGCCAGTGCGGACGATCGTCGCGCCACGGTCGATGGCGAAGGCGTAGAGCTTGTCGATGTGCCAATCCGCGTCACGCCGCGCGAGCCATGGCGAAGCGAAGTGCGCGTCCAGCCCGGCGAGATCGGTGCCGGTGTGCGGCATGGCGACGATCAGCGGCGCCGCACCGCGATGGACGTGAAGGAAGTCGCTCACGTCACGACGCCCGGCAATGCGAAGCCGCTGGCGGCGGCCAGTGCGCCCGATGTCACCAATTCGGTCGCCTTCAGCATATCCGGTGAGAAGTGACGATCATTGTCGAGCGTCGGCACCTGGGCGCGGATCGCGGCGCGCGCTGCCTCCAGCGTGGCCGAGGATGCGAGCGGGGCGTGGAAGTCGCAGCCCTGCGCGGCGGCCAATGCCTCGATCCCGATCACATTGGCGGCATTGGCGGCCATCGCCAGCAATCGGCGGCTCCCGTGCGCCGCCATCGAGACATGATCCTCCTGATTGGCCGAGGTGGGGATCGAATCGACCGAGGCGGGATAGGCGCGCTGCTTGTTCTCGCTGACCAGCGCCGCCGCCGTCACCTGCGGGATCATGAAGCCGGAATTGAGGCCGGGCCGGGGCGTGAGGAATGCCGGCAGGCCCGACAAGGCCGGATCGACCAGCATCGCGACGCGGCGCTCCGAAATGCGAGCCGATCTCGCAGATGGCGAGCGCGATCATGTCGGCGGCGAAGGCGACGGGCTCGGCATGGAAATTGCCGCCCGACAACGCCTCGTCGGTTTCGGGGAAGATCAGCGGATTGTCGCTCACCCCGTTCGCTTCGGTGGTGAGCGTCGTGGCGGCCTGACGCAATATGTCCAGCGCGGCGCCCATCACCTGCGGCTGGCAGCGCAGGCAATAGGGATCCTGCACGCGCGGATCGTTCTCGCGGTGGCTGGCGCGGATCGCGCTGCCGGCCATCAGCCCGCGCAACGCATCGCCGACCGCGATCTGCCCGGCGTGGCCGCGCAAGCTGTGGATGCGCGGATCGAACGGCGCATCGGAGCCTTTGGCGGCCTCGGTCGAAAGCGCGCCGGTGATGAGCGCGGCCTGAAAAACACGCTCCGTCTCGAACAATCCGGCGAGCGCGTTCGCGGTGGAGAATTGCGTGCCGTTGAGCAGCGCCAGCCCCTCTTTCGGGCCAAGCTCCAGCGGGGCCAGGCCGGCGCGGGCGAGCGCTTCGGCGGCGGGGAGGGTTTCGCCGTGTGCGACGATCTCGCCTTCGCCGATCATCGTCGCGGCCATGTGCGCAAGCGGGGCGAGATCGCCCGACGCGCCGACCGAGCCCTGGCACGGGATCACCGGCAACAGGTCTTGCGCCAGCATCGCCTCCAGCAGCGCGATCGTCTCCGGCCGCACGCCGGACGCGCCCACGCCGAGGCTGGCGAGCTTGAGCGCGAGCATTAGCCGCACCACGCCCGCCGGAGATGGCGTGCCGACGCCGGCCGCGTGGCTCAGCACGATATTGCGCTGGAGCGTCGCGAGATCGTCATCGCCGATCTTGACGCTGGCGAGCTTTCCGAAGCCGGTGTTGATGCCATAGACCGGCTGATGCCGCGCGATGATCCGCGCGACCGCGGCGGCGCTTTCGGCGATGCGCGGGGCGGCGCTGTGGTGGAGCTTGGCGGGCGCGCCGCGATAGATATTGCGCCAGTCGGCCAGCGGGACATGGCCGGGTAGAAGAACGATCACTTGCCTCTCCGAATGCGGGTGTGAAGCGGGTTGAAACCGATGCGATAGACAAGCTCGGCCGGGCGCTGGATGTCCCAGATCGCGAGGTCGCATTGCTTGCCGGGTTCGAGCGTGCCGATCGTGTCGTCGCGGCCCAATGCGCGGGCGGCGTTGACGGTGACGCCGCGCAGCGCCTCGTCCACCGTCAGGCGGAAGCAGGTCGCCGCCATGTTGAGCGCGAGCAGCAGCGAGGTGAGTGGCGAGGTGCCGGGGTTGCAATCGGTGGCGATCGCGATCGGCACGGCGGCGGCGCGCAACGCGGCGATGGGGGGCAATTTGCTCTCGCGGGTGAAATAGTAAGCGCCGGGGAGCAGGGTGGCGACTGTGCCGGCGGCGGCCATCGCCGCGACGCCGGCTTGATCGAGATGTTCAAGGTGATCGGCGGACAGCGCGCCATGGCGCGCGGCGAGCGCCGCGCCGTGGAGATTGGAGAGCTGCTCGGCGTGGAGCTTCACCGGCAGCGCGAAGCGCGCGGCGGCGGTGAATACGCGCTCGGTCTGTGCGGGGGTGAAGCCGATCCCCTCGCAAAAGGCGTCGACCGCATCGGCCAGCCCTTCGCGCGCGATCGCGGGGAGCATCACGTCGCAGACCTGCGTGATATAGCCGTCCGCATCGCCGGCATATTCCGGCGGCAGCGCGTGCGCGCCGAGGAAGGTGGTGGCGACGGCGACATCGCGTTCCGCGCCCAGCCGGCGCGCGGCGCGCAGCATCCGCGCTTCGCTATCGAGTTCGAGGCCGTAACCCGATTTGATCTCGATCGTCGTCACGCCTTCCGCAATCAGTGCGTCGAGCCGGGGGAGCGCGGCGGCGACCAGCGCATCCTCGCTCGCAGCGCGGGTGGCGCGCATCGTCGAGACGATCCCGCCGCCGGCGCGCGCGATCTCCTCATAGGATGCGCCCGCCAGCCGCAGCTCGAACTCATGCGCGCGATCCCCGGCGTGGACGAGATGCGTGTGGCAATCGATCAGCCCCGGCGTGATCCAGCGCCCGGCGCAATCGATCGTCTCGCGCGCGGGCGGCGCATCGGCGGCGGGGCCGGCATAGATGATCGCGCCCCTGGCGCAGGCGATTGCGCCATCCTCCACGATGCCAAGGCCGGGGCCGGTCATCGTCGCGAGTCGGGCGTTGGTCCACAGACGGTCAGCCATCGGCGCATCATTGCAGTGCGCGGCCATAATGTATAGACATTATTGCGACGCGATCAGGAGACCGTCGTGACGACGCTGCACTTTGCCGAAGCGATGCTGCCCGATGGCTGGGCGCGAGACGTGCGCGTGACGATCGCGCACGGCGTGATCGCCTCGGTTCAATGCGACGTCGCGGCGCAACCGGGCGACGAGCGCCACGCGGCCGCACTGCCGGGAATGCCGAACCTGCACAGCCACGCGTTCCAGCGCGGGATGGCCGGGCTGGCGGAAGTCGCGGGGCCGGGTGACGACAGTTTCTGGACGTGGCGCGAGGTGATGTATCGCTTCGCCACGCGCGTTTCGCCCGATGACCTGCTGGCGATCGCGGCGATGGCCTATGTCGAAATGCTGGAGGCGGGATTCACCCGCGTCGGCGAATTCCACTACCTCCACCACGCCCCCGATGGCGCGCCTTATGCGAACCGCGCGGCGATGAGCGAGGGCGTAGCGGCGGCTGCGGTGGAGACCGGGATCGCACTCACCCACCTGCCGGTATTCTACGCGCACGGCGGGTTCGGCGGCGCGGCGCTGGGCGAACGGCAGGCGCGGTTCGCACATGATCTCGATGGCTTTGCCGCGCTGCTGGAAGGCGCGCGCACGGCGTGCCGCGCGCTGCCCGATGCGGTGGTGGGGGTCGCGCCGCATTCGCTGCGCGCGGTGACGCCCGACGAACTGGCCGCGCTGGAGGCGATGGCGCCCGATGCGCCGATCCATATCCATATCGCGGAGCAACTACGCGAGGTGGAGGATTGCATCGCGTGGAGCGGCGCGCGGCCGATCGAATGGTTGCTCGATCATGCGGCGGTGGACGCGCGCTGGTGCCTCGTCCATGCGACGCACATGACGGGGGAGGAAACCACGCGGCTGGCGCGATCGGGGGCGATCGCGGGGCTGTGCCCGATCACCGAGGCCAATCTGGGCGACGGGATCTTCCCGGCGGTGGATTTCCGCGCCGCCGGTGGCCGCTTTGGCGTGGGATCGGATTCGAACGTGCTGATCGATGCGGCGGAGGAATTGCGGCTACTCGAATATGGCCAGAGGCTTGAGCGGCGCGCGCGTAATCTGCTCGGCGGCGGCGGATCGACCGGCGATGCCCTGTGGCGCGCGGCGGTGGACGGCGGCGCACAGGCGCTGGGCGCGGCGAGCGGGATCGCGGCGGGCAATGCGGCGGATATCGTCTCGCTCGCGTCCGATCATCCCGCGCTGGTCGCGCGCGGTGGCGCGGCGCTGACCGATGCGCTTGTTTTCGCGAGCGCACGCGGGGCGATCGACTGCGTCTGGCGGCGCGGCGTGAAGCGGGTGGCGGGCGGACGGCATAGCGCGCGCGCGGCGATCGCGCGGCGCTACGCCAATACCGTGCGTGCGCTGCTCGCATGAGTTCGCTTCACGCGCGGATCGTGGGCGAGATCGCGGCGGATATCCTGTCCGGCACGTTGGCGGCGGGCGCGCGGCTGCCGGTCGAGCAGGAATTGATGCAGCGCTATGGCTGTTCGCGGATGACGGTGAGCAAGGCGCTGGGCGAGCTTTCGCGGCGCGGGCTGATCGATCGGCGCAAACGCGCCGGCACCTTCGTCAGCCGCCCGCGCGTCCATTCGGTGGTGCTCGATATTCCCGATCTGGCGCAGCAGGTGGCGGCGCGCGGGCAAAGCTATGTCTATCACCTTGCCGAGCGGCAGGTGCGTGCGCCGCGCACAGCCGCCGAACGCGCGCTGGCGGGAAAGGGGCAATTGCTCCAGCTAGATGGCGTGCATCTTGCCGATGGGCTGCCGCTGGCGGCGGAGCAACGGCTGGTTAGCCTCGCCAGCGTGCCGACGGCGGCGGACGAGCCGTTCGACGCCATTTCTCCCGGCACCTGGCTGCTCAATCATGTGCCGTGGACGGAGGCGGAAACACGGATCGCCGCCGATGGCGCGCAGGGCGTCATCGCGGAGCGGCTCGGCGTGGGAACCGGTGCGCCCTGTCTGGTTATCGAGCGTTCGACCTGGCGCGGCGAGGCGGGCATCACCTTCGTCCGGCAGCATTTCCTGGGCGCGCATTATGATCTGATCGCCCGGTTCGGGCCGGGCGCGCGCTGAGCGCCTGTCAAAGCGCGCGCACCAGCCGCGCGGCGCAGGCGATCCATGCGGCATCGGCGATGGTTTGCGATTTCGCCCCCGCGGAGAGCGGCAGGATGGTGATCTCTTTCGCCCCCGCCGCGATCAATCGCCCGAACACGAACCGGCCGGCGGGGAGCGGCGCCAATACGTCACGGTTGAGCGCGCCGGCAAAGGCATCGGGCGCGAGCATGTCGCACCATATTTCGTCGCCCGCGCGATAATCGCCCGTCCCGGCGGCGACCGTGACGGCGACGGCACCGGGCGATGGCTGTGGCGACACGATCCGCGCTGACCGGCGCGGCGCATGGGCGCCATCCGGCCCCAGCGTCGCCGCGACCGCGAGGTCGCCCCGCTCGGGCAGCGAGACCAGATCGCTTGCATCCACCTCCAGCGCGGCGGCGATGCGATTGAGCCACGCGACCGATACGGTGCGCGTGCCCATTTCGAGCCGCCCGATCGTCTGCGCGGTGGTTGGCGGGAAGCAACGGCGACCGACCTCCTCCAGCGTCAGCCCCTTGGCGCGGCGCACTTCGCGAATGGCGGTGATCATATCGCTTTCCTAACCAAATTGGTTTTATCCATGTCCTACAAACCGTCCGTTATGGCAAGTGATGATTCGCTGACTGGAGGATGACGATGCAGGAACTGGTGGAAAAAGTCATTGATGGTCAGGGTGTTGTTCAGCCCGGTGCGGCACGTGGGCGCGGACGGACGGTAACCGCGAACCTTGCCGAATCGCCATTGTCATGGCTCGCCGCGCGCGGGCTGGTCGACGCGCGACAATATGAGGCGGGGGAGCGGTTGCGCGGCGATTATGAGCGCGCCGCGATCGCCCCCGCGACGACGATGCGCTGGGGTGTGCAGCGCGTCGATGGCGGCGGGGGCGATGGCGCGGACCCGACGATGGCGAAGATCGCGGCGAAACGGCGCTTCGACGCCGCGATCGGCGGCGTGGGGAGCGGGCTCTCCGATATATTGTGGCGTGTCGTCTGCGCCGGCGAGCGGCTGCCCGAAGCCGAGCGCGCGCTGGGCTGGCCGACGCGATCGGGGCGGGTGGTGCTCACACTGGCGCTCGATCGGCTCGCGGATCATTACCAATTGCGTTGAACGCTGGTAAAGAGGCGCGATGCGGTTCGAAATTGTCAAATGTCACGGATCGGGGAATGATTTTCCGCTGATCGATGCGCGCGATATCGCGCTGGAAGACGCGCAATGGGCGGTCGTCGCGCGTGCGCTGGCTGATCGGCGCGGCGCGGTCGGCGGCGATGGTCTGCTGCTGTTCACGGATCATCACGGCCATGCCGGATTCCGCATGTTCAATGCGGACGGGTCGGAAGCGGAGACGTGTCTCAATGGCGTGCGCTGCGTGGCGCGGATGGCGTTCGAGCGCATGGGTGTCGATCGCGCGACCCTGCATCTGATGCATTCGACGGTGGAGATCGCGCGCGAACCCGATCTCGCGCCGGGGGTCTATAGCGTGCGCGAGGTCGCGGGGCCGGCGGGGCTGGATGTGAGCGAATGGCCGCTGCATGGCGAGGCGCATGAGATCGTCGAACAGCCGGTCGCGCGGCTCGATCCGGGGCTCGCCTTCACCGCGATCGCGATGCCCAATCCGCATCTGGTGACGTTCGTGGAGGGGGTCGACGAGGATGCGCTCGTCCGCATCGGCGCGATCTGCGAGGCCGCGCCGGATTGGTTGCCGAGGCGCGCCAATGTGTCGTTCGTCCGCGTGCTGGCGCCCGATGCGATCTTCGTCCGCACCTTCGAACGCGGCGTGGGGCTGACCGACAGCTGCGGCAGCGCGATGGCTGCCTCCGCCTTCGCCGCCGCGCTGACCGGGCGGACCGAGTTCGCGCGCGACGTGACCGTGCGCAACAAGGGCGGGCTGGTGATGGCGCGCGCCGAGGGTGACGGCATGGTCGCGCTCAACGGCAATGCGACATGGGAATGGGAAGGCGCGGTGAGCGTCGATCTCTCGAACGGCATCGCCGGCGACCTGACGATCGCGCGCCATTTCAACGAGGAGATCGCCGCCTGGGCGGCGGTGGCCGAGGCGAGCGCGGCGGCGGCGTGACCGTCCACGACAGCGCGAGCACGGGCTATGCGCGGGCCGCCGCGACCTATGTGAAGGGACGGCCCGACTATCCCCCGGCCGCGCTGGAGTGGTTGCGCGGGGTGATCGGGCTGCGCGCCGGGCGATCGGTGCTGGAGGTCGGCGCGGGGACGGGCAAGTTCGTGCCGATGCTGCGCGAGACCGGCGCGACGATCATGGCGGTCGAGCCGGTGGCGGCGATGCGCGAGACACTCGCCGGCGATTATCCCGAAGTGACGGCGCTGGATGGGACGGCGGAGACGATCCCGTTGCCTGATGGCGCGGTCGATGCGGTGATCTGCGCACAGGCGTTCCACTGGTTCGCGACCGCGCGCGCGCTTGCGGAAATGCGCCGGGTGCTCAAACCGGGCGGGATGCTTGGGCTGATCTGGAATGTGCGGGACGAGCGTGTCCCATGGGTCGCGGCGCTGAGCGCGATCACCGACCGATGGGAAAGCGGCGCGCCCCGCTTCCGCACCGGGGCGTGGCGGCGCGTGTTTCCCGCGTCCGGCTTTGCGGCGGTCGGCGAGCGGCGGGCAAGCCACGCGCATGTGGGGCGCGCGGAAGAGGTGATCGTCGCGCGCACGCTGTCGGTGAGCTTCATCGCGGCGCTGCCCGATGCCGAGCGAGCCGCGGTGGAGCAGCAGGTGCGGCGGTTGATCGCGGAGACGCCGGAGCTTGCCGGGCAGGCCGAGATTTCCTTTCCCTATGAGACGCGGATGTTCGCGTTTCGCCGGGTGGATTGAGCGCGGCGCTTATTGCTCGCCGAACAGCGCGCGCTGCGCCTTGTCTAGTTCCTCGGCGTAACGGCGATGGACGAACGCCTCTGTGACGATGCCGAGCACGCGCGCGTCCGCATCGAGCACTGCAAGCTCGTCGGTCTCGGCCGCGTCGAACGTTTTCATCACCACGCTCATATCCATGTCGGGTGAGAGCGCGGTGTCGGTCGCGTGCGCGAGCGTTCCGGCGGGCGCGTCGAGATCGACTCCCTCGGCGAAGGCGGCGGCGGTGGCGACGATCCCGGCGTAACGCTCGTCATCGCCGACCAGCACGACGCGGCTCGTCGCGCCGAGCGGGAAGCGGTGGCGCAGTTCCGCGATGGTGATCCCCGCGGGTGCGATCGCCGTGCCGCGCCGCATCATCCGGCCGGCGGTGAGCGATTTGGTCCAGCCCACATCGCGCGCGCTCTTGATCGTCTCGCCTCTCAGATGGAGGCGCCAGGTCGAGAAGCTATACCCGAACAATTCGCGCACGATGGTGGACGAGACGAGACAGGCGGCGAGCACCGCGCCGGTCAGGCTGAAATTGCCGGTCGCCTCCAGCACGAGCATGGCCATGGTGAAGGGGCCGCCGACGATCGCCACCGCCAGCGCCGCCATGCCGACCAGCGAGGCATTGGCCGGATCGAGGATCGGTACGCCGACGATCCAGGCGAGAAAATTCGCATACAGATGCCCGACCAGCGTGCCGAGAAACAATGACGCGAAGAACAGCCCGCCACGGAAACCGAAGCCGAGCGACACGATCGACGCGAGACTCTTCGCCAGCAGCACCCCCAGGATGAAGGTAACCGGCAGCACGGACATCATGTCGATGTGCAGCGCGCTATGCCCGGCGGAGAGCACTTGCGGCGAAAAGGCCGCGATCGGGATCAGCAGCAGCCCGCCCAGCACCGGCCGCGACCATCCGGGAAGCCGCGCACGGGCGGCGCCCTCGACCAGCCCGACCGCGCGCATGATCGCGATTCCGAACAGCGCGCACACCGTCGCCAGGCCGGCATAGATGATATAGCCCGACGTATGGATCGTCGGCCCCGGCTGGACGTGGACGATATAGGGCACGACGCCGAGCCGTTGCGCCACCTGCGCGCCGGCCAGCGCGGCGGCGGCGACCGGCGCGATGGCCGCCGGGGTATAGGCGCCGATGACGATCTCGAACGCGTAGAAGGCGCCCGCGATCGGCGCGCCGAACGCCGCCGCGATCGCTCCCCCCGCGCCGGCGCCGACCAGGATCCGCATGTCCGCCCGGCGCAGGCTCAGCCAGCGCCCGGCGAGCGAGCCGAACAGCGCGCCGATCTGGGCATAGGCCGCCTCCAGCCCGACCGAGGCGCCGAAGCCGTTCGACAGCATCGTCTGCCCCGCGATCACGCCACTATCCGCCTTGGACATGCGCCCGCCGTGGAGCGCATTGGCCTCCACCGCATCGACCAGCGGCCGCTTGCGCGCGCGCACCGCCCAGCTGAACAGCACCAGGATCGCCCCGCCGACCGGCAGCACGAGCAATTGCGGCAGGCTGAGCCCGGGCGCGCCGCTGAGCCGCATCTCGCCGGGCAGGCCGAACAACACATGCTGCATCGTCCGCGCGATGCCGCCGATCACCACCGTCGCCAGCCCCGCCGCCATGCCGGCGGCGATGGCGAGCGCGATGAACGAGAATTCGCTGCCCCGCACCCGCTGCCGCAACCAGCGCAACCACGCCGGCACCCGGCGCAACAGGCGCGGATTGGGGTGGGGCAGGTGCGGGATCGGGCGCATCCTTGTGGTGCATGTCCCGATGGGGGCGCGCTGTCACGCGTTAATGCGGTGAGGGCGCGGGCTGATGGCGGATAGCGCCGCATTACCGGCCCTTTCAGGGCGATGGTCATGCTCGAAGCGGACACTTCATCATCAACGCCGCGACGCTCCAATCAATGGAGCGAATTGCATCTGAGGGAATTCTGCGTCATCGTCGACCCATTAATCGGGGGCGAGCTGGAAAATGTTTGCTGCATTGATGTTTTTTGCTCTGCAAGCAACGCAAGATCTTGCTGCGACTGAAGCGGTTCAGCCTCCCCGCATCCGTAATCTCAAAAATGCCGCCTCCAACGCTCATTATCCGTCAGAATCGATACAACGGCGTGAATACGGCATTGTTTCGGTGCTGCTGCATGTGTCGTCGGATGGAAGCGTCGAATCATGCCTTGTGACGGAAAAGACCAATTTTGCCGCGCTCGATAACGCGACGTGCTCCTTATTCAAACAAACCAGATTTTATCCTGCCAGGAATGCGGCTGGATTGGCCGTTGCTGGAGATTATCGTGGGGCGACAGCATGGGGAACCGGTGATAATCGTCCAAAAATCACGATTGAACTGCCGCTGCAGGTTTACGACGTACCGAAAGATTATAAATCTCCGGTAAAGGGACGTATCTTAATTGATGCGTCTGGGCATGTCGCGGCGTGCGATATTGTAGAAAGTAGCGGGAGCGGCGCGGCGGATCGCGCCGCCTGCGCATACATCGAGAAGCATGGCTTTGTTTTTTCTCCTTTTCCCAAAAGCGGGGCGAGCGATGTCTCGCCGATAGCGGTGCGCCCCTTCATCGCGTCCCTATCGAAACAACCCTCTGAAGAATCTAACAAGTAAACGTATAACAAGAAGAAGTTGAGCGATTGCGGCTAACCTGGCGCTGGTCGGGCTAAAAGCCGCCAGTCGCGAATCCACGCAATCCCGGCCATTCGAGATCGCTGGTGTGAGGCAGCAAGCATCCGGCCTGGCCAATGACGGGCGCCAAATGCGTTGATTCAGGCGCTGTGACGCTTCGTGCGAGCGAATATACAATGAGAACCAAATAGGCACAAAACGCTTGACAGCGCGACGCTGGTTCGGTACATAACGGGAACGCTGACGAATTGCGAGTCGGGGGCCGGACGGGTGGCCCGATGGCGCGGCGTCGGTGGGGAACGGGCTGGTGCGCGCGGATCGACGATCCTGCTGCGCCCGGCCCGTTCCCGTTTCTGGGTTCCGGCGGGAGAAGGGATATGGGCATCGGTTCCGAGGCGGGGGAAGCGCGGGCGAAGTCCGGCCCCCCGCAATGGCCGGAGGCGAAGCGCGAGGCGTTCCTCGATTGCCTTTCGGGAACATGCAACGTGAGCGCGGCGGCGGTGGCGGGCGGGGTGACGCGGCAGACCGCGCTCAAATGGCGGCGCCACAATGCGGACTTCGCGCAGGCGTGGAGCGAGGCGCTGGCGCTCGGCTATGAGATGCTGGAAACGCGGCTGGTCGGCCATGCGCTGGGCGGGGAGCAGGGCGAGACGCTGGCGGGCGACGATGCGCTCCCGCCGGTCTCGGTCGAGATGGCGCTCAAGCTGCTGACCTATCATCGCCACGCACCGGGCAAGCCGCAGCGCGGGATGGGGCCGAAGCGCCGCTATGCCGACAAGGACGATAGCGATCGGGTGATCCTCGCCAAGCTCGCACAGATCGAGAAGCGGCGGGCGAGGGCCGCGACTGGCGGCGCGAAGTGACGCGCGGCGGGGGTGTCGATCCCACCGATGCGATCGTCGACCGGCTGCTCGCCTTGCCGGAGCGCGAACGGCTGGTCGCGATCCGCGCGATGACGCCGATGCAGCGGCGCGAGTTTCGCGATCGCTGGGCGGCATGGGCGCATGACGGGCAACGCGCGCCGGCGCGGAATGGGTGAGCGATCTGGCGCGTGCGATGCCGGACGGGCGGATCGCGCTGGTCGGCGCGACGGTGGACGACGTGCGCAACGTGATGATCGAGGGACCGAGCGGCCTCATCGCAATGGCGCGAGAACATGAGCCGCTGGAGTGGAAGGTGACCGCCGGCGTGGTGCGCTGGCCCAATGGCGCCACCGCGAGCGTCTATGCCGCGAGTGCGCCGGAGAAATTGCGCGGGCCGGAACATCATCTCGCCTGGTGCGACGAACTGGGCAAATGGGGCCGGGGCGGCGAGGCGGCGTGGGACAATCTGATGCTGACGATGCGGCTGGGCAACCGGCCGCGCGTCCTGGTGACGACCACGCCGCGCCCGACGCGGCTGATGCGGCGCGTGATGGCGCTGCCCGGTGTGGTCGAGACGCGCGGGGCGACGGCGGACAATCCGCATCTGCCGGACAGCTTCGTCGCGGCGATGGCGGAAAGCTATGCCGGGACGATGCTCGGGCGGCAGGAGCTGGAGGGCGAGCTGATCGACGAGGTGGCGGGCGCCTTGTGGACGCGCGGGCTGATCGAGGCGCGGCGCGCGCGCGTGGTGCCCGATGCGGTGCGCGTGGTGGTGGGCGTCGATCCGCCGGCCGGGATCGGTGGCGATGCCTGTGGCATCGTCGCGGTGGCGCTGGGCGGTGACGGACGCGGCTATGTGCTGGAGGATGCGAGCATCGCCGGCGCGACGCCCGAACGCTGGGCGCGCGCGGTCGCCGCCTGTGCCGAGCGGCGCGGGGCGGATCGCGTGGTGGCGGAGAAGAATCAGGGGGGCGAGATGGTGCGCTCCACCCTGCTCGCCGCCGATGCCGTTTTGCCGGTGACGCTGGTTCATGCCAGCCGGGGCAAGGCGGCGCGCGCCGAGCCGGTCGCCGCGCTCTATGAGGCGGGGAAGGTGTGGCACGCGGGCGCCTTTCCGGCGCTGGAGGACGAGCTGTGCGGGCTCTCCGCCGGTGGCGGGTATGAAGGGCCGGGGCGCTCGCCGGATCGCGCCGATGCTTTGGTGTGGGCGCTGACCGAGCTGATGCTCGCGCGGCGCGGGGCGGCGGCGGTGCGTGGGTTGTAAGCGCTACAATGCGTTCCGCGATCTCCACGACTGCCACGCAAGGTAACCAATCCACATAAGAAAGGCGAACTGAACCAGCGTCGATGTCGATGTCAGCGAAGATACGCTTATGATGAGGTTGCTGGCCAAAAGGATCACGAAAAACAATCTGAAAACGAGTTCGCGTGATCGCGTGAACGGTAAATAGCGCGGCAGCCAGAACAAGAATGCAGCGGTCGCGGCGATGCCGGCGATCAGCAGCAGAAGTATCGGCAGGTCTTGCGCGGTAATCCCGTCCATTGAGGGAGCATGACATGAAATTGTTCGGGTGGAAGCCCGGGCGCGAGGGATCGCGTCCGGCTTTGTCGCGTGGGGCGACGTATTTCGATGAGGCCGGGCGCTGGCCACAGGGTTATGAGGCGCAGGTCCGCGCCGGTTATTGCGGCAATGCCATCGCGCAGCGTGCGGTGCGACTGGTGGCGGAAAGCGTCGGAGGCGCGCCGATCGATGCCTCCACGCCCGAACTGGCGCGCCTGATCGGCACGCGGATGGGCGGTGAACGGCTGCTCGGCGTGGTGGCGGCGCAATTGCTGCTCCACGGCAATGCCTTCGTGCAGATCCTGCGCGATGCGGAAGGCGGCGTGGCGGAGCTGTATCCGTTGCGGCCCGAGCGCGTTTCGGTCGAGCTGGACGCGGCCGGGTGGCCGGCGGGCTATGCCTATCGCGTCGGCGGGCTGAAGGCCGCCGCCGCGCGGGAGATCGCGCTGGCGTTCGGGGTGCCCCCGATGCTGCTCGGGCTGCCCGGAGATGCGACCTACGCCAATTACAAGGAGGCCAATCGCGCATTGTGGCGGCTGACCGTGCTGCCGCTGGCGGATGCGTTGCTTGGCGCGCTGGTCGCGCGGCTGGAGCGCTGGTTCCCCGAGGCGCGGCTGGAGATCGACCCCGATCGCGTGCCGGCGCTGGTCGAGGATCGCGAACGGCTGTGGCGAATGGTGTCGGCTGCGGACTTCATCACCGATGAGGAGAAACGCCAGATGGTCGGGTGGTCGCAATGAGCGCGGGCATTCTCGCGCAACTGATCGCGCAGGGATCGGCGGGCGGGGCGGACCTCGCCACGCTGCGCGCGATCGCGGAAGAGGCGGGGGAGCTGGGCGCGACGCGCGCGCTGACCCGGCTCGGCCTGGCGGACGACGAGGCGACGCGCGACGTGGCGGAGCTGCGCGCGCTGCTGACGGCATGGCGCGATGCCAAGAGCAGCGCGTGGAAAGCGTTCGCGGGATGGCTCGCGGCGCTGCTGCTCGCGCTGCTCGCGGTGAAACTGGGGTTCGGCCAATGGATGAAGTGACGCGCATCCGGGGCCATGCCGCCGTTTTCGATCGCGTGGATCGCGCGGGCGACGTGATGCGGCGTGGCGCGTTTGGTGCGCCCGCGCCCGTGCCGCTGCTGATGCAGCATCGCGGGGCGCCGGTCGGCGTGATCGAGGCGATCCGTGAGGATGCGCGCGGCCTGTGGATCGAGGCGACCGTGGATGACGCGGAGGCCGCGCGACTGGTGCGCGGCGGCGCGCTGCCCGGCCTGTCCGTCGGCTATCGCGCGACGGCGACGCGGCAGGGGGCGTGGCGCGAGATCCTCGCGGCCGAACTGGTCGAGGTGAGCCTCGTTGCCCGGCCGGCGCAGCCCGCCGCGCGGGCGGAAGTGTTTTCCAACGATTGAGATTGGGGCGGGGCCACCCCCGCCTCTGTCGATGTGGCGGATCGGACCTCCGGCAAAAGCGGATGCTTTCGCCGGATGCGATCCACTTGTTGCCGGCGACGTGGCCGGTTTTCCTCCCTCCCCCGTCGGGGCGAGGGCTTTGCGGAGGTGTGCATGAACGAGATGGTGATGGCGCGGCCAGTGCTTGAGGGGGCCGCGGCCAAGACGGGGAGCCGCGTGTTCGCCGGCTATGTGCGCAGTGGCGCGACGATGGAGATGAAGGCGTTCAGCGGCGTATCGGGCGATACCGGCGGCTATGCCGTGCCCAGGGAAATCGACGCGGTGATCGATGCGACGCTGAAGGCGGTGTCGCCGATCCGCGCGATCGCCAATGTCGTGACGGTGGGATCGGCGGGCTATCGCAAGCTCGTCACCACCGGCGGCACGCCATCGGGCTGGGCGGCCGAGAATGGTGCGCGGACCGAAACGGGCACGCCGGCATTCGTCGAGATCGCGCCGGTGATGGGCGAGCTTTACGCCAACCCGTCCGCGACACAGGCGATGCTCGACGACGCGCTGTTCGATGTCGAGGATTGGCTGGCGGGCGAGATCGCGACCGAGTTCGCCAAGGCCGAGGGGCAGGCGTTCATCAACGGCAACGGCACCAATCGACCCAAGGGTTTCCTCCAGGCGCCGACCGCCGCGACCGGCGATGGCACGCGCGCTTTCGGCACGCTGCAATATCTGCCGGCGGGGGCGGCGGGCGACTTTTCCGCCAACCCGCAGGAGCGGCTGATCGATCTGGTGCAGAGCCTGCGCGCGCCATATCGGCAGGGCGCTGCGTTCGTGATGAACGCCGCCACGCTGGCGCGTATCCGCAAGTTCAAGACCAGCGACGGCGCGTTCCTGTGGCAGCCGAGCCTGGCGCAGGGCCAGCCGGCGACCCTGCTCGGCTATCCGGTGATCGAGGCGGAGGACATGCCCGATATCGCCGCCAACTCGCTGCCGATCGCGTTCGGCAATTTCAAGGCGGGCTATCTGATCGCCGAACGCAGCGAGACCGCGATCCTGCGCGATCCATATAGCAACAAGCCGTTCGTCAGCTTTTACGCGACGAAGCGGATCGGCGGGTGCGTCTGCAACAGCGAGGCGATCAAGCTGATGAAGTTCGCCGCAAGCTGAGCTTCGCTTTGCGTGACTGGCCCGCGTGGATTCCGCGCGGGCCATTTTCCTGAACATTGAAGGGGCAAGGCGAAATGGCCGATCAGTTTGCGAACAGCGCCGATACGGCGTCGGCGCCGGCGACGCGCGCGGCGGCGGTATCGCCGCATGACACCAATGCGCTCAGCGACATTCCCAAGGCGCTCTACGTCGGCACCGGCGGCACGATCGTGATGCGCGGGGTCGCCGGGAGCAGCGACCAGATCTGGAAGAACGTGCCGAACGGCGCGCTGCTGCCGCTTCGCGCGCAATATGTCCGCGCGACGGGCACGACGGCGAGCGACATTCTGGCGCTCTATTGAGTGAAAGTCGGGGGCGGGGGAGCGGGCCGGCCCCGCGCCCGACCCCGCACCAAAGGCGCCGCTCCAAAGACCCGGAGACGGACATGATGACGATAATGACGACCGGCGCCGCGCGCCGGAGCGGCCGATGAGCGCCGCCCCGATTCCGGCCGCGGCGATCAGCGCGGCGGTGGCGGCGGCGCGGGGCCTGATGCGCAACGCGGGCGAGGGCGAGCAGGCGCTGATGGAGCAGCTCGCGGGCGCCGCGATCATGCTTGGCGAGGCGTTCACCGGCACCTTGCTGATCCGCCGCACGGTGGGGGATGTGCTGCCTGCGTCGGCCGCATGGCGGATGCTGACGGAGGCGCCGGTGAGCGCGATCGCCGGGATCACCGGCCTGCCGGCGGATGGCGCGCCGTTCGTGCTGCCCCCGCAGGACTATGCGATCGATATCGACAGCGGCGGGCACGGCTGGGTGCGGGTGACGCAGCCGGGCGCGGCGGGGCGTGTCGCGGTGAGCTTCACGGTCGGGTTGTCGGCGGATTGGGACGGCGTGCCCGCTCCGTTGGCGCAGGGGGTGATCGCGCTGATCGCGCACCTGTTCGAGGATCGCGGCCGCGCGACCCAGCCACCCGCGGCCGTCGCGGCCTTATGGCGGCCGTATCGCCGGCTGCGGCTGGCGACGGAGCAGCGCGCATGACGCGGGCGGAGGAAATTGCGCGCCGGATCGGCGCCGCGCGCGCGGCACGAGTGGCGGAGCATCTGGCGGCGGCGGTGCGTGAGGCGATGCCCGGCGTGCGCGTATCGCGGGAGGGCGACGGCGTGACCGTCATCGGGCGCGGCGTGCTGTCGCGGCTGCGCTGGCCGGGAGGGCTGCTGCGATGAGCGTGCACGAGGCGGTGCAGGCGGCGGCGGTCGCGGCGTTGCGGGAGGCGCTGGGCGAGGTGGCGGTGTTCGATGCGCCGCCGGTGCGCGCGGCGCTGCCGAATGTCGTGATCGAGCCGCCGCTCATGGTCGACTGGAGCGCGAAAGACTGGCGCGGGCGCGAGGGACGCGTCGTCGTCTCGGCGTTCGATCGCGGGGAGCGGCCGGTGCGGCTGCGTGAGCTGGCGGCGGCGATCGAGGAGGCGGTGGAGGCGATGCCGGCGGCGCTGGGCGACGCGTGGCGGCTCGTTTCGGCGCGGTTGGTGCGTAGCCGGATCGCGCGGGCCGGGGACGATCGCTGGGTGGCGACGAGCGAATTCGTCGTGCGGATTTATCAGGAGAATTGATGATGGCGGTGGAGAAGGGAAGCGCGTTCCTGCTCAAGGTCGGCGATGGGGGCAGCCCGGTCGCGTGGCAGACGGTCGCGGGGATGCGGACCACGCAGATGAACGTGAACGGCGAGGCGGTCGTCGTGACCAACAAGGGATCGGGCGGGTGGCGCGAATTGCTGTCCGGCGCGGGCGTCAGGAGCGTCAGCGTATCGGCCGCCGGTGTGTTCACCGGATCGGCGGCGGAGACGCGGGTGAAGGCCAATGCGCTTGGCGGCATGCTCGATGATTATCGGCTGACCTTCGAGGGCGGGGAGACGATGACCGGGCGGTTCCTGGTCACGCGGCTGGATTATGCCGGCGATTTCAACGGCGAGCGTTCTTATACGCTCAGCCTCGAAAGCTCCGGCCCGGTAGTGGCGGCATGAGCGCGGCCAATCCCGTGCGCGGTGAGGCCGTGCTGCGCGTGGCGGGCGAGTTGCTCAAGCTGCGCCCGACCTTCGCTGCGCTGGTGGCCGCCGAACAGGAGCTTGGGCCGTTGTTCGCGCTGGTCGAGCGGGCGGCTTCGGGGAAGCTCTCGCTTGGCGAGATCGTGGGCTTGTTCTGGCATTGCCTGCACGATCGGCCCGAAAGCTTGTCTCGTGAGCGGCTGGGTGAGGCGGTGGCGGCGGGCGGGCTCGCCACAGCGACGCCGGCGCTGAAGGCGCTGCTCGGGCAGATACTCGCCGGGCGATGAATTTCGCGGACTGCGCCGCCCGGCTCGCCGGGCTGGCGGGGGTGGCGTTCGGCTGGTCGCCGGACGCTTTCTGGCGCGCGACGCTGGCCGCGCTGGTGCGCGCGGCGACAGGCGATGAGGCCGGCGTCGCGCCGCCTGACGCCATGACGATCACGCGATTGAGGGAGGCGTTTCCCGATGGATGAGGAAATCGAACGGCTGGTGGTGAGCGTCCGCGCCGACACCGCCGGCTTCGCGCGCGATGTGGGCGCGATGCGCGGCGAGCTGGAAGGGCCGCTGGCGAGCGGGGCGGACCGGGCGGGGCGGGCGATCGAGAACACGCTGCTGCGCGCGGTGCGGACGGGCAAGCTCGGCTTCGAGGACATGAAGAAAGTCGCGCTGTCGATGCGGCCGATCCTTGGCGTCGGGCGCATCTGGGCGGACGGCAAGCTGCTGCGCGGCGCGGCGGGGGACTGGAAAAGCGCCGCAACCTTCCGGTTGCACACCGGCGGCGAGGATCAGCCGGCCGATCCGTTGATCGCCAGCGCCGAGGGAATCGGGCTGACCCCCGCGCATCGCGGCATGGCCTATGCCGTGTTCGAGGATCTGGCGCTGGAGGATTTTGGCAACCGCATCCCATCGCTCACCTTCGAAGTGACAGCCGATCCCGGGCCGGTAGCGATCGGCAGGATCGCCGAAGCGGCAAGCGGCGGCGTCGTGCGCGATGCCGGGGCGAATGCGGTGGTGGACGGCTTCTCGGCCTATGGCGACACGGCGCGCGCGGTGATCGACTCATTGGGACAGATCGGCGGATGCCGCTTCGCGCCGGTCGGCGACGCGATCGAGATGCGCGGCGCGGGGGGCGGCACCGTATTGGTGGTTGAGGATGCGGGGGCGGCGGGCGAAAAGCGCGCGCGCTCCATCCGCCCGATCGAAAGAGTGCCGCAGGCGATATCGGTCGCGCATTACGATCCGGCGCGGGATTATCAGACGGGGGTGCAGCGCGCGGCGCGACCCGGCGCGGGCAGCCGACGCGAAACGATCGACGTGCCCGCTGCGATCGGCGCCGGCGCTGCGAAAGCGATGGCGACTGCGATGCTCGCCCGGGCCGAGGCCGAGCGCGTGCATCGCCGGGTTGTGGGGGATGCGAGCGCGATCTCGATCGGCCCCGGCGACCGCGTGGCGATTGCCGGTGAGAACGGGCGATGGCGGGTCGTCAACGCGACGCTGGAGAGGGTGGCAACGACGCTGGAACTGGTAGCAGAGCGCGCGGCGACGTTGCCGGCAAGCGCGAGTTCGGGGCGTTCGCTCTCGGCGCCCGATGCCGTCGCCGGGACGACGATCCTCGATGCTTTCGAACTGCCGCCATTGGATGAGGCGCTGCTGAGCGAGCCGCGCCTCACGATCGTGGCGGCCGGGACCGCGCCGGGCTGGCGCCGGGCCGCGCTGCGCTACAGCCTCGACGATGGCGCGAGTTGGGCAGCGATCGGCGCGACCGCCGTGCCCGCGACGCTCGGTATGCTTGTCGACGACTTGGCTGCTGGATCGGTGACGTTGCTCGATCGGCGCGGCGCGATCATCGTTGAGCTGGCGCATGACGGCATGTCGCTCAGCGGCGCCGATGCGGCGGCGATCGATCGGGGCGCAAACCTTGCGCTCGTCGGCGACGAACTGGTGCAATTCGCGGAGGCAGAGCAACTCGCGCCGCGCCGCTGGCGGCTCCATTCACTTTCGCGCGGACGGCGTGGAACGGCCTCGATCGACCATATGGCCGGCGCGCGCTTCGTGCTGATCGAGCCGGAAACGGCGGTGGCCATCGCGATATCGGCGTCTCCGGGGCAAAAAGTGCGCGTCGCGGCGGATGCGGTGGTCGATACGGCGGAAATCGAAACGGTGCTCACCGGCGCCTCGATCCTGCCGCCGGCCCCGGTTTCTCTCGAAACCGATGTACAAACCGATGGCGGCGCGCTGGTGCGCTGGCGCCGACGTGGCCGCAGCGGATGGCGCTGGCGTGACGGCGCCGACACGCCGTTGGGGGAGGAGCGCGAGCAATATCGCGTGGTGATTACGCCGGGGGCGCTGCCGCCGCGTATCGTGGAAACCGCTGCCAATGCGATCGCCGTCTCCGCCGCCGAGCGTGAGGCTGGCGCGGTCGCGATCAGCGTTGTCCAGATCGGCACCAACGGCACTTCCCTGCCTGCAACGACAATCATCTGAGGGAGAAAGAGATGAGCGACGATCGATCGCCACGTTTCGCGCTGCCGCTATTGCAGCCGGGGCAGGCGCAGAAGGAAACCGATCACAATGAGGCGCTGGCGCTATTGGAGATCGCAACGCAGGCCGGGGTGAAAAGCGTGGCGGTGAATGTTCCGCCCCCGGACCCGGTACCGGGAGAGTGCTGGATACTCGGCACCGCCCCGACCGGCGATTGGACCGGGCACGCCGGCGCGATCGCCGGATGGACGGCGGGGGGCTGGCGTTTCGTCGCTCCGCTGCCCGGCATGGTGGTATGGAGCATCGCTGACGGTGTGCCGGTCCGTTATCTGGCGAGCGGCTGGCGGCTGGGCGAAATTCACGCGACGCGCTTGATGGTCGACGGCGTGCAGATCGTCGGCGCGCGGCGTGGTGCGATTGCCGATCCGGCGGGTGGCGCGAACGTCGACAATGAGGCGCGCGACACGCTCCGCGGCGTGCTCGCGGCTTTGCGTGAGCATGGCTTAATCGCATGAATGATTGTTGCCTTTATGCAACATTTCGAGGTTTTTGCGAGCTTGCGTGGAAACCATCCTTTAGGTAGTGAGTTTGCGTTGTCCGTAGTGACACCATGGAAAGGGGATTATGATGCGGAAGCTTGCCGTTGTAGTGGCACTTGCCTCCACCGCACTTGCTTCGCCGGCGCTTGCGCGTGACAAGGCGTGGTATGTGGGCGCTGATTTCGGCGCGATGATTGTTGAGGATATCAACTATAACATCGCGAATGCGGCGCCGGCGCTGACTGGCACCTCGACTGTCAACCATCATTATGGTTGGGATTCGGATGGCGTGATCGGTTACGACTTCGGCGGTTTCCGTCTCGAAGCCGAAGTCGGTTATCGCACCGCACGGGTCGATGGCTATCAGGCGACTGCAGGCATCCCGATCTCGGGCGGCGGTTTCCTGCCGGCCGGAACGTATAACGGCGCGGGTGGCCGTTCGTCGGCGCTCAGCTTCATGCTGAACGGCTTGCTGGACTTCGGTCCGGACGATGGCCTTCAGGGCTTCGTCGGCGGTGGTGCCGGTGTCGCTCGCGTGAAGAGCCGTATCGATCTGGGCACGGCCGGTTCGCCGCTCGACGATTCGGACAGCGTGTTCGCATGGCAGGCGATCGCGGGTATCCGCGCTCCGCTGACCAGCCATGTCGACGTGTCGCTGAAGTATCGCTTCTTCAACGCGGACAAGGTCAAGCTGACCGACCTCACGGGTTCGGCATATGACGGCCGGTTCCGGTCGCACAGCCTGCTGGGTGGCCTGACCTACAACTTCGGTGAGCCGGCAGCTCCGCCGCCGCCGCCGCCGCCGCCGCCGCCGCCGCCTCCCCCGCCGCCTCCGCCTCCGCCGCCGCCGCCGGAAGTGGTGTGCTCGCCGGGTCCGTTCATTGTCTTCTTCGAATGGGACAAGTCGGACGTTACGCCGGAAGCAGCGTCGATCCTCGACAACGCCGTCACCCAGTACCAGAGCTGCGGCAATGCGCAGGTCATGGTTGCGGGCTTCACCGACACCTCGGGTTCGGCGAAGTACAACATGGGCCTGTCGCAGCGTCGTGCGGACACGGTGAAGGCGTATCTGACGTCGAAGTCGGTTCCGGAAGGCGTCATCGCGACCCAGGCGTTCGGCAAGACGCACCTGCGCGTGCAGACCGCCGATGGCGTCCGCGAAGTGCAGAACCGTCGCGTGGAGATCACTTACGGTCCGGGTTCCGGTCAGTAAGATCGTCCATCAGGCGAAAAAATCGGGAGGTCGGCATTGCCGGCCTCCTTTTTTTTGTGCGTGAGGCAGCGGGTGACGTCCGGGCCCGATGTTGTCCCGGTGAGGTTTCACGCAACGCGACGGACCACCGGCGGTCCGAGGGTGATCGTGTGACCGACCTAGAGTTGATCCGCTTCGTGTGAAAAAGCGCGACTGAGTTGCTGGCCCTGTGCGCGGTGTTGAGCCTGTTGGCTGCTGGTGTTCCTTTGCAATGCTGGCATTTCGTCGGACACGGACACGGACACGGACACGGACACGGACACGGACACGGACACGGACACGGACACGGGCGCGGCGGCGGTGTTCGGATGTTTCGAAACGCGGAAATCTGCCCAATGGGGCGCGGCTGAGCGCAGACGGAATACAGGCGCCTCATCATCCGCGCTGCCCGGAACTATGATTCGTCTCGCGCCCGCAATTTATCAGCGCGAACGCGCGATTGCCGCCGGATTCGGAAAAGATTTGAGAGGCGCGGCGCTACGCGAAGATCGGCCTGCGATGGCATCCACACGTTTCGCGGTGAGAAGCCACGCGTCCGGACGGTTAATTGTGGCGTTTGACGACGGAGACTTTAGAGCCGCAAACGGTAGCAAGCCTCACCGAAGGGAGTTCAGATGCGCATCACGATGGTCGGCTCAGGCTATGTCGGATTGGTCTCCGGCGCGTGCTTCGCCGATTTCGGTCATAGCGTGACCTGCGTCGACAAGGCGGCGGACAAGATTGAATCACTGCTGGCCGGGCGCATGCCGATTTTCGAGCCGGGGCTTGAGCAACTGGTTGCCGGCAACGTCGCGGCTGGGCGGCTGGCCTTCACCACTGATCTTGCGGCGGGTATCGCCGGCGCAGATGCCGTGTTCATCGCGGTGGGCACGCCATCGCGGCGTGGCGACGGCCATGCGGACCTCAGCTATGTCTATGCGGCGGCGGAAGAAATCGCGCGTGCGGCGACCGGGCCCTTGGTAGTGGTCAACAAGTCGACCGTGCCGGTCGGCACCGGCGATCGGGTTGAGCAGATTCTGCGCGATGCGCGTCCGGACGGCGATTTTGCGGTCGTCTCCAACCCTGAATTCCTGCGTGAAGGCGCGGCGATCGGCGATTTCAAACGGCCGGACCGGATCGTGATCGGCACCGATGACGAGCGCGCCAAGGCAGTGATGCGGGAGGTCTATCGTCCGCTCTATCTTGGTGAGAGCCCGATCCTGTTCACGGGACGACGCACGGCCGAACTGACCAAATATGCCGCCAACGCCTTTCTGGCGACCAAGATCACGTTCATCAACGAGATGGCCGATCTGTGTGAAGCGGTCGGCGCCGACGTGCGTGACGTGGCGCGCGGCATCGGGCTCGACAATCGCATCGGGCGCAAGTTCCTGCACGCTGGGCCAGGCTATGGCGGCTCGTGTTTCCCCAAAGACACGCTCGCGCTGCTAAAGACGGCGGAGGATTTCGAGAGCCCGGTGCGGATCGTGGAGGCGGTCGTCCAGGTGAACGATACCCGCAAACGCGCGATGGGGCGCAAGGTGCTCGCGGTGCTGGACGGTGAGCCGCGCGGCAAGACGGTCGCGGTGCTTGGCCTGACGTTCAAGCCGAATACCGATGACATGCGCGATGCGCCGTCGATCGCGATCGTCCAGAGCCTGATCGATGCGGGCGTCAATGTCCGCGGCTATGATCCGGAGGGCACGGAGGCCGCGAAGGCGATAATGCCCAACATCACATACTGCCGCGACGCTTATGACGCAGCGCATGGCGCGGATGCGGTGGTGATTGTCACCGAATGGGATGTGTTCCGCGCGCTCGATCTGAAGCGTCTTGCCAATACGATGGCGTCGCCTGTGTTGGTCGATCTTCGCAACATCTACGATCGCGAAGAAGCTGAGCGAGCCGGCTTCTCCTATACGGCGATCGGCCGGTGACCGTGCCGCCACCGATCGCGGGCTTGCTGGAGACGTCGCTTTACGTCTCCGACATGGCGCGATCGGTGGCGTTTTTCCGCGACACGCTGGGCCTTGCGATCATGGTCGAAAGCCCACGGCTGACCGCGTTCGATGCGGGAAGCGGCGGCGTGTTGCTGCTGTTTCCCGAGGGAGGCGCGACGCGCGACGTGACCAGCGAACGCGGCATCGTGCCGGGGCACGACGGGCGCGGGCCGCTGCACATGGCCTTTGCGATAGCCGCGGACGCGCTGGACGAATGGCGTGCGCATCTCGCGGCGGCCGGGGTGACGACGCGAGGCGAGATGCATTGGCCGCGCGGTGGCACCAGCCTCTATTTCGAAGACCCCGACGGCCATGTGCTCGAACTCGCGACGCCGGGGCTATGGCCCAATGACGCGGATCGTCCGTCAGTCGAGCGCGGTTGAGAGCCAGTCGGGAATGATCGCATCGCCCAGCGCTTCGACGCGGCGATGCTCGATCATCAAGCCCAATTCGGGATAGCTGGCGCGGGTGCGCTCGCCCGGCGCGCCGAGTGGCGCGACAACGAGACGGCGGTTAACCTTGGCGCGATGGTGCATTCGCGCGGTATTCTCCTGACCGACGTAACAGCCCTTGGTGTAACTGACGCCATTCAGCTCGCCTGCATTGCATTCCAGCCAGAGCGTCGTGCCGTCGCCAAGCTCCTCGATGCCCTCGGTTACGCCCAGCGATAGGCGGTGCGCGAGCCAGCCCACGGCAGGAGCCTCAGGCGCTGCGATCCAGCGCCGGCCGAGCGCGGCGAGGCGCGGATCGGCGACGCCTCGATCGCCGACGGGGCTCCAATGCACGGCAAGCGTCTCATCGCGGGCGATGGTGATCGCGCGACGTAGCCGATAGACCGACAGCCGCCGCATCAGCGCATCCGCCTGCGCCGCCGCGCAATCGACCAACAGGTCCGCGCCATCCTCCCACAGCAGAAAATCGAACAGCGCCTTGCCCTGTGGCGTGAGCAGCCCCGCCCATACCGGCAGTGGTCCGGATACGTCGTTCGTCACCAGCCCTTGAAGGAAGCCGCGCACATCCTCGCCGGAAATGCGGATCACGGCGCGGTCGGCCAGCATGGTTGGGGTGGTATCGCTCATGCCTGACAGTTAGGGAGGCGGAGCGGGCGACGGAAGGGCTGAACGATGACGACCTTTGATCTCAAGCTGGTGAACGGGATCGTGCATACACCGGGTGGCCCGGTGGCTGCCGATGTCGGCGTGCGTGACGGCAAGATCGTTGCGATCGGGGCGAACGGCGATGCCGGGCGGACGATCGACTGCGCAGGGCTCGATATCCTGCCGGGCGTGATCGACACGCAGGTCCATTTCCGCGAGCCAGGGCTGGAGCATAAGGAAGATTTAGCCACCGGCAGCGTCGCGGCGGTGATGGGCGGTGTGACCGGCGTGTTCGAGATGCCGAACACCAAACCCAATACCGACAGCGCAGACGCGATTGCCGACAAGCTTTCCCGCGCCAAGGGGCGGATGTGGTGCGACCATGCGTTCTATGTCGGCGCGACCAACCATAATGCGCGCGATCTGGCCGAGCTGGAGCGGCTGCCGGGCACTGCCGGCGTGAAAATCTTCATGGGCGCGTCGACCGGCGATCTGCTGGTGAGCGAGGATGCGCGGCTGGCGGAAGTGCTGGCATCGGGCCACCGTCGCGTCGCGATCCACGCCGAGGACGAAGACCGCATGAACGCGCGCGCCGATGAGCGCGTCGCGGGCGATCCCTCCAGCCACCCGGTGTGGCGCGACGATGAGAGCGCGATCCTCGCCACGCGGCGCATTCTGGCGCTGGCGCGCGCGGCGCGGCGGCGGGTGCACGTGCTTCACGTCACGACGCCGGCTGAGCTGGAGCTGCTGTCGCGACACAAGGACATCGCCTCGTGCGAGGTAACGCCGCAGCATCTGACGTTGGCCGGCGAGGAAGCCTATCCGCGGCTTGGCACGCTGGCGCAGATGAACCCCCCGATCCGTTCCGGCGCACATCGCGACGGGCTGTGGCATTGGCTCAATCAGGGCGTGCCCGATGTGATCGGCTCCGATCACGCGCCGCATACGCTGGAGGAGAAGTCCAAGCCTTATCCTGCCTCGCCGAGCGGGATGCCGGGGGTGCAGACGCTGCTGCCGCTCTTGCTCGATCACGCCGCGCAGGGGCGGCTGACGCTCCAGCGCGTGATCGATCTGACCAGCGCGGGGGCACAGCGCATCTTCGGGATCGCCGGCAAGGGGCGGATCGCGGTGGGCTATGACGCGGATTTCACGATCGTCGATTTGAAGAAGCGCTGGACGGTCGATGAAAAATGGCTCGCCTCGCGCAGTGGCTGGTCGCCGTTCACCGGGATGGAGCTGACCGGCAAGGCGATCGGCACGATCATTCGCGGCACGGTCGCGATGTGGGAGGACAGCCTTGGCGAGGCACCCCAAGGGGCGCCGATCCGGTTCGAGTCAGTAGATTTCGGATAAATCTTCTGTCCTACACGAACCTAATGGGTTAAATAATGCCGCCTTTCCGATGTTGAGGGGTGGCAAATGGATATCGATGAGCTGATCGACGAGGTGATCGGCCGCGAGGGCGGCTACACCAACGCTAAGTCAGATCGCGGCGGCGCGACGCGCTGGGGCATCACCGAAAAGGTGGCGCGCGCGAATGGTTTTGCCGGCGACATGCGCGGATTGCCGCGCGCGACCGCCGCGATGATCTATCGCCGGCTCTATTGGCAGAAGCCGGGTTATGATCGGGTCGCGACGCGCGTGCCGTTGGTTGCCGCCGAGCTGTTCGACACGGGCGTCAACATGAGCCCGGCGGTGGCCACCAAATTCCTCCAGCGCGTGCTGAACGCGCTCAATCGCGGCGCGATCGATTATCCGGATATCGCGGTGGACGGGCTGATCGGCCCGCGCACGTTGCGCTCGCTTGATGGCTTTGTCGCAAAGCGTGGCGCTGGCGGCGAAAGGGTGCTCGTCAAGGCGTTGGAGGCGTTGCAGGGCGCGCGCTACATGGCGCTCGCGGAGAGCCGCCCGGCCAATGAGGCGTTCCTCTATGGCTGGCTCGCCAACCGGCTGGGCTGAGGATCGGGAGGAAAGCCATGGCATTGCCCGATGGAATCATCGTGCCGGTCGCGGGCCTGCTCGATCGTATCGTTCCCGATGCAGCGGTGCGCGACGCGGCGAAGCTCGAACTGCTGCGGCTCGATGGAACGCGCGCGCTGGAGCAGATCAAGGCACAGATGACGATGGTGTTGGCGGAGGCGAATTCCACCGATCCATGGATCAGCCGGGCGCGCCCGAGCTTTCTTTATGTGATGTATGTGTTGCTGCTCTGGTCGATCCCGATGGGGTTGATCGCGGCATTCCGCCCGGCATGGGCCACGGCGATCGGGCACGGGATGACAGCGTATCTCAACGCTATCCCTGAGCCGCTCTACGCGTTGTTCGGCACCGGTTATCTTGGCTACACGGTAGCGCGCGAATGGGGGAAGGCGAAGGGGCGCTGAGGCTCCCTTCGCCCGCGCCCTCAGTTCTTCGCCAGCGCGTCGAGCTTGCCGAGATCGACCGCCGCGACGATCGCCTTGAAAGCCGCCGCATCGGGAGCCGAGCCTTCGGCGGAGACCGCGAAGCGATTGCCGACGATCACATTATACTCGCCGTTACGCGAGGCGCCGTCCCACTTTTCGGTGGTCATCCGGCCATCGACGGTGGCGGTGCGCTCATAACCGTCCTTCGTCTCGCGGTTCGACTGGACGTTGAGCGCCTGTCCCAGCCCGGCGAGCGCACCCATTGCAGCGACATCGGCAACCGACAGTGTGATCGTGTCGTTGCCGAGCGTATAACGCGCTTCAGCCTTCGATCCGCCGATGCCGCCGGCCCCGCCGCTCGCGGTTTCGACATCGCCACGCTTCCAGCCGCCGATCGTTTCGGGGAGGAATGCCTGCAGGGTCGCGGTCGGCGTGAGCGAAGCGGGCGTGCCCGCCTTAGCGTTGGCCGCCATGTTGTTCGCGGCTGCCTCCATCTGCTTGCTCGCGGCGTCGAGCTTGCCGAGATCGAGCGATCCGACGCCCGGGACCGAGACGGCGCCGCTCATCGTACCCGCGTTGAAAGCCGGCCGCATCAGGCTTGAGGTGACCGCCGTGGTGGCAAAGGAAATCACCACCATCACCACGATCGCGGCAACGATTGTCGCCAGGGTATAGCCCATCGCTTTGTCTTCGGGTGCCCGCATCAGGCGTGGCAGGCCGAGATAGAGCAGATAGAGGCTGTAGAGCCCGAGCAGCCCCAGGAACGACAGCATCGGGATGATCTGGAATATTCCCGCGAGCCATCCGGCGGTCATCGAATAGGCCGCCACCTTGGTGGCCGAGACCGGATTCTTCGTGCCGCCGAAGGTTGGCGCCAGCGCGTCGATGATCAGCGAGATAACCCACACCCCCAGCAACGCCAGCGCATAGGAGATCACCGCCGTCGTCACCGCCCCGCCGATCGAGGGGCGCCAGGTGATGCCGAGAATGCTGTAGCCGAAGGTCAGGCTGCCGATCAGCCCGGCGACCGGCCCGATCGCGGCGAGCGGCACGGCCCAGCCGGTCATGATCCCCTTCACCGTCATCGGCTCGGCGTCGATCGCGGGCCATTCCTCCTTGGGTTGCAGGATGATCCGCCGCGCGCGTTCGATCAGCGACGAGGCGCGATCCTGCGGGAGCTGGCTTGTCATTGGTATGTTCCCCTCTTTCCCAGTGCGCTGATCCTGCGTTGCGTGAACGGCGAGTGATAGGATCAATGCGACAGCAACGGACGGGAGATTGCGGCGTCCGGGCTGCCGCACCATATGCGGCGCCATGAGCAACGAAAACAGCATGCCTGTGTGGCATGGTACGACGATCCTGTCGATCCGGCGCGGGGGCAAGGTGGTAGTGGCCGGTGACGGCCAGGTCTCGATGGGCAACACCGTGATGAAGCCCAATGCGCGCAAGGTCCGCACGCTTGGCGCGGATGGGAAGGTGATCGGCGGATTCGCCGGCGCGACCGCGGATGCCTTCACCCTGTTCGAGCGGCTGGAGGCCAAGCTGGAGCGGCATCAGGGGCATCTGATGCGTGCGGCGGTGGAGCTGGCAAAGGATTGGCGCACCGACAAATATCTCCGCAATCTGGAGGCGATGATGATCGTCGCCGACAAGGATGTGACGCTGATCCTCACCGGCAACGGCGACGTGCTGGAGCCGGAGGAGGGCATCGCCGCGATCGGATCGGGCGGTAATTTCGCGCTCGCCGCCGCCCGCGCGCTGACCGAATATGAGCAGGATGCGGAAATCGCGGCGCGCAAGGCGATGAAGATCGCCGCCGAGCTGTGCGTCTTCACCAACGAACGGTTGGTGATCGAAACGCTCGACAGCGCCGCCTGACGCCCCCTCGATCTTCACGAAAGAAAGCAATGAACGACAATCTTACGCCCAAGGCGATCGTCGCCGCGCTCGACGCGCATATCATCGGGCAGCGCGACGCGAAGCGCGCGGTCGCGGTGGCGCTGCGCAACCGCTGGCGCCGGCAAAAGCTCAGCCCCGATCTGCGCGACGAGGTGACGCCGAAGAACATCCTGATGATCGGCCCAACGGGTTGCGGCAAAACCGAAATCAGCCGCCGCCTCGCCAAACTGGCCGATGCGCCGTTCGTGAAGGTCGAAGCGACCAAATTCACCGAGGTCGGCTATGTCGGCCGCGATGTGGAGCAGATCGCGCGCGATCTGGTTGAGGAAGCGGTGCGGCTGGAGAAGGAGCGCCGTCGCAATGCGGTGAAGGACAAGGCGGAAGAGGCCGCGCTGGCGCGCCTGCTCGATGCACTGGTCGGCAAGGATGCGAGCCAGGCGACGCGCGAAAGCTTCCGCCAGCGTTTCCGTGACGGCCATCTTGAGCAGACCGAAATCGAGCTGGAGCTGCAACAGGCCCCGCAAATGCCGTTCGAGCTGCCCGGTGGCGGTTCAATGGGCATGATCAACCTGTCCGAGATGATGGGCAAGGCGCTGGGTGGCGGGCAGACCAAGCGGCGCAAGCTGACCGTGCCGGCGGCATGGGAAAAGCTGGTCGAGGAGGAAGCCGACAAGCGGCTCGATCAGGATGAAGTGAGCCGCGTCGCACTGGCCGATGCGGAGGCGAACGGCATCGTCTTCCTCGACGAGATCGACAAGATCGCGGTCAGCGACGTGCGCGGCGGCAGTGTCAGCCGCGAAGGCGTGCAGCGCGATCTGTTGCCGCTGATCGAGGGCACGACCGTCTCGACCAAATATGGCCCGATGAAAACGGACCATATCCTGTTTATCGCCTCCGGCGCGTTCCACGTCGCCAAGCCGAGCGATCTGCTGCCTGAGCTTCAGGGCCGCCTGCCGATCCGCGTCGAGCTGCAAGGGCTGACCGAGGAGGATTTCGTCGCGATCCTGTCCGACACCAAGGCATCGCTGCCGGCGCAATATAAGGCGTTGCTCGATACCGAAGGCGTGACGATCGACTTCACGGCCGACGGGGTGCGTGCGGTCGCGCGGATCGCGGCGGAGGTGAATAGCGAGATCGAGAATATCGGTGCACGCCGGCTCCAGACGGTGATGGAAAAGCTGCTGGAGGAAGTGAGCTTCGATGCGGAGGATCGCGCCGGCGCGACGCTGACGATCGACGCGGCCTATGTCGAAAAGCAACTCGCCAGCATCGCGCGCAACACCGATCTCAGCCGGTTCGTGCTGTAACCTTCATTCGGGCTGAGCCGGATCAGCTCAGCCCGATGATCGCGATCTGGCGGCCGTAATCCGGCTCGCCGCGATGCGTCGCGCGGCGATAGCTGAAGAAGCGTGTCGGGTCGGCATAGGTGTCGAGCCCGAGCGTTTCGATCCGCATCAGCCCGGCGGCCGCCAGCCGGTACGCGACATAGGCCTCCAGATCGAACTGGGCATGGCCTTCGCGTGCGTCGGCGAAGAAGCGCTCATTCTCCGCATCCGCCTGTTCGAACCGCTGGCGAAAGGCGAGATCGACTTCATAGCTGGCGCGCGCGATGCACGGCCCGACCGCCGCCGCGATGCGATCGCGCCGCGCGCCCAAAGCCTCCATCGCGAGGATCGTGGTGTCGGTGACGCCGGCGAGCGCGCCCTTCCAGCCCGCATGGGCTGCGCCGACTACGCCGGCCTCCCGATCGGCGAGCAGCACCGGCGCGCAATCCGCCGTCAGCACGCCGATCGCGAGCCCCGGCCGATCGGTGACCAGCGCATCGGCGTGCGGACGCAGCGCGTGGTCGAACGGTGCGCGCACCGTGACGCATTCGGCCGAGTGGACCTGATAGAGGGTCACCAGCGTCGCGCCGGGCAACACCGCCTCGGTCGCGCGGCGGCGGTTTTCGGCGATCGCCTCCGCCTCGTCGGCCGATCCGGTGCCGACGTTCAATCCGTCATGCAGCCCGGTCGATACCCCGCCGCGCCGCCCAAGGAAGCCGTGCGCGACCCCCTCCAGCGCGGCGGCGCGATTGACCTCCACCGCGCTCACAGCGCGAGCCGCATGATGAGATCGCGATCCACCTGGTCCCCGACGGGGAAATCATAATCGCCGATATGGATGAATCCGCGCTTTTCATAGAAGCGGATCGCGCGGGGATTTTCCTCATAAACGGTGAGCACCAGCGCCGTCGCGCCGCTCGCGCGCGCCATATCGGTCGCCCAGTCCATCAGCGCATGCGCGATGCCCGCGCCGTGATGCGAACTGGCGACATAAAGCTGGCTCAACTGTGTCGCGCCCGCGGTCATCGCGGGATCGGGCAGGAAGGGCGGCGTGAGCTTGGCGTATCCCACGATCGCGCCGTTGTCGCAGGCGATGCGCCAGGTCACATCCGGGTTGCTGAGATCGCGGGTCAGCTTCCCGTCCGACCCGTAAGCTTCCGCGAAATAATGCGCGATATTCTCGGGCGTGGTGAATGGCTCGAACGTCTCCAGCCAGATTTTCCGCGCCATTGCATCGAGCGCGGGGCCGTCGGCGGGCGTCGGGGTGCGATAATCGATCATGCGAATCCTGCGGGTTCGGGCCAATCCGCATGGCGCAGCGCGAGCACCTTGAACAGCGTGCCCATCGCCTCGACCAATCGATCGCGGTCGGCGCGCACCTTTTCATCCGTGCGCGCCAATGCCTCGGCCCGCGCATCCACGCCGAGCGCGCGGAGGAACGCACCTTGCCCGACCGGGCCGATCGCCACCGCGCCGCTGGCGTGGCCGACCAGCCCCAGCGTCGCGAAATCGACATGCGCGGTCAGATCGCGTTCGCCCGGCTCCTCGAACGGGTTGGCGAAGGCATGGCCGCGCACCGCCTGCAGCGTGTCGCCCACCGCCGGGCCTTCATAGCCATAATCGATCGCGAGCAGCCCGCCGCCCTGCGCCACGATCCGCGCCGCCAGCACGCGCATGATGCCGACGGAAGCGGGCGAGGTCTCGATGATCGCGCCCGGCGCGGCGTCGCGCAGATGCGCGGGGATCACCTCGTCGGGCATCTGCTTGCCCGCGATCGGCAGGAACAATGTGTCCTGACAGGCCACGAGCCGTTCGTGCCAGCCGGCGCGCGCGCGCATGAGCTGGCGGATCGGCAGCGCGTCGAAGAATTCGTTGGCGACGATCAGCAGCGGCCGGTCGGTCGGCAGATCCTCGACATCGTCATGCCAGGTGGCGTGCGGCACGCGCTTCGCCTGCTCGGCGCGCAGCACCGGGCTGGTCTCGACGAAATGTACCGGGGGGGTGAACCCCGCTTTGGCCATCGCGCGCAACGCGTCCGCCGCCAGCGTCCCGCGCCCCGGCCCCAGCTCCACCCACGCCACATCGGGCCGCCCCGCGCGATCCCACAGATCGGCGCACCACAGGCCGATCAGCTCGCCGAACATCTGGCTGATCTCGGGCGCGGTGGTGAAATCGCCGCCCGCGCCGAGCGGATCGCGCGTCGCGTAATAATGCGCGTTGGCGGCGGCCATGAACTGGCTGACGGGGATCGGGCCGCCCAGGGTGATCGCGCGCGCCAGCCGCTCGGGCAGCGGCGAGGTTTCGTCGGTATTTCCGCTCACGCTACGCTGTCGCTCCCGGCGATGGGCTCGACGCGCTCACGCCGCCCGCGTGCGGTGAGGATCAGCCACAGGCCGCCCGCGATCATCGGCAGGCACAAAAGCTGCCCCATATGGATCGTGGTGGCGAAGAAGGTGCCCGCGAATTGCGAATCCGGCTCGCGGAAGAACTCCACGAAGAACCGCGCGAGCCCGTAACCGAGCACGAAGATGCCGACGAGCTTGCCCGGCTCATACCGCGCCTTGGTGCGCCAGAAGAAGAACCACAGGATGGCGAACAGCAATGCGCCTTCCAGCCCCGCCTCATAGAGCTGGCTTGGGTGGCGCGCCGGCTCGATCATGCCGGGGGGCACGGTATGCGGGAAGACGATCGCCCAAGGCACGTCGCTCGGCTTGCCCCACAATTCGCCGTTCACGAAATTGGCGAGCCGGCCGAAGAACAATCCGAACGGCGCGACGCATGCCACGTAATCGTGGATGCGCAGCCAGTTCAGCCCGTTCTTGCGCGCGAACAGGATGATCCCGATGGTCGTGCCGATCACCCCGCCGTGGAACGACATGCCGCCATCCCACAGCCGCAGGATGCGGATCGGATGGAGGATCATTTCCGGCGCGTAGAACAGCACATAACCGATCCGCCCGCCCAGGATGATGCCGAGCGTCGCATAGAACACCAGATCGTCCGCATGGCGTCGCGCCATCGGCGCGCCGGGCTGGGCGAGCAGTTTGAGCAGATACCACCAGCCGACGACGATCCCGGCGATATAGGCGAGGCTATACCAGCGCAGGGTGAAGAAGCCGATCGAGAACACGTCCGGGTGGAGGCCCAGATCGGCGAAGTGAATATGGCCGGCAGAAGCGGCGAACAAAGACAGGATCAAGGCTTTCCCCTCGTGCGTCGCCCCTGCATAGTGAGCCAAACAGGCAAGACCAAGCGGAGAGACGCATGAAGACCGAGCTCGACCTGAAGATGGACGCGGTGCTGGCCGCGATGACGGGCGAGGGTGGTCAACTGGCGCTTGGGCAGGTCGAGCGATTTGGCCAGAAGCTGCCCATGATCGCGGCAGCGCCACCGACGCTCACGGCCTATCTGGCGTTTTTCAGCGCGCAGCATGCGGCGACGGAATTCCTGATCGCAGGCGACGAGCGGCTGACCTTCGCCGACGTGCATGGCATCGCGCAGCAGGTCGCCGCCGGGCTGGTCGGCGGGTTCGGCGTGAAGAAGGGCGATCGCGTCGGTATCGCGGCGCGCAACTCGCCATCATGGATCGCGCTGTACATGGGCGTGCTGATTGCCGGCGGGACGGTGACGCTGCTCAACGGCTGGTGGCAATCGGAAGAGCTGCGTGACGGTATCGAGGATGTCGAATGCGGCCTCGTCTTCGCCGACGCCCCACGCGCGGCGCGGCTCGCGGCGATCGATGGGCTGAAGGCGAAGGTCGTCACGTTCGATGATACGCAGCGCCTCGCCACCGCGATGGCCGATGTCGTCGCGCAGGCCAACGGCACTTCATTGCCGGAGATCGGGCCGGACGATTTCGCGACGATCCTGTTTACCTCCGGCTCCACCGGCCGGTCGAAGGGCGCGCTCTCCACCCATCGTCAGGTGGTGCAGGGCGTGTTCAACTATCTCGCCTCGGCGATGATGATGCTCACCATCGCGACGCAGGACGGCGAGGTGAGCGCGCTCCAGCCTTCCACCTTGCTCAACGTGCCGCTGTTCCATGTCACCGCCGAGGTGCCGGTGATGCTCCAGTCGTTCGCGATCGGGCGCAAGCTGGTGCTGATGCCGAAATGGGATGCCGAAGAGGCGATGCGGCTGATCGAAAAGGAAAAGATCACCTATTTCGTCGGTGTGCCGCTGATGAGCTTCGAGATGCTGACGCATCCGAACCGCGCCAAATACGACCTGTCGACGATGACCGATATCGCGGCCGGGGGCGCGCCGCGCCCGGTGGAGCATGTCCGCCGCATTCACGAGGAGATGCAGGGCGCGCCGCTGATCGGATATGGCCTGACGGAAACCAATGGTGTCGGCACCGGCAACTGGCGCGGCAATTATCTCGCCAAGCCCAATTCGGCCGGCCGCGCATCGCCGCCGCTGGTCGATCTCGCGATCCTCGACGATGCGGGCAAGCCGGTGGCGCAGGGGCAGCGCGGCGAGGTGTGCATCCGCTCGGTTGCCAATTTCGAGCGTTACTGGGGCAATCCGCAAGCGACCGCCGACGCCTATACCGCCGACGGTTACTTCCGCACTGGCGACATCGGCTATGTCGACGCGGAGGGCTATCTGTTCATCGTCGATCGCAAGAAGGACATCATCATCCGTGGCGGCGAGAATATCAGCTGTCAGGAGGTCGAGGCCGCGCTCTACGAACATGCCGGTGTCGCCGAAGCGGCGGTGTTCGGGCTTGCGGACGAGAAATTCGGTGAGGTGCCCGGCGCGGTGGTGCTGCCGACCGAGGGGGCCACGCTGACGGCAGAGGAGCTCACCGCATTCCTCCTCCAGCATATCGCCGCGTTCAAGGTGCCGGCCCGCATCTGGCTGGTGGCGGATGCATTGCCCCGGCTCGGCACCGAGAAGATCGACAAGGTGACGCTCCGGGCGAAATATCGCGCGCTGGCCGCGGCGGAGGCGGCCTGAGCGCCGGGCGGAAAGGGCGCGCCGCTCTCTCCCGTCGCTGCCTTCGCGCCCGCGCTGGAATGACGGACTTGGCGGAACGCCGGGCACGACCTAGTGCCTGACGCGATGGTCACTCGACGCAATTTGCTGATCGCCGGCGGGGCGGGGGTCGGGCTGATCCTCGCCTGGGCGGCATGGCCGCGCAGCTATCGCCCCAATCTCACCGCCGCGCCGGGCGAGACCGTTTATAACGCGTGGCTGAAGATCGGCACGGACGGGCAGGTGACGGTTGCGGTGCCGCAGGCGGAACATGGGCAGGGAAGCTGGACGACGCTGCCCCAGATCGTCGCGGATGAGCTGGGCGCGGACTGGCGCACCGTGGGGGTGGAGGCCGCGCCGCTCAACCCGCTCTATGCCAATCCGCTTGCGGCAGACACGTTGTTCGCGGGCACATTCGATCGCATCCCCGCCGCGTTGCGTCGCGAACATGCCGCGCGCGGCGCGCTGATGCTGACGGGGGGCTCCACCTCGATCCGCATGTTCGAGCCGGCGCTGCGCGAAGCGGGGGCGGCCGCGCGCGTGCTGTTGTGCAAGGCGGCGGCGAAGCGCTGGGGCGTCGACTGGACGGCGTGCGAAACGGCGGACGGCTTCGTCGTCGCGGGCAAGCAGCGGCTGCGCTTCGCCGAATTGGCGGCGGACGCGGTGGGCTTCGACCTGCCCGGTGAATTGCCGTTGCGCGTTGACGAAGACGGTCGACTGACCGGCAAGAACCTGCCCCGGCTCGATGTGCCGGCAAAGGTGGATGGCTCGGCCAATTTCGCCGCCGACGTGCGGTTGCCCGACATGTTGTTCGCCAGCATCATGCAAGGGCCATTGGGCGATTCGCGATTGGTGCGGGTTAACCGCGCCGCGGCGGAGCGGGTGCGCGGCATGGTCTCCGTCGTGGAAAGCGAGCGCTGGGTGGCGGCGCTCGCGACCAATTGGTGGGCGGCGGATCGCGCGCTCGCCGCGCTCAGCCCGCGTTTCGCGACGCATGGGCCGGTGGTAGACGATGCGAGCATCGCGGCGGCGCTGGATACCGCGCTTTCGGTGCCGGGGCATCGCTTTGCGACTGCCGGGGATATCGCGCCGGTGATGGGCGGCCCGGGGCTGATCGTGGCAGAATATACCATCGCCCCCGCCTTTCACGCCGCGATCGAGCCGCCCTGCGCCACCGCGTGGTTTCGCGGTGATCGGCTGGAGCTGTGGGTCGGTACGCAGGCGCCGAGCCTTGCGCGGGAGGCGGCGGCGCGCGCGATCGGCATTTCGCCCGAGGCGGTGATCCTTCATCCCACGCTGATCGGCGGGTCGTTCGGTGCCGCGCTGGAATGCGATGTCGCGGCACAGGCGGCGGTGCTGACGGTGAAGGCGAAGCGCCCTGTGCAGCTCGTCTGGTCGCAGCGCGAGGCGCTGGCGCGCGATCGGGTTCGTGCGCCGGCGAAGGCGCGGATGACCGCGCGGCTGTCCTCGAACGGCGCGATCCTCGGCTGGCGCGCGCAGATTGCCGTGCCGGCGACGGGGCGCGAACTCGCCGCGCGGTTGATGCCGGATGACAAGCTGGTCAGGGCGGCGCTCGCATTGCCCGAAGGCGCGGACGGTTATGCCGTGGCGGGCGCGCTGCCGCCCTATCGCCTGCCGGGATGTATCGTCGAGCATCATCCCGCCACGATCGGTCTGCCGACCGGCCATCTGCGCGGGCAGGCGCATGGCTATACCTGTTTCTTCACCGAAAGCTTCATCGACGAGCTGGCGCATCAGGCGGGGATGGAACCGATGTCCTATCGCATCGGGATGCTCGGTGGGGACGCGCGGCTGGCGCGCTGCCTCTCGACCGTCGCGGCACTCGGCGGCTGGGATGGCGGTGGTGATGGCAGCGGGCAGGGCATCGCCTGTCACACCATGGCGGGAAGCTGCATCGCGGTGCTGGCGGAGGCCGAGATGGGCGATGATGGGCGCCCGCGTGTCGCGCGGCTGGTCGCGGCGGTCGATTGCGGGCGACAGGTGAACCCCGACATTATCCGGCAGCAGATCGAGGGCGGGTTGATCTTCGGTGTCGCGGCGGCCACGTCCGCCGGCGTGCAGATCGATCGCAACCTCATCACCGCGCATAGCCTTGGCGCGCTAGCGCTGCCCCGGCTGGCGGACATGCCGGATATCACCGTCGAGCTGATCGCGAGCAATGCGGAACCGGGCGGAGTGGGCGATCTCGGGATGGTCGCGGTTGCTCCCGCCGTCGCCAACGCGCTGCGTTCCGCCACCGGCAAGCGGCTCCGCGCATTGCCGTTCGGGCGCGTCGCATGAAGCCGGTCGATCATCCGGGGATGGCCGCGCCGCGCGTCGGCGTGTTGCTGATCAATCTGGGCACGCCCGATGCGCCGGACGCAAAATCGGTGCGGCGCTATCTGGCGGAGTTTCTGTCCGATCGGCGGGTGGTGGAGCTGCCCAAATTATTGTGGCAGCCGATCCTTCATGGCGCCGTCCTCACGACCCGGCCGCGCAAGTCCGCTCATGCTTATGCGCAGGTGTGGCGGCCCGATGGTTCGCCGCTCGCCGCGTTCACGCGCGCGCAGGCGGACGGGCTCTGCGACGCATTCGGGCCGGATGTGATGGTCGATTGGGCGATGCGCTATGGCGCCCCGGCGATCGGCGATCGGCTGAAGGCGCTGAAGGCGGCGGGGTGTGAGCGCATCCTGCTCGCCCCGCTCTATCCGCAATATTGCGCGGCGACGACCGCGACCGCCAACGATCGTGCCTTCGCCACGCTGGCGGGCATGCGCTGGCAACCGGCGATCCGCACGCTGCCGCCTTATTATGACGACCCCGCCTATATCGCGACGCTGAAGCAATCGGTGGAGGAATCGCTCGCCCGGATCGGTTTCGAGCCCGATGCGCTGGTGGTCAGTTTCCACGGCATGCCGACGCGCACGCTGGAGCTCGGTGATCCCTATCATTGCCATTGCCGCAAGACCGCGCGGCTGCTCGGTGAGGCGCTGGGGCGCGAGGTGACGGTAACGTTCCAGTCGCGCTTCGGCAGCGCGAAATGGCTGGAGCCCGCCACCGAAGCGGTGCTGGCGGCGATGCCGGCGAAGGGCGTGAAGCGTGTCGCGATCGTCGCGCCGGGCTTTTCGGTCGATTGCATCGAGACGCTGGAGGAGCTGGCGATTCGCGGTCGAGAGACGTTCACCAACGCGGGCGGGGAGGATTTCGCCTATCTGCCGTGTCTTAACGACAGCGCGATCGGTTTGGAAATGCTGCGGAAAATCCTTTCGCGAGAGCTTGAAGGATGGGCCGCCCTTCCGTAGCTTCGATCTGTCTTCATGGACGAGGAGATTTCCGAATGGCGCGTGTGGCGGTCGTAACGGGGGGTACCCGTGGCATCGGTGAGGCGATCAGCGTCGCGTTGCGGGATAAGGGCATAACGGTCGCGGCAAACTATGCCGGCAACGACGAGCGTGCCCGCGAATTTTCGGAGCGAACCGGGATCAAGGCCTATAAGTGGGACGTCGCCGATTACGACGCCTGCCAACAGGGCTGCGCGAAGGTGGCGGCGGAGCTTGGCGAGATCGATATCGTCGTCAACAATGCCGGCATCACCCGCGACGGCACGATCCTCAAAATGACCTATGAGATGTGGCGTGAGGTGATGGACACCAATCTCGGCGGTTGTTTCAACATGGCCAAGGCGGTGTTTCCCGGCATGCGCGAGCGCAAATGGGGCCGGATCGTCAACATCGGCTCGATCAACGGGCAGGCCGGCCAATATGGCCAGGTGAATTACGCCGCCGCCAAATCGGGCATCCACGGCTTCACCAAGGCGCTGGCGCAAGAGGGCGCGCGGCTCGGCGTGACGGTCAACGCGATCGCGCCCGGTTATATCGATACGGACATGGTCGCGGCGGTGCCGGCGGATGTGCTGGAGAAGATCGTCGCCAAAATTCCGGTCGGCCGCTTGGGGCAGGCGGAGGAAATCGCGCGTGGCGTGGCGTTCCTTTGTTCGGACGATGCCGGGTTTGTGACGGGATCGACGCTGAGCATCAACGGCGGGCAGCATATGTACTGACGGGCCGAGGTGCGTCGGCGGAGCGACGGCACCGATGCGCCATCGGCGCACGGCCGGCGGGTCGGCCCCGCCGACCCGACCGACGGCGCGGGATTAACTCCCGCGCCGCACCCTAAGTTACGCAGAGTCTCCCCCCGTGATCCGGGGTGGCGGCCTTTGCGGCAAAAAAAACCGTGGTGACACGCAAACGGCCGGCATTTTCCACGGCTGATCGCCATTCACGAGATGGTGGAGCGAAAATGGCGGCCTTCCGTGACTCGGAGCGCAGCGGACTACCGGCCCGTGAGCACCGGAAGCGCGGAAAGCCGCCATTTGCGGTCCGCCAGAACTGAATGTCGATCCGCGCTAGCCGGCGTCCCCTCTTCACCCTCGCTGCATCGACCAGTCGCTCGCTCTCCTGTAACCACAAGATAATGCCGAGCCGCTTCGATAACCTGCCCAACCGCCGCGCGATCGTTGATCGCCGTGCGCTTTCCGATCGTCTCGCCGGGCTCGATATCGCCGATCCGGCGGCGCTGCGCCGCGCCGTGACGGCGGAGCTGAAACAGGCGCTCGACACCGGCCGCGCGGAGATCGCGCGCCGCCTGACCGAGCGTCCGTCGCGCGGGCTGGAGGCGGCGAACGGGCAGGCGTTTCTGATCGATCAGTTGTTGCGCGTATTGTTCGATCTCGTCACCCAGCGGCTCTATCCGCTGAGCAACCCGACAGCGGCGGAACGGCTCACGCTGCTCGCGGTGGGGGGATATGGCCGGGGCGAGATGGCGCCCTTCTCGGATGTCGATATCGCCTTTCTCACGCCATGGAAGCAGACGCCATGGGCGGAGCAGGTGATCGAATCCATGCTCTACGTGCTGTGGGATCTCGGGCTCAAGCTCGGCCATTCCAGCCGATCGCTCGATGAGATGGTGCGTCAGGCGCGAGGCGATGTGACGATCCGCACCGCTTTGCTGGAAGCGCGCTACGTCTGGGGGGACGAGGCGCTGGCGGATGAGGCCGCGCACCGCTTCAAGGCGGAGGTGCAGCGCGATACGGAACGCCAGTTCGTCGCGGACAAGCTGGCCGAACGCGATCAGCGCCACCTGAAGATGGGCGATACGCGCTATGTCGTCGAACCCAATGTGAAGGAGGGGAAGGGCGGGATGCGCGATCTCCACGCCCTCTTCTGGATCGGCAAATATGTCTATGATGTCGATCGCGCGGCCGATCTCGTGGACAAAGGGCTGTTCACCCCGGCCGAATATCGCCTGTTCCATCGCGCGGACAATTTCCTGTGCGCGGTGCGCTGCCATTTGCATCTCGTCACCGGCCGCGCCGAGGATCGGCTGACGTTCGACGTGCAGCGCGAGATCGCGGAACGGATGCGTTTTTCCGATCGGCTGGGGAAATCCGGCGTCGAACGCTTCATGCAATATTACTTCCTGCAGGCGAAGGCGGTCGGCACGCTGACCGGGGTGTTCCTCGCGCATCTCGATGAGCAATTCGCCGCGCGCGGGCGGCGCTTCGGCCTGCCGACGATCCGGCGGCGGCCGCGCAAGCTGGGCGGATTCGTGCTCGATCGCGGGCGGCTGGCGCTGCCGCATGACGATTTTTTCGTCGAAGATCCCGTTCGGATGATCGAGATTTTTCAGCTCGCCGATCTGCATCGGCTGGAAATCCATCCGATGGCGATGCGCGTCGCGACGCGCGATGCGAAACTGGTCGATGAGATCAGGGATGATCCCCGCGCCAACGCGCTGTTTCTCGATCTGGTCGCCAGCCCGCGTGACCCGGAACTGGTGCTGCGCTGGATGAACGAGGCGGGGGTGTTCGGCCGTTTCGTGCCCGATTTCGGGCGCGTCGTCGCGCAGATGCAGTTCGATATGTATCACCATTACACGGTCGATGAGCATACGATCCGCGCGATCGGGCTGTTGAGCCGGATCGAACGCGGCGAACTGGCGGAGGAACATCCGCTGTCGACCGCGATCTTCAAGCATATCGTTTCGCGGCGGGCGCTCTACGTCGCGGTGCTGCTGCACGATATCGCAAAGGGGCGCGGCGGCGATCACTCGATTCTGGGGGCAGAGGTCGCGGAGCGGCTGTGCCCGCGTTTCGGCTTGTCGCCGGCGGAAACGGAGAATGTGGCCTGGCTGGTGCGCAATCACCTGCTGATGTCGGCGACCGCGTTCAAGCGCGACCTTGCGGACTTCAAGACCATCCTCGATTTTGCCGCGACGGTGCAATCGCCGGAGCGGCTGCGGATGCTGCTTGCGCTTACCGTGGTCGATATCCGCGCGGTCGGGCCGGGCACGTGGAACGGCTGGAAGCGACAGTTGCTCAACGACCTGTTCGAGGCGGCGGAGGAGGTGCTGCGGCTCGGCCATAAGCAGCGAGGCCGCAGCGAGCGATTGGCCGAAAAGCAGGCGAATCTGGCGCGCGCGCTGGATTGGGACGATGCGACGCTGGCCCGCTTCGTCCGCCACATGCCCGAGCCATATTGGATCGCGGAGCCGGAGGACGTGCTGGCCCATAACGCGCGGCTCATCACCGCGGCGGGCGATGCGCAACTGACGATCGACGCGCAGGTCTATCCCGGCCGTGGCGCGACATTGGTGACGGTATATGCCGCCGACCATCCCGGCATTTTCTATCGCATCGCGGGCGCGATCCATCTGGCCGGGGGCAATATCATCGACGCGCGCATCCACACCACGCGCGATGGCATGGCGCTGGACAATTTCCTTGTGCAGGATCCGCTCGGCCGGCCGTTCGACGAGGCGGGGCAGCTCAACCGGCTACGCACCGCGATCGAGGATGCGCTCGCCAATCGCGGCAGGCTGATCGACAAACTGAAAGCGAAGCCGCTGCCGCGTGTCCGCGCCGATGCCTTTGCGGTCGAGGCGAATGTGCTGGTCGACAACCATGCGTCGAACCGCTTCACCGTGATCGAGGTCAATGCGCGGGACCGGCCGGCGTTGCTCAGCCAGCTGGCGCATGCGCTGTTCCAGTCGAAGGTGACGATCCACTCCGCGCATGTCGCCACTTATGGCGCGCGCGCGGTGGATACTTTCTACCTGACCGATCTGACCGGGGACAAGATCAACGCCAGCGCGCGGGTAAAGGCGCTCGAGCGGCGATTGCTGGATGCGGCGGCCGGGGTGACGGCCGAAATCGCGGCCTGATTCGCGCGGGCGCGAATCGGGATGCGGCAGCAGCGGCGCCGCGCCCGCCCGTGTGATTACGGGCGGGCGCGGCGCGCAGCGAGCGGTCAGCAGTAGCAGGTAGCCGGATCGGCGCCGTTACTTCGGCGCGATCACCATCAGCATCTGGCGGCCTTCCATGCGCGGATAGGCTTCCACCTTGGCGATTTCAGCCGTGGCTTCGGCGACGCGCTGAAGTACCGCCATACCGATCTGTCCGTGGCTCAATTCGCGTCCACGGAAACGCATCGTCACCTTGACCTTGTCGCCGTCCTCAAGGAACTCGACGACTTTCTTCATCTTGGTGTCGTAATCGTGGTCGTCGATATTCGGACGCATCTTGATCTCTTTGATCTCCTGCGTCTTCTGCGACTTGCGCGCGGCGTTGGCCTTCTTCTGCGCCTCGTACTTATACTTGCCGACGTCGAGGAACTTGGCCACGGGCGGATCAGCGTTGGGCGAAACCTCAACCAGGTCCAGCCCCAGATCGCGGGCCTGTTCCATTGCCTCACGCGTGTACATCACGCCGAGATTCTCACCCTCATGGTCGATCACACGGACCTTGGGGCTTTGAATCCACTCGTTGAAACGGGGGCCATTCATCGGCGGCGCCTGCATCGGGCGGCGCATCATGGGCGGACGGATAGGTACTTCTCCTGCTGGTTCACTGCGCGCGATATAGGGCTTCCGGGGGCAAACCGGAAGATGCGAAACGGCCACACCTTCCGGTTGCAATGATCGTCACGCGAGATCGGGCGCAACCGCCGCGTCGCGCAGCCGCTGGATCAGCGCGGACAGCGTCAGCACCTCCTGTTTCGCGCCCTCGCCCAGCGGGCGCAGCGCGACCGTGCCCTCATCCGCCTCGCGCTTGCCGACGACCAGCAGGTTGGGCACCTTGGCCAGGCTGTGCTCGCGCACCTTATAGTTGATCTTCTCGTTGCGCAGATCGGTTTCGACCCTCAGCCCGGCCTTGCGCAGTTCCGCGGCGACCTGCTCGGCATAATCGTCCGCATCGGAAACGATCGTCGCCACCACCGCCTGCACCGGGGCAAGCCACAGCGGCAGCTTGCCCGCGAAATGCTCGACGAGGATGCCGATGAACCGCTCATAGGAGCCGAAGATCGCGCGGTGCAGCATCACGGGGCGGTGGCGCTGGCCGTCTTCGGCGATATAGCTCGCGTCGAGCCGCTCCGGCAGCACACGATCCGACTGGATCGTACCGACCTGCCACGTCCGCCCGATCGCGTCGGTCAGGTGCCATTCCAGCTTCGGTGCATAGAAAGCGCCCTCGCCGGGCAGTTCTTCCCAGCCATATTCCGGCGTGTTGAGCCCGGCGGCGGCCACCGCATCGCGCAGCTCGTTTTCGGCCATGTCCCACATCTCGTCCGTGCCGAACCGTTTGTCCGGGCGCAGCGCGAGCTTGATCGAATAGGTGAAGCCGAAATCCTTGTAGATGCGATCGGCGAGGTTGCAGAATGCCTGCACCTCATCGACGATCTGATCCTCGCGGCAGAAGATGTGCGCGTCATCCTGCGTGAACTGGCGCACGCGCATCAGCCCGTGGAGCGCGCCATGCGGCTCGTTCCGGTGGCAGCAGCCGTTCTCATACAGGCGCAGCGGCAGATCGCGGTAAGACTTGATGCCCTGCTTGAAGATCAGGATGTGCGCCGGGCAGTTCATCGGCTTCAGCGCCATCCACTCGGCCTTGTCCGAGACGATCGGGCCTTCATCCTCGGTGTTCGGCACCTCGTCGGGGATGACGAACATATTCTCGCGATATTTGCCCCAATGGCCGGATGCTTCCCACTGGCGCGCGTCCATCACCTGCGGCGTCTTGACCTCGCGATAGCCCGCGCCGTCGATCGCGCGGCGCATATAGGCTTCCAGCTCACGCCAGATGATATAGCCCTTGGGGTGCCAGAAAACGCTGCCATGCGCTTCGGCCTGCAGGTGGAACAGGTCCATCTCCTGCCCCAGTTTGCGGTGATCGCGCTTGGCCGCCTCCTCCAGCTTGAACAGATGCTGGTCGAGCTGCTTCTTGTTGAGCCAGCCGGTGCCATAGACGCGGCTCAGCATCGCGTTGTTCTGATCGCCGCGCCAATAGGCGCCCGATACGCGCGTCAGCTTGAACGCCTGCGGATCAAGCTTGCCGGTGGAGGCGAGGTGCGGCCCACGGCACATGTCGAGCCAGTCGTCGCCCGACCAATAGACGGTCAGCTCCTCGGTGCCGGGCAGTTCGGCGGCCCATTCGGCCTTGAACGTCTCGCCCTGTTGCTTCCAGCGGCTGATGAGCTGCTCGCGGCTCCATACCTCGCGGCGCAGAGGCTTGTCGGCGGCGATGATCGCGCGCATCCGCTCCTCGATCGCGGGCAGGTCTTCCTCCGTGAAGGGGCGATCCTTGGGCGCGAAATCGTAATAGAAGCCGTCGTCGGTGGAGGGGCCGAAGGTGATCTGCGTGCCGGGGAACAATTCCTGCACCGCCTCCGCCAGCAGGTGTGCATAATCGTGGCGCGCCAGTTCCAGCGCATCCGCTTCGTCGCGCGCGGTCACCAGCGCGAGCTGCGCGTCATGCTCGATCGGGCGGTTGAGGTCGCGCAACTCGCCATCGACCCGCGCGGCGAGCGCTGCCTTGGCCAGCCCCGGCCCGATCGCGGCGGCGACATCCGCCGGCGTGGTGCCGAGCGGCATCGCGCGGACCGAGCCATCGGGCAGCGAGATCGAGATCATGTCGGTCATGTAAAGGCGTGTCCTGTCGGTTCTGGCGGGCTTATGCACATCGTGAGGCCCGGGGGAAAGCGGCAGGAAACGGGGAAGGCCGGGCGCTTGCTCCTCCCCGTTTCCGGGAAGGTGCCTGAAGCGATCGTCAGCCGATGCGCGTCAGGCCCCCCGGAAACCGGGGGTAGTGCTAGTCTGCATGGATCGCCGTGCGCGGTTCATGTGCGTGCATATAGCGCGCGGGCGCGATTACGACAACGGGCCCGCCTCCACTGGGGAGGCGGGCCCGCGCCCTCGTTACACTACTGGAGGGATCCCTCGATACGCTACGCGAGGGAAAGGGGTTTCGGCTCAGCGGCAGTAACCGCGATTGCCCGATTTATCGATCGCCCGGCCGGCCAGTGCGCCGGCGACGCCGCCGATCAGCGTGCCGCCCAAACGGTCGCCGCGTGTATCGACGGTGCGGCCGAGCAACCCGCCGGCGATCGCGCCGACCACGGTGCCGGTCGCGCCATCGGAGCAACCGCGATCGCGATAGTGATAGCGCCGGTTGTCATAGCGCCGCGCGTCATAGTCGCGATCGTAATGGCCGCGATTGTTATAGCCGTTGCCATAACCATTGCCGTAGCCGTTGTAGCGCTGCGCCTCGGCCGCGCTGGGGGCGATGGCGGCCGCGCCGATGGAAAGGGCGACGGCGGCCAGAGAAAGCTTCTTGAACATTATTCGTCTCCCGTCCGAATTCCGGTCGATGGCGGAAGCTTTCCGCCTCGACGAAAGACGGTTTGCCCGATTCGTGACGAACCGATCCTGAATGCGCTCGTTATCGACCGTTCAGGGTTGGAGCGGCTATCGGGTGGCGGTGCGCTCGCTATTGCTCTCCATTGTCGCTGTGCTGGTTGTCGTGCCGGGATATGCCGGGATCGATCCGGTCGTGCGCCTGGCGCCCGGCGCGGACGTGCGCATCCGGCGTTATGTTCCGGCTGGCGGCTGGCCGGCGCGGATCGGGCGGCTTGAGCCGGTGGCGGCGGTGGTGCTCGACAGCGCGGCGCCCGGCTTCGGCGGATTCTCCGCGCTTGCGCTGGCGAACGGGCGGGCGACCTTGCTGGGCGATTCGGGCAATTGGTTGCGTCTCCGCATCGCGAACGGACGCGTCGTGTCGCGCGAGACGGGCGCGTTGGGCGCGGGCCCGGGGCGCGGCTGGTCCAAAGAGGATCGCGACAGCGAATCGCTTGCGATCGATCCGGCGAGCGGCGGGGCATGGGTGGGTTTCGAGCGCGCCAACGAGATCTGGCGCTATGATCCCGCGCTCCAACACGGGGAGGCGCATCGCGCCCCGCGTGAGATGGCGGAATGGTGGGCCAATAGTGGCGCCGAATCGCTCGCGCGTTTTCCCGACGGCACTTTTGTCGCGATCGCGGAGCGGACGCGCGGGCCGCTGCGCCCGGCGCTGCTGTTTCTCGGCGATCCGGCGGAGCGGGCGACGCGCATCGTCCGCTTCGGTTATCGGCCACCCGCCGGCTATGATCCGAGCGACGCCGCCGTGCTGCCGTCAGGCGATCTTGTCGTGCTCAACCGCCGTCATCTCGGCTGGCTGCGTTTTTCGGCGAAGCTGGTCGTGGTGCCACGCGCGGCGATTCGCGCCGGCGCGATCGTGCAAGGCCGCGAGATCGCGACGCTCGCCGCGCCGATCATCGACGAAAATTGCGAGGGGCTGGCGATCTCTCGCGAAAATGGCGCGACGATGCTGTGGCTCACCACCGACAATGATCAGATGCTGCTCAGGCGCACGTACCTGATGAAATTCCGGCTGCGCTGATAGTCGCTCGCGCAACGCCGAACGGCCCGCCCTCCGCTTGGGAGGACGGGCCGTGCGATTCGCAACTGAAATCGGTAAAAAGCGTCAGGCCGCGGCGGCGGCGCGCTTCTTCACGATGTCACGCTTCAGGCGGCGAGCGCGAAGCGACAGCTTCTCGTCGTTGGTCTTGACGAGCCAGTTGTCGAGGCCGCCATTGTGCTCGACCGAGCGCAGGCCGTGGGTCGAGACGCGCAGACGCACGCCCTTCTCCAGCGTATCGGACAGCAGCGTCACGTTCTGCAGATTCGGCAGGAACGTCCGCTTGGTCTTGTTGTTGGCGTGAGAAACGTTGTTCCCCACCTGACGGCCCTTGCCGGTCAGTTCGCAGATGCGCGACATGATCTAATCCTGAATTTCGGTTGCCCGGAAAGAGCGCGCCTCTAGCTTGACCCTGGGATTTCGTCAACCCGATGGCGCGCAACTTCCTTGTGCTGGAAGACGTTGTTCCACCATTGAATTGATACGGGAGAGCAAGTCAATGCGCGCCATCCTCGTCCTGCTCGGTATCGTGGCGCTTGTCGCGCTTGCGGGAATCGCGACCGGCTTCATCAATGTGGATCAGACGCGCACCGCGCAATTGCCGCATCTGGAGGGTGGTCAGGCCCCGGCTTTCCGCGCCGATGTCGGCAAGATCGACGTGGGTACGCAGAAAAAGACGATCGATGTGCCCAGGGTATCGGTGCAGAAACCAGCGGATAACGGCACCGCGCAATAGGCTGGCCTCGCCCCGCGCCGGGCGGTAGGCGAAGGGGGATGTTCCCGCTCCCTCCCCCGATGCGCGCCGCGCTGGACGCTGCCGCGGCCGCCGCGTCGACGGGCGAGGTGCCGGTCGGTGCGGTGGTGATTCGCGATGGCGTGGTGATCGCCACCGCCGCCAATGCGCCGCGCCGGCTGCACGATCCCACCGCGCATGCCGAGATGCTGGCGATTCGCGCCGCCGCGCAGTTGCTCGGCCGCGATCGGCTGGAGGATTGCGATCTGTGGGTTACGCTGGAGCCGTGCGCCATGTGCGCCGGCGCGATCGCGCATGCCCGTATCGCGCGGCTCTATTACGGCGCGGCCGATCCCAAGGGCGGCGCGGTGGAACATGGCGGCCGGTTCTTCACCCAGCCCACCTGCCATCACCGCCCGGAGATATTCGCCGGTATCGGTGATCGAGAGGCGGCCGAGCTGCTACGCGATTTCTTCGCTGCGCGACGATAGTTTGTGTCGCGGCGCCGGCCGGCACCGCCCCCGGTTCAGCCTCGCTAAACCGGGCAACAAAAGCGCCTCAGGTCGGGCGGCGCTTGAGCAACGCGGATCGTTCGCACTGGCACACCACTTCGGCGCGCTGGTTGATGAGCTGGTGCGTGAAGGTGACGATTCCCGCGTCGGGCCGCGATTTGCTCTCGCGCAAACCGCTCACCTCGCTCGTCGCGCGCATCGTATCGCCGATGAACACGGGTTTCGGCATGACGAGCTTGTCGTAACCCAGATTGGCGACGAGCGTGCCAAGCGTCGTATCGCCCACCGACAGCCCCACCATCAGCGCGAAGGTGAAGGTGCCGTTGACGAGGATCTGGCCGAATTCGCTCGCCTTCGCCGCCTCCAGGTCGAGGTGCAAAGGCTGAGGATTATGCGTCATGGTCGAGAACAGCAGATTGTCCGTCTCGGTCACCGTGCGGCGGATTTCGTGTTCGATCCGGTCGCCTATTTGCCATTCGTCGAACCAGCGCCCAGCCATCATTGCTCTCCGTCGAAATGGAATTTGAACCCGGCATGGGATTTTTCCCAGCCGCGCTTTTCGTAGAATCGGTGTGCGTCCGCGCGCGTCAGCTTCGAAGTGAGCTGGACCATGCGGCAGTTGCGCGTGCGACACCGCTCTACCGCCCAGTGGATGAGCTGGCCGCCAAGCCCGCGCCCGCGCAGGTCGCTGGCGATCCGCACCGCCTCGATCTGCCCGCGCCACGCCCCCTTGAACGACAGGCCGGGGAGGTAGCTGAGCTGGAGCGTGCCGATGATGCGCCCGTCCTGCTCCGCGACGATCAGCTCCTGATTCGGATCGGTAGCGATCGCCTCGAACGCGGCGAGATAGCCGGCATTGAGCGGCGGCGATGCATCCTCGCGCCCTGCCCCGTTCACATCGTCGGCGAGCAGCGCGACGATCGCGGGCAGGTCCGCCGGTGTGGCGGGGCGCATCCGCACCGCGTTCATCCCTCCGCGCGCTCGATCCGCACCAGCAACGCGCCCTCGCTGACCTGACCGCCATCGGTGGCGTTCAACTCGGCTACCGTGCCGTCGAACGGGGCGACGAGCGAATGCTCCATCTTCATCGCCTCCAGCGTGACGAGCTTCTGGCCCTTGGTGACCGTATCGCCGGCCGCGACCTCCACCGCGATGACGCGCCCCGGCATCGGCGAGAGGATCGCGCCATCTGCGGCGGTGGCGCTTGCGTTGCCCCGAACCGCGAGCCCGGCGCGGTGCGGCGCTCCCTCCGCGAACAGGATGAATTCCTCGCCGTCGCGGATGAAGGCGCTCGAGAAGCTTTCGTCGCTGAATATCTCGCCGAACGTTTCGAGCGGCAGCGGCGTATCGATCACCGCACCGTCAACGACAAGCGCCGCTGTGGCGCGTTTGGAGGCATTGGCCCTGAACCCGGCAAGCGCGTTGCCGATCGGCCACGCCCCGCTCAACCCTTCGGACGCGAGCGTCAGGGCATGTCGCCGCCACGCTTCGGGAAGCGGCGGAGCCTGCGTCAATTCGTCGCCGCGCGCGGCGATGAACCCGGTCGTTACGTCGCCCGCGATAAATGCCGGTTCGCGCAGCAGCCGCGCAAGGAATGCGGCGTTGGTCCGGACCGGCCAGACCTCGACCTGCGCGCAGACATCGGCCAGCCGGGCGAGCGTCGTTTCTCTATCGCCAGCGTGAACGACCAGTTTGGCGATCATCGGATCGTAGAAGGGCGATACTTCGGAGCCGGCCTCGACGCCGGTTTCAACCCGTAGCGGCGCGGGTGGCGTCCAATCCGTCGGATTTCCGGTGAAGCCGCCTGCCTCGATCGCGTCGAGCAGGGCCAGCGGCGGCATCTGCCGCTCGAACACCAGATGCTCCAGCCGCCCGGTCGAAGGCAAAAATCCCTTCGCCGGATCTTCCGCATACAGCCGCGCCTCGATCGCCCAGCCGTTGATCGACAGTTCGTCCTGCCGTTTCGGCAGCGGCTCGCCGGCTGCGACGCGGAATTGCCATTCGACGAGATCGACCCCGTGATCTCCTCGGTCACCGGATGCTCGACCTGAAGCCGCGTGTTCATCTCCATGAACCAGAAGCGGTCGGCGCCGAGGCCCTCGCGCGCGTCGGCGATGAACTCGATCGTGCCGGCGCCGACATAGTCGACCGCGCGGGCGGCCTGCCGCGCCGCCAGATCGCCGACGCGGGTCGCCTCGTCCATGCCGGGGGCAGGCGCTTCCTCGATCACCTTCTGGTGGCGGCGCTGGAGCGAGCAGTCGCGCTCGAACAGATGGACGACATTGCCGTGGCTGTCGCCGAACACCTGCACCTCGATGTGGCGCGGCGAGAGAATGTATTTCTCGAGCAGCACGCGGTCGTCGCCGAAGAGCGGCCGGCCTCGCGCTGGCAGCGAGCAGCGCGTCGGCGAAATCGTCGGCTGCATCGACGCGGCGCATGCCCTTGCCGCCGCCGCCGGCCACCGCCTTGATCAGCACGGGATAGCCGATCGCGCGGCCTCGCTTCGAGCCGCTACGGAGCGTCCTGCTCGTCGCCGTGATAGCCGGGCGTCACCGGCACGCCGGCTTCGCATCAGCGCTTGGCGGCGTCCTTCAGGCCCATGGCGCGGATCGCTGGCGCGGCGGGCCGACGCAGACGAGCCCGGCGTCCAGTCACGCTGGCGCGAAATCGGCGTTCTCGGACAGGAAGCCGTAGCCGGGATGGATCGCTTCCGCGCCGGTCCCGCTGCGGCGGCGATGATGCGTCGCCGACGCAGATAGCTTTCGCGCGCGGGCGAGGGGCCGATATGCACCGCCTCGTCGGCCTTGCCGGACATGCAGCGCCTGCGCATCGGCATCGGAATAGACGGCCACCGTGCGGATGCCCATCGCCGCGCGGTGCGGATGACGCGGCAGGCGATCTCGCCGCGATTGGCGATGAGGAGCGATTTTATCATGCCGCCGGGCATCCCGTGGTGCGTTGGGTCCAGGTGATGTTGAGGATTTTCCATTGGCCGCCCTCGCGCACGAGATCGAAGTGATTGACGCCGCAATGGTTCACCTTGCCGTCGATCGTGGCGACATAATCGCTCCAGATCATCGCGATATCGCCATCGATCTCGACCGCGGGGTTGGTGAGCCGCTCGACGAATTTGGGGCCGCTATCCGGGATGCCGCCGATGAACTGCTGCCATGTCATGTGGCGATAGCTGCGCGTGCCATCGGCCTTTTCCACCACCGCCTGCGCGGCGCCATCGGCGCGGAAGAAGGTGAGCGCCTTCGCCTTGTCCCGCGCGGTCAGCGTCTCGAACAGATTGTTGGCGACGGCGAGCACCTCCTGTTCCTCACCGGGAGGGGGCAGCGCGGTGCCCTTCACGATCGGGGCGACGGGGGTGACCTGAAGCAGCAGGGCGAACAGCGGGGCGATCATGGCTTCTCCAATCACATCCGGAACACGCCGAAGCGCGGGGCATCGGGGATAGGGGCGTTGAGCGTCGCGGCGAGCGCGAGGCCGAGCACGTCGCGGGTCTGCGCCGGATCGACGATCCCATCGTCCCACAGCCGCGCGGTGGCGTGCCATGGATTGCCCTCATCCTCGTAACGCTGGCGGATCGGGGCCTTGAACGCCTCGGTTTCCTCCGGCGTCCATTTGTCGGCATCGCGGTGGACGGTGGCGAGCACGCTCGCCGCCTGTTCGCCACCCATCACGCTGATCCGGCTGTTGGGCCAGGTGAACAGGAAGCGCGGGGAATAGGCCCGGCCGCACATGCCGTAATTGCCCGCGCCGAAGCTGCCGCCGATCAGCAATGTGATCTTCGGGACGGTGGCGGTAGCGACGGCGGTGACGAGCTTCGCGCCATGCTTGGCGATCCCTCCGCCTCATATTTGCCCCCGACCATGAAGCCGGAGATGTTCTGGAGGAACAGCAAAGGGATGCGCCGCTGGCACGCCAGTTCGATGAAATGCGCCCCCTTCACCGCGCTTTCGCTGAACAGCACGCCATTATTGGCGAGGATCGCGACCGGCATTCCCAGATATGCGCGAAGCCGCAGACGAGGCTGGAGCCATAGAGCGCTTTGAACTCGTGAAACTCGCTGCCGTCGACCAGCCGCGCGATCACCTCATGCACGTCATAGGGTGCGCGCACGTCCTGCGGCACAATACCGTACAGCTCTTCGGGCGAGAATTTCGGCGGGCGCGGCTGCGCTGGTTGACGTTCGCCGGCACCTGCGGCTGGAGCGTGGAGACGATATCGCGCACGATCGTCAGCGCGTGCTCGTCATTCTCCGCGACATGATCGACGACGCCGGATTTGCGGCCGTGCGTCTCCGCCCCGCCAAGCTCCTCGGCGGAGATTTCCTCGCCCGTCGCGGCCTTCACCAGCGGCGGCCCGGCGAGGAAGATCGTGCCCTGCTTGCGCACGATCACCGTCTCGTCCGACATCGCGGGCACATAGGCGCCCCCGGCGGTGCAGCTGCCCATCACGCACGGCGATCTGCGGGATGCCCTTCGCAGACATGTTCGCCTGATTGAAGAAGATCCGCCCGAAATGCTCGCGATCGGGAAAGACCTCGGCCTGATGCGGCAGGTTCGCGCCGCCGGAATCGACGAGATAGATGCAGGGCAGCCGGTTTTCCTCGCGCGATCTCCTGCGCGCGCAGATGCTTCTTCACGGTCAGCGGATAATAGGTGCCGCCCTTGACCGTCGCATCGTTGCAGACGATCATGCACTCGACGGCCGGCGACGCGGCCGATCCCGGCGATCATCCCCGCGCCCGGCACCTCGCCGCCGTAAAGATCGTTGGCGGTAAGCTGGCCGATCTCCAGAAACGGCGAGCCGGGATCGAGCAGCCGCTCGACGCGTTCTCGTGGAAGGAGTTTGCCGCGCGACGTGTGGCGCTCGCGGCTCTTCTCGTTGCCGCCCAGCGCCGCCTTTGCCACGTCAGCGCGGAGCTGCTCGGCCAGCGCGCGGTTATGCGCTGCGTTGGCGCGGAAATCGGCGCTCTCCGTCGACAGTTTCGTGTCGAGGACGGGGGCGCTCATGCCGCCCCCACCAGTTCGCGGCCGACCAGCATGCGGCGAATCTCGTTCGTCCCCGCGCCGATGTCGAGCAGCTTGGCGTCGCGCCAATAGCGTTCGACCGGCCAGTCCTTGGTATAGCCGGCGCCGCCGAGCGCCTGGATCGCCTCGCCAGACACCTTCACCGCGCTTTCGGAGGCGAGCAGGATCGCGCCCGCCGCGTCGAATCGCGTGGTGCGCCCGGCGTCACATGCCTTCGCCACCGCATAGACATAGGCCCGCGCCGAATTGAGCGCGACATACATGTCCGCCACCTTGGCCTGCATCAGCTGGAAGCTGCCGATGGCTTTTCCGAACTGGTGACGCTCGCGAACATAGGGCAGCACGACGTCGAGGCACGCCTGCATGATGCCGAGCTGGATGCCGGACAGTACGACGCGCTCGTAATCGAGGCCGGACATCAGCACGCCGACGCCGCCATTCTCCGGACCCATGACGTTTTCATCCGGCACGAAGCAATCGTCGAAAACCAGCTCCGCCGTGGGCGAGCCGCGCATCCCCATCTTGTCGATCTTCTGACCGATCGAGAAACCGGCGAAATCCTTTTCGATCAGGAAAGCGGTGATGCCGCGCGATCCCGCATCGGGCGTGGACTTCGCATAGACGACCAAAGTGTCGGCATAGGCCGCGTTGGTGATCCAGAATTTGGTGCCATTGAGCCGCCAGCCGCCATCGACGCGATCGGCGCGCAGCTTCATCGACACCACATCCGAACCGGCCGAAGCCTCAGACATGGCGAGGCTGCCGACATGTTCGCCCGATACCAGCTTGGGCAGATATTTCGCCTTCTGCTCCGGGTTGCCCCAGCGGCGGATCTGGTTGACGCACAGATTGGAATGCGCGCCATAGCTGAGGCCGATCGACGCGGAGGCGCGGCTCACTTCCTCGACGGCGACGACATGGTCGAGATAGCCGAGCGCCAGCCCGCCATATTCTTCCTCAACCGTCACGCCGTGCAGGCCCAGCGCGCCCATTTCCGGCCACAGGTGGCGGGGAAAGCTGTCGTCGCGGTCAATCTCGGCGGCGATCGGGGCGATCCGGTCGGCGGCGAAGCGCCGCGTCGTCTCACGGATCATGTCGGCGGTCTCGCCGAGTGAATGCAGGTCGTCCACCGTTTTCTCTCCGCCTTGAATGCGAACTGTTTAGCCGCCCGGCGACCGCGAGGAAAATTGAAACGCAACGCGGCATATTATAGATGGCGTCTATGATTGACCGCTATCTGCTGCGCTATTTCCTTGCGGTGATCGATCAGGGCAATTTCTCGCGCGCGGCGATCGCATGCAATGTGTCACAGCCCACGCTCTCCGCCGGGATTGCCAAGCTGGAGGTGTCGCTCGGGCGGCAATTGTTCACCCGCACCAATCGCCGCGTGGAGTTGACGGAGGCCGGCGCGCGGCTCGTCGCGCGCGCGCGGCGGATCGAGGCTGAGTTCGCGCTGGCGGAGCGCGAGGCGGGCGCGGCGCGGGTCGCGGGGCGGTTGCGGATCGGGGTGCTGGCGAGCGCGCCGACGCGATGGGTCGCCGGTTTCGTCGCGTCGCTGCCGCGCGATGGCGAAGAGGTGGAGCTGGTCGAGGGGCGCGAACGCGAACTGGTCGATCGGTTGACGCGTGGGCGGATCGACGTGGCGCTCGGCATTATGCGCGGCAACCCGCGTTTCGCGGCGACGTCGATCCTGCGCGAACGCTATCTGATGGCGCTCTCCGCCTCGCATCCGTTGAGCGGGCGCGATGAGATCACCGCCGAGGAGCTGGTCGACGAGCGGATGATCGTGCGCCGGCATTGCGAGCTGCTCGGCGAGACGAGCCGGTATTTCACCGCGCGCGGCGTGCGGCCCTTTTTCCCCGCGCGCACCACCAGCGACGATCGCGCGCATGCGCTGGTCGCGGCGGGGCTGGGGGTGACGGTCGCGCCGGCATCGTTCGGCGGGGAGGGGGTGGTGATGCGCCCGCTCGCCGAATTCGATCATGCGCGCGAACTGGGGCTGCTCGCCGCCGATGCGGGGCTGCTCGCGCATCCGCTGGTCGAGCGGCTGGCGGAGGTGATCGTCAGGAACGCCGCCGTCACCGATAAGTGACGGCGCGCACCATCAGCCGATATCGCTTTGCGCGATCGGCACGATCTTGATCTCGACGCGGCGGTTCTGCGCCTTGCCCTCTTCGGTTTCGTTCGAGGCGATCGGCTGGGTCATGCCGAAGCCGCGAGTCGCGACACGCGCCGCCGCTACGCCACGCGATTCGAGATAGAGCGCCACCGCAGCGGCACGCCGCTCCGACAGGCCCTGGTTGTATGTGGCACTGCCGGTGGAGTCAGTGTGACCGTAAACGTCAACATAGGTGCGATCGTTCTGGCGATCTGAAAGCACACTGGCCACCTGATCCAGCGTCCGCTGAAACCGCGGCTCCACCGCCGCGCTGTCATGCGCGAAGTTCACGCCCGACGGGATGTTGAGCAGCAGATCGTCGCCCTGACGGATCACCTGCACATCGGTGCCGGCGGTGCGCTGGCGCAGTTCGCGCTCCTGTTTGTCCATATAAGCGCCGATAGCCGCGCCCGCGACGCCGCCGATGCCCGCGCCAACGATCTTTTCCGTGCGGTCATGCCGCCCGCCGACGAGATCGCCCAGCAGATAGCCGCCCAATGCGCCGCCGATGCCGCCGATCGCGGTCTTGGAAAGGCGCTGCTGCCCCGTATCCGGATCGGTGGTGCAGGCGGCGGTCGTCATGGTGAGCGCGGCGAGCAGGGCGCCCGTGGCGATCTTCGAACGAAAAGTCATCTTGCTCCCTTTATGTCTTCTCATCGGCGGGGTGAACCCGCGCATCCGGCGACTTGTTCCGCCTTCGTGATGAACCGGCAATGACGACAGCAGTTGTCGTCGCCGCGATTTGTCGTCAAGAGATGCGGTGACCATGTTACCGCCGTTCCCCTGGATCGACGTCCTTATCATTCTGGCGCTGGTGGCGCTCAACGGCGTTTTCGCGATGAGCGAACTGGCGATCGTCTCCGCGCGCAAGGCGCGGCTGGAGGCGATGGCGCGTGCCGGCAAGTCTGGCGCGCGCGCCGCGGCCGTGCTGGCGGCCGATCCGGGCAAGTTCCTTTCCACCGTGCAGATCGGCATCACGCTGATCGGCGTGCTTGCTGGCGCTTATTCCGGCGCGAGTCTCGGCCACCCCACCGCCGCCCGGCTCGAAGCGCTGGGGCTGAGCCATCACGTGGCGGAAAGTGCCGGCTTCGCGCTGGTGATCGGCCTCACGACCTTCGCGTCGCTGATCATCGGCGAGCTGGTGCCGAAACAGATCGCGCTGCGCTCGCCGGAGCCGATCGCGGCGGTCGTCGCGGTACCGATGATGTGGCTCGCGGTGGGAGCCAAGCCGATCGTGTGGCTGCTCGATTCGACCAGCGCGCTCGTTTTCCGGCTGCTGCGCCTCAATCGCGAGAGCGAGGATCAGGTGACGGCGGAGGAATTGCACCTGATCGTGGCGGAGGCATCAAAATCCGGCGTGATCGAGGAGCATGAGCGCTCGATAATCTCGGGCGTGGTGCGCCTGGCGGATCGCCCGGTGCGCGAGGTGATGACGCCGCGTACGGAGGTCGACTGGCTCGATGTGGGGTTGGACGATGCCGGTATTCGCGCGCGTCTGCTCGCCAATTCGCACAGCCGCCTGCCGGTGGCCGAAGGATCGATCGACGCGGTGATCGGCGTGGTGCAATCGCGCGACATCGCCGCCGCGTTGTTCCGGGGAGAAACGCTGGATCTCGCCAAGCTGGTGCGCAAGGCGCCGGTGGTGATCGATCAGATCGACGCGATGGATGCGCTGGACGCCTTGCGCCGGGCGGAGGTGCCGATGGCGCTGATCCACGACGAATACGGGCATTTCGAGGGTATCGTCACACCGGCCAATCTGCTCGCGGCGATTGCGGGGGAGTTTGCGTCGGACGCGGATGAGGAGGATGGCCCCTCTGTCGTCGAACGCGATGACGGATCGTTGCTCGTCGCCGGTACGATGGCAGCGGATCTGCTGGCCGAGCGGCTTGGCATCGATCTGCCCGAGGATCGCGATTACGCTACCGCCGCCGGTCTGGCGCTCGCGGTGCTGCGCCGCCTCCCGGCCGAAGGTGAGAGTTTCGTCGAGCAGGGCTGGCGGTTCGAGGTGGTCGATCTCGACGGGCGGCGCATCGACAAGCTGCTGGTGAGCCCGGCTTAGCGCTCAGCCCGCGGCGCGCGCGCGAATCGCGGCAAAACCGGCTTCCATCTCGTCGATCGATCGCCGCGCGATTGGATGCAGCAGTGCCCGCGCGAAATAATTCGCGACGCGCTCGCGCCGGGTGATCGCTGGCCAGGTGTTCGCGACGGGATCGATCAGGCGTGCCAGCCCGAGCACCGGCACCAGCGCACAATCGGCCAGCGTCGGCGCGACGGCGGGACCATCCGGGATCAGCCGATCGAGCGCATCCAGCCCGAGCGCGATCGTGGCATGGGCGGCGGCGACCACCTCCGGCGCATCGCTACGATGGAATACGACATGTGCCATGATCGGGCGGAGCCCGACGGCGATCTCGCCGATCGCCAGTGCTTCCAACTCGCGAACCCGCGCACGGGCGAGCGGATCGGCCGGCAGCAGTGCCGGGCCATCGAGCGTGTCGTCGAGATAGCCGATTAGCGCGGCCGATTCGCACAGATGCTCGCCGCTATCCAGTTCCAGCACGGGAACACGCCCCATCGGGCTGATCGCGCGGAATTCGCTGGATTGCATGCCGGCGCCCGGTGGCGACACGACCGCGATTTCATGCCCCTTGGCGCGTGCCGCCATCAGCACGCGCTGGACGAAGGGAGAAGCAAGCGAACCGTAGATATGCATCTTTCTCTCCTTCCCTTCGTCCGGCCGGGTCAGATCATGCCCAGCGCCTGACGATAGAGCTCCAGCAGCGCATCCGCTTCGTCGCGGTGATGCTTTTCCATCTTACGCAAGCGGACGATCGCGCGCATCGTTTTTCCGTCGAAGCCGGTCGACTTGGCTTCGGCATAGACGTCCCGGATATCGTCGGCGAACGCCTTCTTCTCTTCCTCCAGCCGCTCGATGCGCTCGATGAACTGGCGCAGCTGTTCGGCGGAAACATTGTCGGTCATGAATCACTCCAGTCGGAAAATCGCCCCGCGATAAGGGGCAAAATCGCTGAGGACAACGCCGGGGCCGCGTGAGAATCGACAAGTGCGAAAAAGCCGCGCCCGGCGCGACCCGCCGGCTGACCAGCGGGCCGCACCGGGCGGCGGCCATTCAATCAGGAACGGATCGGCGCGTTACTGCGCGCCGCTCGCGACCACGCCTTGATGCATCACGAACGCGACGTTCTCCAGCCGGGTCACGTCCTCCAGCGGCGAACCGCTGACCGCGATGATGTCGGCGCGCTTGCCCGGGGTGATCGAGCCGATGTCGTCACGGCCCAGCGCGTCTGCGGCGGAAACGGTCGCGGCGCGAATCGCGGCGGCCGGCGTCATGCCGGCGTTCACCATCAGTGCGAATTCCTTCGCATTGTCACCGTGCTTCGACACGCCGGTATCGGTGCCGAATGCGATCTTCACGCCCGCGGCGATTGCCTTGCGATGGCTCGCCACCGCGGCGGCGGCGGCGGCTTCCGCCTTCGGGATGGTGTTCGCCGGGAGCGCGCCTGCGCGAGCCTGGGCCAGAGCGGTCATCGGCGCGATCATCGTCGGCACCAGATAGGTACCCTTGGCCTTGAACAACCGGATCGCCTCATCGTCGAGGAAAGTGCCGTGATCGATCGTGTCGACGCCGGCCTCGATCGCCGCCTTGGTGCCTTCGGCCGCGTGGCTGTGCGCGGCGACCTTGCGTCCGAAGCTGTGCGCAGCGTCGATCAGCGCGCGCATCTCCTCCGGCGTCATCGCCCGGCCAAGGCCGCCCGCGACGTTCGAGAGCACGCCGCCAGTCGCGGCGAACTTGATGACCTGTGCGCCAAGCCCGATCTGCGCGCGCACCGCGCGGCGGCAATCGTCCGGGCCGTCGCAGGTGTTGATCTGATGCTGGTGCACCGCGTCGGACCATTCCTCGGCAAGCCCGTTGGTGCCGTCGCCGTGACCGCCGGTGATCGAGATCATCTGGCCGGCGTTGACGATCGACGGGCCTTCGACATCGCCACGCTCGATCGCGTCGCGCAGCGCGCGGACGCCGCGCGGGTTGCCGCCGAGATCGCGCACGGTGGTGAAGCCGGCTTTCAGCGTTTTGCGCGCGTTAAGCTGCGCCACGATCATGTTGTCGCCGTCGTCCTGCGTCATCCCCATGAGGCGCGCGCGCACCGGATCGCCGCCGATGCCCCAAAGGTGGACGTGCATATCGACCAGCCCCGGCAGAACGAACTTGTCCTGCAACTCGATAAGCTCGGCGGTGGCCGGCGGCACCAGGAAGCCATCGCGGACTTCCGCCACCTTGCCGTCGCGCACGATGATGGTGCTCTTGCCGCGCGGCGCCTGCCCCGGCTGATCGAGCAACGCGCCCGCATGGATATAGGTGACCTTCGCCGGCGCGGCGGTCTGCGCGATGGCCGGCGCGGCGGTGGTGACCGCCAGCGCGATCAGCAGCTTCCTCAACATCCCTCTCAATACTCCCGGTCGGGCGGCGCGCCTGATGCGCCCCTTCGTGCCCGAAGGATCGAGGTAGAGTAGGGATCGACCGCCCGACAAGCGGTCAATTCATATTCGCTTCATCAAGGCGCGTTCTTCGCGAGGCTTTCCGCCATCCGGCGCAATTGCTCGGGGGTCGCTTCCTGCTGATGGCGCGCCTTCCATTCGGCATAGGGCATGCCGTAAATCGCGGTGCGCGCCTGCTCGCGTTCGATGCCGCCGGCCTCGCCGATCCAATCCGAAAGGCAGTTGCGGCAAAATCCCGCCAGCCCCATCAGATCGATATTCTGTGCGTCTTTGCGATGGCGCAGATGGTGCACCAGCCGGCGGAATGCGGCGGCGGCGGTTGCGTCGTCGATCGCGTCGATCGGGTCCATGATCGCTCTCCCGGTTTGATCGGTCATCGATTGTCTCTAAGGCGGCTCGCTAATCAGTACGAGGACCATCATGACCAGAGCGATCAGCCCCCGCAGCCGTAAGGTACGCGTGCTCGCGACGCTGGGGCCGGCAAGCAACACGCCGGCGATGATCGCCGCCCTGTTCGAGGCGGGTGCCGACGCTTTCCGCATCAACATGAGCCACGGCGATCAGGAATCGAAAATCCCGGTGATTGCCGCGATTCGCGGGCTGGAGAAGAAATACGGCCGGCCGACGACGATCCTCGCCGATCTTCAGGGGCCGAAGCTGCGGGTGGGGCGTTTCGCCGGGGCGCGGGTGATGCTCGAAACCGGCGCGACCTTCGTGCTCGATCGCGATGATGCGCCGGGCGACATCACGCGCGTCAAGCTGCCGCATGCCGAGATATTCGCGGCGATCAAACCGGGCGCGCGCCTGCTGCTTGACGACGGCAAGCTCGTGCTGCGCGTGGTGGAAAATGATGCCGATCGCATCGTCACCGTGGTCGAGGTCGGCGGAGCGTTGAGCGACAGCAAAGGGCTGAACGTCCCCGATGTGGTGGTGCCAATGGCGGCGCTGACTGCGAAGGATCGCAGCGACCTCGCCTTCGCCTGCGAGCAGGGGGTGGACTGGATCGCGCTTTCCTTCGTCCAGCGGCCGGAGGATCTGGCCGAGGCGCGCCGGCTGATCGGCGGTAAGGCGGCGTTGCTGGCCAAGATCGAGAAGCCGGCGGCGATCGATCGGCTGGAGGAGATCGTCGAGATGTGTGACGGCGTGATGGTCGCGCGCGGGGATCTCGGCGTCGAGTTGCCGCCGCAATCGGTGCCGCCGCTGCAAAAACGCATCGTCGAGGTATCGCGCCGGATGGGCCGCCCGGTGGTGGTGGCGACGCAGATGCTCGAATCGATGATCAAGTCGCCATCGCCGACCCGCGCCGAAGTGTCCGATGTCGCCACCGCAATCTATGATGGCGCGGATGCGATCATGCTCTCGGCGGAAAGCGCGGCGGGCGATTATCCGATCGAGGCGGTGGCGATGATGAACGCGATCGGCGAGGCGGTAGAGCGCGATCCGATGCACGGCGATCGCGTGCATTTCACCGTGATGCGCCCCGATCCCACCACGGCCGACGCGCTGGCTGAGGCGGCCAAGAATATCGCGCGCACCGTTTCGGCGAAGGCGATCATCTGCTTCACCACCTCAGGCTCCACGGCCCGCCGCGTCGCGCGGGAGCGTCCGTCGGTGCCGCTGCTGGTGCTGACGCCGAAGATGGAGACGGCGCGGCGGCTGGGGCTGTTGTGGGGGGTTCATGCCGCGCACACGCGCGATGTCGAATCGTTCGAGGAAATGGTCGCCAAGTCGAAGCGGATGGCGGTCCGCCACCATATCGCGTCGGCGGGCGACAGCGTGGTGGTGATGGCGGGCGTGCCGTTTCGCACGCCGGGTTCCACCAACGTGCTCCATGTCGTGCGCATCATCGGCGACGAGCTGAAGAACTACGGCGAGCGCAGCGAGTAAAAGGTTCGTTCAGCCCCCGGCCCGCCGCCGGGGGCTGGCTTGTCGCTATCCCCCAAACGTCTTGGTCACGCCGACAAAGATGCCGCGGCGCGGGCCATATTGCGGCGCGCCGACGCCGACGCCATTGCCGTCGCGAATCTCGTAAACGTGATCGAACAGGTTGATCACGTCGATCCGCACATCGATGTTTGGCCCGGCGAGGTGATGGCTCGCGGTCAGATTGAACTGGGCATAAGGCTTGAGATGCGCGCCGTTCGGCACGATGCTGCCATCGGCCAGTTCAAGGCTGGTGCGCAGCCCCGATCCATAGATCATCGACGTGCCGATCGCCGTTTGCGCCAGCGGGCCGTGCTTGAAATTATAGGTCAGCCCGGCCGAGCCCGTGAAGGTCTGGTCGTGATCGAGGAAGATGTAGTGGTTGGCGATATAGGCCAGCTCATCCGGATCGAATGCGAACTGGCTGGAAACGATATCGCGCCCCTTGGCGCGTGCCACCGCGAAATTGGCATAGGCGTTCCAGCCGCCGTGCGAATAGGCCATGTTCGCTTCGACCCCGCCGATCCGCCCCTGCGCGTAATTGAATGGGGTGAGGATGATCGGCGCACCGAACTGGCCCTCGTCGATCAGGTTTTTCGAGATGCGATAATAGGCATCGACGCCATAGGTGAATGAACTGCTCGGCTTCGCCTGAAACCCGATATCGAAATAATGCTGGCGCTCGGAATAAGGCGTAGTGTCCTGCGTCACGATCGGGGCGGCGCTGGTGCCGGCGAACTTGCCGATGCTGGTCGCGCCGACCAGCTCGAACGGCGGGGGCACGAAATAGCGCGCGTAGCCGATGTGCGCGGTGAGCGTAGAATCCGGCTGCCACACCAGATTGATGCGCGGGCTCAGCTGATCCTCGGTGCGATAGGCGGCGAAACGATCGTAGCGCGCACCATAATTGAGCGTCAGCGTCGGCCCCAGCTTCCACTCGTCCTGAAGATAGGCGCTGAACGTGGTTGCGTTGCTGGCGGTGTTGTCGGCGATGATGATCGGTTCGCCGGATTGCGCGCCATCGGTATCGACCGGAAAGACATGCGTCGTCGTGTCGCTGGTGCTGTGATCGTGGATCAGCAGCAGCCCGCCGCGCACGGTATGCGCGCTGCCGAGGTGATAGACCGCGTCAAGCTGCCCGCCGATCGCCAGATCCTGTTTCAGCGCCGCTTGCGCCTGCCCGTTGAACAGCAATTCGCCCAACACGTCCGGGCGATAGGCGAGTGAGGAATAGCGCGCGAACAGCGACGTCTGGACCGTCAGCGGTTCCTCATCATGCAGCCAGCTCAACTGGCCGAAGCCGGTGCGCTCAAGCTGCGTTTCGTTCAGTTGTTCACTGGGGAAAGCGGACTGGCCGTTGACCTTCCATGTGCCGTCCGGCTGCAGCCCAACCGGATTGGGAATCTGGAACCATTGGTTCGAATAACCGCCGACGAACGAGACGCGGTTATTCTCGTCGATGATGTGATCGACATAGGCGAATGCCTGATATTGATCCGTATCGTCGTGAATCGCATTGGTGCGGCCGTTGACGTTTTCGATCCCCATCGCGTCGTGGCGATAGTCCCCGGAGACGAAATAATTCGTCTGCCCGCTCGATCCGCCATAAGTGAAGCTCGGCTCGATCGTGTCGCGGCTGCCACCGTAGAGCGACATGGTGCCGCCGTTTTCGAACATCCCGCTTTTGGTGGTGATGTCGATGATCCCCGCGCTGCGTAGGCCATATTGCGCGGGCAGCGCGCCGGTCAGCAGATCGACCTTATTGACGAGGCGCGGCGACAACGTCTGGCCGAACACCGCCAGCCCCTCCGGCAGCACGGTGCCGTTGATGCGATATTGCAGGCCATTGTGATCGTCGCGGACGTGGAACTGGCCGAATCCGTCCTGCACGACGCCCGGTAGTTGCAGCAGAATCTGATTGAACTGCTGATTGTCGCCGCCCGGCAGATCCTTGATCGCCGCACTGTCGACGCCATAGCTGGTGGCGCCGAGGCTCGGCTGGATATGCGCGCGCGCCTCGTCGAGCTTTCGCGCGGTGACGACGATATCCTTGGGTGCGGCATCGGCCGATTGGGGCGCGCTATCGGGTGGATTACCTTCAGCCTGCGCGGGGACGGAGATGAGCGAAGAGGAAAGAGCGAGGAACGCGGTACCGGCCAGCAACATGCGTCGCATGACATCTCCAAGTGATACTATATCATCACTCCCGGTAAGGTCGAGCTAGGCGCTCTTTCGGGTCCGCGCAAGTTTATTCGAGCGGCGCGCGCCGACCCGTTAGAGCGTGAAGCCCAGTTCCCTGAGATCGGCCCGTAGCTGCTCTGCATCGGTGAACAGCAGCGCATGCATCCCGACGGCTGCCGCGCCATCGACATTGGCCTGTCGATCATCGACAAATACCGCGTCCGCCGCGTCGATGCCGAATCGATCGAGCGAAAGGCGATAGATCGCCGCATCCGGCTTCATCAGCCGTTCCTCGCCCGAGACGACGATATCGCGGAAACGATCGAACAATGTGCGCTCGCGATCGCGGAAGGGCGGGAAGAATTCGTGACTGAAATTCGTGATCGCGAAGAGCGGCACGCCCGCCGAATCGAGATCGTGGACCAATGCGGGCATTCCCGGCATCGGCCCCGGAATCTGTTCGGAAAAGCGCGGGCCCCAGACGGCGATCAACTCGGCATGCTCAGGGAATTGCTTGCTGAGTTCCGCCGATGTGTCGGCGAAATCGCGGCCCTGATCGTGCTGAAAATGCCATTCGCGCGTGCAAACATCGCGCAGGAACACGTCTAGCGCCTCATCATCGGTGATGAGGCGCTGATAAAGGATCCGGGGATCCCAATCGTACAGGACGTGCCCAACGTCGAAAATGACGTTGCGAGGATTGGGCGTCACAGCCTTCACCTCCAGGCGATCAGGGCTTGATTAGCCCTGGCGCGCCTTGAAACGGCGATTCGTCTTGTTGATGACGTACGTGCGGCCGCGACGACGGATCACGCGGTTATCGCGATGCCGGTCCTTGAGCGACTTCAGGCTATTGCGGATCTTCATGGTGGATTCGCTTCTTGAATACGGGGTTCTGGTGAAAGGGTGGCCGCCTAGTGCCAGGGGCCTTGCAAGTCAAGCCGGAGCGCGCGACGAAGCCCCTGCGTTACGCTATCGCAAGAACAAGGATTCGGGTCATGCGCAGTTTCGTCGTCGCGATCGTCATCGGGCTGGGAGCGGCCGGTCTTTCGGGCTGCGCGACTGCGCCAAGCTCGTTCCCGGTGCAGGTTTCGCGCTATCATTTCGATGCCATGGCATCGCGCGGCACGATCACGGTGGAGCCGCTGCCGGGCGGTTCCGTGGCGAGCATCGAATATAAGACCTATGCCGCCGCGGTGGAGGCGGAACTGCTGCGCGCCGGGTTCACCAGCCCGCCGCCGGGAACGCCGGGCGAATATCTCGCCACGGTCGCGTTCAGCCGCGCCGAACGCCCGCTCCCGCCCAAGCGTTCGCCGCTCACCATCGGTATCGGCGGCGGATCGTTCAGCGGTGGCCGCAGCGGCGGCGTGGGGCTGGGCGGTGGGGTTAGCTTCCCGGTTGGCGGTCAGCGCGATCGGGTTGGCGTGGTGACCGAATTGTCCGTCCGCATCCGCCACGGCGCGGACGCGGTGTGGGAAGGGCAGGCGCAGTCGCTGACCGACACCAGCGCGCCCAATGTCGATACGCAGGCGATCGCCGGCCGGCTCTCCCGCGCCCTGTTCACAGGGTTCCCCGGCGAGAGCGGGCGCACTATCGAGGTGAAATGACCCTTACGATCAATTCCGCCTTCGACGGCGGCAACATCCGTGTCGTCAAACAGGACGGCGACCGAGTCGATCTGGAGATCGTCAACGATCACCAGTCCGATTTCTACCAATGGTTCTATTTCCGCGTCGCCGGGCTAGGCAGCGGCAGGCGGGTGACGTTTCGCATCCTGAACGCGGCCGATTCGGCCTATCCGTTCGGCTGGCCGGGCTATCAGGCGCGCGCCTCGGTCGATCGCGCGGACTGGCGGATGATCCCGACACGCTACGAAAGCGGCGTGCTGGAATTTGACTGGAGCGGCGATGCGCAGGTCGCGTGGTTCGCCTATTTCGCACCGTTCACGATGGAGATGCACGCCGATCTGATCGCGCGCATCGCGCAGCGACCCGGTGTCGCGCATCGCGAACTGGGCCTCAGCCTGGATGGTCAGCCGATCGACAGCTTCACGCTTGGCAATGGTGCAAAGCAGGTCTGGCTCTATGCGCGCCAGCATCCCGGCGAATCCATGGCCGAATGGTGGATGGATGGCGCGCTCGACTGGCTGACCAGCGATGCCGCGCGCGATCTGCTGGCGAAGGCCACCGTGCATGTCGTGCCGAATATGAATCCGGATGGCACGCGGCGCGGCCATCTGCGCACCAATGCCGTCGGCGTGAACCTCAACCGCGAATGGCATACTCCCACGGCGGAGCGCAGCCCGGAAGTGCTTTGCGTTCGCAATGCGATGGACGAAACCGGGGTCGATTTCGCGATCGACGTCCATGGCGATGAGGCGATCGCCGCCAATTTCATCGCCGGGTTCGAGGGCATCCCGTCATGGACCGATGCGCAAGGCGAGAAATTCTACGAATTTGGCCGCCAGCTCGCCGCCGCGACCCCCGATTTTCAGACCGAGAAGGGCTATGAGAAATCCGCGCCGGGCAAGGCCAACCTCTCCATGTCGACCAACCAGCTCGCCGAGCGATTCGGCGCGGTATCGGTGACGCTGGAGATGCCGTTCAAGGATCATGCGCCAAATGCGGATGCTGAATTCGGCTGGAGCCCTGAGCGATCGCGCCGCCTCGCCGTCTCGTGTCTGGAGACGTTGGCCGGCATGATCGACGAGATCTGACGCGATGGAGCTGCGCGAGGGCGGCTTGGGCGATTCGCGCGTTTGTGCGCTGATCGAACATCATCTCGCCGAAGCGCGCGGCTCCACCCCGGCGGACAATGCCCATGCGCTGGCCGCGCCCGCGCTCGACCGCCCCGACATCAGTTTTTGGGCGATGTGGGAAGGGGAGGCGTTGCTCGGCATCGGCGCTTTGCGTCGGCTCGATTCGGGCCATGCCGAGATCAAGTCGATGCGCACCGCGCCGGATCATCTGCGGCGCGGGGTGGCAAGCGCGATCCTCGCGCACCTTATCGCGCTGGCGCGGGAGCGCGGTTTCGCGCGCGTGAGCCTCGAAACCGGCACCGCGCCGATGTTCGACGCGGCGAACCGGATGTACGAGCGGGCGGGTTTCGCCGATTGCGCGCCGTTCGCGGGCTATCCGGCGAGCGCGCACAATCGCTTCATGACGCTGAGATTATAGTCGGGGCCTATCCCGCTACCTCCCGGCCATCGATCTCGAATCACTCGACCGCCATCAGCCCCTAGACGCACCCGGTCGGTGCGAGGGCGGCCGGATCGCGAAACGGTTCCACGAATCGCCCGGTTTCATGGGTCAGCGCCGCCGCTGTCGTGCCCTCGGTGATAATGCGTTCGATTTCACGCCGCACCTGCACGCTATCGGGCAATTCCCGCCGTATCGGTAGCGCACCCGCGAGCGAAACCCAGTCGAGCAGGCCGCGAATATTCGCGTCTGGCGCAAACAGCTCAACGCGCCGGCCCCAAACGCCCGTGTTTGACGCCTCGACCTATGGATCGGATCAGGGGTTCCGAGGCCGACGACATATGGCGACGTGCCCCACCCTTCTCCGTGTCGTTCGCACGAAGAATTCCGTATCGCGTGCGCAACAAGGCGGAAGGCCCATCGCTCGATCGGACACGAGGTCTGTCGATCCTCTTCCGCCGGAGCCACTCGCTCTGCTAGCAAGGCGCGATGGACACCACTCGCGGCCACGCGCCCTCGCTTTTCGCCTTTTCGATCTTCTATGGCGGCATGGTCTGCATCGCGGGCGTGCTCGGCAACAAGCAAGTGGCGGTCGGGCCGTTGGCGGTAGAGGCGGGGATATTCGCGTTCCTGCTGCTGGTCGTCACCTCCAGCGCGGTGGCGGAACTGCACGGGCCGAAAATCGCCACCCGGCTGGTACGAATCGGCTTTGTGCCGCTGATCGTATCGCTGTTGCTCACGCTGGTCGTACTCGCGGTGCCCGCATCGCCGGCGATGGACCCGGCGCGGCTTTCGGCGTTCGAGCTGATGATGACGGGTACACCGCGCATCTGGGCGGGCGGGATCGTCGCTTATGGCACCTCGCAGACGCTGAACGTCACGATCTTCGCCTGGCTGAAGGGGCGGGAAGGCGGCAGCCTGCTATGGCTGCGCGCGGGGGTCGCCAGCGTTTTGAGCCAGATCGTCGACACCTTGCTGTTCGTCACGATCGCCTTCTGGGGCGTCTTCCCGATCCGCGAGCTTTTGCTCGGGCAGATGCTGACCAAGGTAATTCTGTCGCTGATCCTCGTGCCGCCGCTGATCTATCTGTTCGTGGCGTTGGGGCGGCGGCTGGACCGCGCCGCGTAACGCGCGGCGGCGCGCAGCCACTTTCGCACCGGCGCGACGCAGGGTAAGCGCGCGCGCATGAACGATCATTCTCCCGCGCCCGATCTGCTCGCCAAGGCTGAAACGCTCGTAGAGGCGCTGCCCTATCTGCAACGTTATGCCGGCCAGACCTTCGTGGTGAAATATGGCGGCCATGCGATGGGCGATCCCGAGGCGCAGCGCGATTTCGCCGAGGATGTCGTGCTGCTCAAGGCGGTTGGGATCAACCCGGTCGTCGTCCATGGCGGCGGCCCGCAGATCGGCGCCATGCTGAAGCGGCTGGGGGTCGAATCACGCTTCGTCGATGGCCTGCGCGTCACCGATGCGGAAACGGCGCAAGTCGCCGAAATGGTGCTGGCCGGATCGATCAACAAAGAAATCGTGAGCTGGATCACCCGCGCGGGCGGTCGTGCGGTGGGTATTTCCGGCAAGGACGCAGGGCTGGTGCAGGCCGAAAAGGTTGGCCGCAATAAGCCGGATCCGTTGCAGGGGATCGAGCGCAATGTCGATCTGGGCTTCGTCGGCGAGCCGGTAGCGGTCGATCGGCGACTGATCGATTCGCTGGTGCGCGACGGGATCATCCCGGTGATTGCGCCGGTCGCGGCCGGCGCCGACGGCCACACCTATAATATCAATGCCGATACGATGGCGGGCGCGATCGCCGCGTCGCTCGGTGCGTCGCGTTTCTTCCTGCTGACTGATGTCGCGGGGGTGCTGGATAAGCAGGGCGCGCTGATGACCGATCTCACCCCGGCGGATATCGCGCGGCTGCGTGCCGATGGTACGATCTCGGGAGGAATGATCCCGAAGCTCGAAACCTGCGTCGCCGCGGTCGAGGCCGGGGTGGACGCAGCGGTCGTGCTCGACGGCCGGGTGCCGCATGGCATGCTTTTGGAGATTTTCACCCGGCGCGGAGCGGGCACGTTGATTCGACGCTAGCGACGGTGCCTCTGTCTCAATTTGGCACTGGTGTCGTTAACGTACTATTTAGAATCGGGAAAATGGCGTACTCAGAACCTAGCCGAGTCGAATAAAAAATCGAGGGTCCCGGCGCTCGTCGCACATGGCAATGGGAGCAGGTTATGAAGAGTATCGCGATTTTTGGGGCAGCTGCGCTTGCGGTTAGCTCGGTAAGCGCCATGGCGGCGCCTACAGTCTCTTTCGCTGGCGGCTCGGGGACGACCGCAGCGGGAACCGTCGTATTTCAAAACTTTGACAGCTTCGCGCCTGGGGCGGCCTTACCCGGCGGCACCAATGCCTTTGCTTATGACACAAGCAGCTCGAATGGCGCGCGCCCGGCCGATGGCAGCACCGGCAACTTCGGTTCCGTGCTCGGGGGAGGCACCTGGACGACCAGTTTCGCGCCGACCTCTCTCTTCTCTTTCGTGCTGGGTTCGCTCGACACGTACAATTCGCTGACGCTGCATTTCGTGGGCGGCAGCTCGATTACCTATGTTGGCGGCCAGATCATCAACGATCTGGTGTTCCCAAGTGGTAATCAGTCCGCGAACGGCAGCAATGGCGTCGTTACGTACAATGCTAATGGCGGCCCGTTGATCAACGGCGCAACCTTCTCGTCGGAGCAGAATTCGTTCGAATTCGACAATCTCGCCCGCGCGGTGCCTGAACCGGCGACCTGGGCGCTGATGATCCTTGGCTTTGGCGCGATTGGCGGGGCGATGCGTCGCCGCCGCACGAGTGTCGCCTACGCCTGACACGTACGTTACCCTTTTTGGTCCAGAGAAGCCGTCGGCCCAGTGCCGGCGGCTTTCTTTTTGCGCGCGGCCGTCATCAAGCGGAATCGGTCTGAGGCATTGTCGCGGGGCGGTTGCTTGGGCTAGGCGATTGGCCAGAGCTACATTGAAAAAGAGGGCCGCGTGCTGACGCTCACCATCATTCAGATCCTGCAGGTGTTGTTGAACGTCGCGTGGTGGATCATCGTTATCCAGTTCGTTCTCTCGCTGCTGATCACGTTCAATGTGGTCAACATGCAGTCGAACTTCGTGCGGAGCATGGCCTATGGCTTCGATCGGCTGACCGAGCCGCTCTATCGCCCGATCCGACGCATCATGCCCAATCTTGGCGGCCTCGATCTGGCGCCCGCGGTCGTGCTGATCGGTATCGCGATCCTTCGCATCGTCCTGAATAATGTCGCCGCCAGCGTTATGATCGGCAGCCTCTGAGCGCCTGGAAGGAAACAACCGAGGGCCTCGTTCTTGCCGTCCGTGTCACCCCGCGCGGTGGCCGTGATACGCTGACGGCGGGAACACCGGAACATTTCGCCGCGCGGATTTCTGCCCCGCCTGTGGATGGCGCCGCCAATGCGGCGCTGATCGCGCTCATCGCCAAAGTATTCGGTGTGCCGAAGCGCGATGTGGCGATTGTTGCCGGCGAAAGTGCCAGACTTAAGCGGTTGGCGATCACGGGAGATGCACAGGCGCTGGCCGAACGCGCCCGCGCGCTTTATGGCGACGCCCCATGACTGCAAAGACGATCGATGGAAAAGCATTCGCTGCCGGGTTGCGCGCCCGCGTGGCGCAAGGCGCGGCGAAGCTGCTGGCGGAAGGCGGCCGCAAGCCGGGGCTGGCGGTTGTACTGGTCGGCGACGATCCTGCCTCGTCGGTCTATGTTCGCTCAAAGGGCAAAGCGACGCTCGCGGCTGGCATGGAGAGCTTCGAACATCGCCTGCCGGATACCGCAAGCGAGGCGGAGCTGGTCGCGCTGGTCGAGCGGCTCAACGCCGACCCGGCCGTTGATGGTATCCTCGTCCAGCTTCCGTTGCCTTCGCATATCGATGAGCGTGTGGTGATCACACGGATCGATCCGGACAAGGATGTCGATGGCTTTCATCCGGTCAATGCGGGGCGACTCGCGACCGGGCTGGAAGGGTTCGTGCCGTGCACGCCACTTGGCTGCCTGATGCTGCTCAAGGACGAACTGGGCGATCTTTCGGGCAAGGATGCGGTGGTGATCGGGCGGTCGAACATCGTCGGCAAGCCAATGGCGCAATTGCTGATTGGTGCAAGCTGCACCGTGACGGTCGCGCATTCACGCACCCGCGACCTGCCGGATGTGGTGCGCCGTGCCGATATCGTGGTCGCGGCGGTGGGGCGTGCCGGCATGGTCAAGCCCGATTGGGTGAAGCCCGGCGCGACGCTGATCGACGTGGGCATCAACCGCACTGAGGCAGGGCTGGTCGGCGATATCGATCCGGCCTGCGCGGCGGTCGCCGGCGCGATGACCCCGGTGCCGGGCGGCGTCGGGCCGATGACGATCGCCTGCCTGCTGCGCAACGCGCTGGTTTCCGCGTGCCGGCGGCAGGGCGTGAGCTGCGACATTTGACACGCCTGCGATGATCGAACTGTTCATCTCCGCCTTCGCCACCTTTTTCGTGGTGATCGATCCCCCAGGTTGCGCGCCGATCTTCGCGGGGCTCACTTCGGGGGCCGAGGCGGCGCATCGCCGGGCGATGGCGATCCGCGCCGTCGGCGTATCGACGCTTATCCTCACCGTCTTCGCGCTGTTCGGAGAAAAGCTGCTCCATGGGCTTGGTATCGAGCTGGCGAGTTTCCGCATCGCCGGCGGTGTGATGCTGTTTCTCATCGCGCTCGAAATGGTGTTCGAAAAACGCACTCAGCGGCGAGAAGATCGTGCCGCCAAGGTGACGGCGGAGGAATCGGAGGACGTTTCGGTATTCCCGATGGCGATGCCGATGATCGCCGGGCCGGGCTCGATTGCGTCGGTGATGCTGCTGATGGCGCGCAACGACGGGTTGCAGCGCAGCCTGGTGGTGCTCGGCGCGATGTGGCTCAACCTCCTGCTGACGCTGGCTGCGCTACTCGCCGCCGGCAGCCTGATGCGGGTGCTCGGCCCGAAGATCGAGGCGGTGATCACGCGCCTGCTCGGCGTGCTGCTGGCGGCGCTGGCGGTGCAGTTCGTGATCGATGGGGTGCAGTCGCAGCTGCGCTGATCCGGCGCAGCGCTGCCGCTATTCGATCCGGAATGCCCGTAGCGGCGAATTAGCCGGGAGCGGGACCGGCACCAGCCACGGGAACTTCTCGTTGCTGGCCAGTCGCGAGTAGAAGCCGTTCGGCGCGCGCACGCGATAGATCGTCGATTCCGCCATGTTCGGGCAGACCAGCAGCATAGTCGCTCCATGCCGTTTCATGATCGCGCGCGCCTCTTCCGGCGAGCCGCTGAAGGCATGCTGCACGTCGAGGATCGCGTTGCCGTTGCGGTGATAAGGGCCGGCGACCGCCGAATGATGGGTGAGGGTGATCAGCCGCGGCCCGAGATCGACGAAGGTGAACACGGTTTGCGCGGGTAGCCGATCGAGCGGCTGCATCGCCGGCAATGTCACGCAGCGCCCAGACGCTTTGTTGACCCGGTTCACATAGGGGCTGGGTTTGTCGATCGCGGTCCATTTCAGCACCAGACCGGAAAACAGGCCGGATATCAGCATGAACCCGCCGACCGTGCCGAACACCCGCACAAAAACGGAACGATGGCCGAGCAGCCACGGCAGCGTGATCCACGCGAGCGCGGAAACGCCGGGCACCGCGAGCATTTGCGCGGCCGGCCCGGCGCGAATCTGCCACAGCAGCATCGCGGCGGCGAAGGTGGCGAACAGGGAAACGCACGCCCAACCCACCAGTGCGTCGGGCGTGCGACGTGCGCGCCATGTCGCGATACCGGCGCCGATCAACCCCATCACCGGCAGCGCGGCGACCGGGAAGCCGACGCGGAACGGGTGTTTGAAGATCGGCTTGGCCTCACGGATATTGCCAAGCCAGTTGCGATAGAGTTCGTCGGAAACCTGTTCCGGGCGCCCGAGACATTGCGGGAAGACCAGAGCAAAGGCCCCGGCGATCACGACTCCCGCCACGATCGCGAGGCCGAGCCGAACCTCGCGGCGCTGCGGCGATGCCATCGCCAGCACCAGCAGGAACGCGCCGGCGATCACCATCACTGACAACCAGACCGGGGTCAGCGCGTCGCACCGCAGCACGCGATTGTCGTATGAGGCGAAGGCGGCATAGCCCGCCGCCGATCCGCCCGCGAGCGTCAGTGCATATGCCGCCAGGCGATCGCGCGACTCTGCCTGCCACACCCAGCGCAGCGCGATGATCGCGCCGGCCATCACCGCATAGGGCAACATCTCCAGCCCGATTGTCAGCGATACCGCGCTCGCCGCCCCGACGATCGCGCCGCCGCGCGCACCCTTTGGATCGCACAGCCCCGCAACTGTCAGGCTCAGCATCGCGAGTTGCCAGCCGTGATGATCGATCCGATCCGGCATGAACATCATCAGCGCGACGGTCGAGCAGAGCATGAACACGATCGCGAGTGGCCACGCCAGCGGGGCGACCAGTCGGCGCACGGTGGCCGCCAGCCCGACCAGCGCAAGCGACAGCGGCAGCAGCGGCGCGATCCCGCAAGCCAGCCGCTCCGCCTCGCCGGTGCCGATGAACGGGCGCAGGATCAGGATCAACGCCGCGATCGGCAGATCGACCAGCCGGGTCCAGTGAATGTTGAAACCGCCCGGCGGATTGAGCCGATAGTTGCGGAGATCGTACCAGCCCTGCCCATCGAGCAGCGCGCGTACCTGCATCAGCCGCATATTGTCGTCGGTATCGCCCAGAGACAGCCATTGAATCGCCGTCCAGCGCTCGCCGATATACCAGAGCATGATCACCGCCCAGGCGATCATGGTAAGGCGGAGCCAGTGACGATCGAGTGCTGGCAGGAACGGCAGACCGACGCGCTTTGTCAAAGGGGACTTTCCTCAATCCGCTGGGCGCATTAGACGCCGGCTCGCGGTCCGGTCGAGTGACCGCCGGTTCGCCGCTGTATCGCGGCCGGCGCAAAGGGCAAGGCGTGGAAGCGGTTCGCAGGCATTTCCGATCCCCTCATCTGAGGGAAGTGTTCTGGCAATTGATGCGCTTCGGCGTCGCGGGCGGCCTGTCGACGCTGATCTATTCGGCTGTCTATCTGCCGCTCACCTTCTTCGTCTTTTCACGCCCCCATGCCGTCTATGCGGTCCCTTTCGCCTTTGCGGTCGCGGTGACGGCGGGATTTTTTCTGCATAGCCGCTGGAGCTTCAAAGGCCATGGAAAGCGCGAAGCCGGCGGCGGGCAGCAGGTGAAGTTCGTCGCGGTGCAGGCGTCGGGCATGGCGCTCAATGCCGTCATCACATGGTTCGGGACCGCGTGGCTCGGCCTCCCGGCCTGGGCGCCCTTGCTCCCGGCGATCGCGCTGGCGACAATCTTCACCTTCGTCCTCAACCGCTGGCTGGTGTTCGCTTGATATGGACCGCATAGTCTATGACCGCATGGCGGCGCACGATTCCACGCACTGGTGGTATCGCGCGCGGCGCGACATCCTGGCGGACTATCTGGCGCGCTACGGCGGGTTGCCGAAAGGTGCGCGTATTCTCGAAATCGGCTGCGGCACCGGGCACAATCTGCCGATGCTGGCAGGGTTCGGTGAGGTGGATGCGATCGAGATCGATCCCGCCGCGCGTGCCATCGCCAGCGCCAGGCTTGGCAAAGAAGTGGGCGCCGCGCCGCTACCGATGCTGCCGGACGTGCCCAAGGGCCATTATGATCTGATCGCGGTGCTCGATGTAGTCGAGCATATCGAGGACGATGTGGCGGCGCTCCGTGCGATGCGCGAGCGGCTTGCGCCGGGCGGTCGCATCCTGATCACCGTGCCCGCGCACCAATGGATGTGGAGCGCGCACGATGTGGTGAACCACCACCACCGCCGCTATTCCAAGGCGACTTTGATTAAAGCGATCACCGATGCCGGCCTGCGTCCGCGCAAGCTCGGTTATTTCAACTCCCTGCTGTTCCCGCTCGCCGCCGGCGCGCGGGTCGCGGGGCGGCTCACCGGCCGCGACGACAGTGATGACGCGCCGCCGCCAGCCCCGGTCAACCGGCTGTTCGAAACGATCTTTCGGCTGGAACGCCATCTCGTCGGCCGCATGCCGATGCCGCCGGGCGTGTCGATCGTAACCTTCGCGGAGCCGGCGTAGCGACGGCGGCGCTACGCGAACGCCACCTCCTCGCGGTCGACTTTAGCGGTGGCTTCGGCATAGCTCGCGCAATTGCCTGACCAATTCTGGTAGATGCGGCCGTTCGCCGCCTTGTACCAGCTATTGCAATGCGGATCGGCCCAGACCGTGCCGGATAGAGCCTGTTCGATCCGCTGATAGAAGCGACGCTGCCCTTCAGGCGTAACATCGGCCGCTGCCGCGCCCTCGGTATCGAGCGCGGCGAGTGTCTTGAGCATATAATTCACCTGCGCCTCGATCATGAAGCTGATCGAATTATGCCCGAGATTGGTGTTCGGCCCGTAGAGAACGAACATATTGGGGAAGCCCGACACCATGATGCCGAGATAGGCTTCCGGCCCGTCCGCCCAGCGGTGTTTCAGGGTTTCGCCGCCCTTGCCGGTGACGTCCATCGACCAGTTCCACTGCGTCGTCTCGAACCCGGTGGCAAAGATCAAAACGTCGAGATCGTGGAAGCCATCGCGCGTACGAACGCCCCCAGCCTCGATCCGATCGATCGCGGCGGTTTCCAGCGTCACATTGTCGCGCATAAGCGCGGGATAGAAATCGTCGGTGATCAGGATGCGCTTGCAGCCGACGGGATAATCGGGAGTCAGCTTCCGGCGCAGTTCGGCATCCGGCACCTGCTCCTCGAGGTGATCGAGCGCGGTGCGGGTGAAAGCGGCGCGCCCCTCCGGCGTCCACTGGAATGCCTGCCAGAAGAACGCGTCGGCCTGATCGAAGATCATCTCCCGCTGCATCGCGCCGAGCTTCATCGCCGCTTCGAGATTGGTGGCGAGCAGCATCTTGGTTTCGGGCGTCACGGGGAGGTCGTTGCGCGGCACGCACCAATTGGGGGTACGCTGGAAGACCACTAGGTGACCGGCTTCCTTCGCGATCTCCGGGATCAATTGCACGGCGCTCGCCGCCGATCCGATCACGCCGATGCGCTTGCCGGCAAGATCGGCCGCCGCGGGCCAATCGGCGGCGTGCCACTTGGGCCCGGCGAAATCCTCTACTCCGGCGATATCGGGGAAGGTCGGACGGCTGAGCTGGCCCAGCGCGGGGACCAGCACGTCGAATGTGCCCGTCTCGCCCTTTTCGGTTTCGATCGTCCAATGCTGCGCGGCCTCGTCCCAGTTCGCGCGCGTCACGCCTTCATTGAGGTGGAGCGAGTCGCCAAGCCCGAACTGATCGACCAGCGAGCGGGTGTAGGCGTGGATTTCTCCCCCGCGCGCGAAATGATGGCTCCAATGCGGATTGGGCGCGAAGCTGAATTGGTAAAGGATCGCCGGCACATCACATGCGACCCCCGGATAGCGGTTCGCGCGCCAGGTGCCGCCAACCGAATCGCCATGTTCGTAAATCGTTACCTCATGCCCGGCCTGTCGCGCGAGAATCGCCGCGCACAGCCCGCCCATCCCTGCACCAACCACCGCTATCCGCTTCGCCATCTCACCGCTCTCCATCTGCGGTCACGCGCCGCTTTGTGGTGCAGGATGCCGCGTGATGCGCGGGGAGGGAAGGGGAAAGTAAGTCGTTCGCGTTAAATGGCGTGGGGTGGAGATCAAACCTCCACCCCATCCGGATCAGATCGCGTCGAGTGCCTGTGCGAAATCGGCGATCAGATCGTCGGCGTCCTCCACGCCGATCGAGATGCGCACGAGATTGTCCGTGATGCCCAACGCCTGTTTGCGCGCGTCCGCGACCGACAGATGCGTCATTGCCGCCGGGTGGCTCGCCAGCGTCTCGGTGCCGCCGAGGCTGACCGCCAGCTTGGCGATGCGCAACGCATCAAGGAAACGGAACGCCTCCGCCTCGCCGCCTTTGAGGTAAAGCGAGAAGGTCGATCCCGCGCCGCTGCAATGGCGGCGATAGATATCGGCCTGCCGCGCATCCTTGCCGCCTTCGAGAAAGCCGAGATAACCGACGCGCTCAACATTGGGATGATCCGCGAGAAAGGCGCAGACCTTGGCCGCATTCTCGCCTGCGCGGCTCATCCGCAATTCCAGCGTCTCCAGCGAGCGCAGTAGCATCCACGCGGTGTTCGGGTCGCAGATCGTGCCGATCGTATTACGCATCAGCCGGATCGTGTTGATGTGCGCCTTCGTTCCGAGCACCCCGCCGGCGACGAGATCGCTATGGCCGCCGGCATATTTGGTCAGCGAATAGACCACGATATCCGCGCCATGGCGCAACGGGCGATGCCAGAGCGGGCCGAGGAAGGTGTTGTCGATCGCGATCGGCGGCTTTGTCGCCTGGCCGGCGAAGATCGCGTCGCGGCTCGCCGCCACCGCCTCAACGTCGACCAGCGCGTTGGTCGGGTTGGCGGGGCTTTCGAGGTAGATCAGCGCGACCTTGCCCTTCGCCGCCTCCGTCATCACCGCGTCGATTTCCGCGCGCGTCGCGCCGGCGGGGAAATCGAGCCATTTCACCCCGAAACGCCCAAGAATGCGGGCGATCAGGGTTTCGGTTGCGGCATAGAGGGGGCCGGAGTGGACAATCGTGTCCCCGGGTTCGACCATCGACAGGAATAGCGTGGCGATAGCGGACATGCCGGAGGAAAAAGCGAGTGCGTCTTCTGCCTCTTCCCAGACGGCGAGGCGATCCTCCAGAATTTCCTGATTGGGGCCGTTGAAACGCGAATAGACCAGCCCCTCCGCGCCGCCCGGGCGCTTGCCGGTCACGCCCTCGAAATGGCGCTTGCCCGCCGCCGCGCTGGGGAAGACGAAGGTGGAGGTGAGGAAGATCGGCGGCTTCAGCGCGCCTTCCGACAGCGCCGGATCATAGCCGTGCCCCATCATCAGCGTCGCCGGCTTCAGCTTGCGGCCGCCGATCCGCTCGATCGCGGGGCGCTGCGAGCCATGCCGCGCGACATCACTCGGGCCGGCTTCGGTTTTCTTGGTCATCATGATCTCCGAACGATCGGCCGCGCGCCGGTTACCGGAAGGATCGCGCGGCCCGTGATGACGGATATCGTGCCGGAAATTCAGTTCGCTTGATAGGGGACGAAGTTGCCCAGCGCGCAACTGCCGGTATTGATCCGCGAGGTCATATCGACCGTCCGCGCGATATCGCCGCGGCATAATTGCGAGGTGAATTGCTTGGTCACCAGCGCATCGCCACGCGCCACGCCTTCGCAACCGCCCGCCGTATCGTTCACGTAAAGCTTCTTCGAGTTGACGCGGTAGATCAGGCGCGGGCCGATCGCCTTCAACGATGTCTGATTGAAGCGCGTATCGATGCAGTCGGTCGGCTTGCCGGGGGTCAGGCCCTGCACCTCCTTCTGAAACGCGGCCTCGTTGGCGGCGGCGCGGTCGTTCGGCGACGACTGGGCAATCGCGACGGCCCCGGCGCCAAAAGCGGCGGCAGCCAGTGGAATGAGGATCATACGCATAGCAACAACTCCTTCATCACCCCGTACACAAGATAGGGATATCAGCCGCGAAATTCATCCTTTGCCCGGCGCCGCGCGGCGAGCGTTTCAGCATCGCGCGCGCGCAGAAACGGGTTGGTCGCGCATTCCAGCGCGATGGTGGTCGGCACGGTCGCCTCGCCCGCCGCGCGCGCTGCATCCACCTCGATCATCCGCGCGCGGATCGCGTGATTGTCTGGTTCGGTGACCAGCGCGAAACGGCCGTTCGACTGGGTATATTCATGCCCGCAATAGACCTGCGTTTCGCCCGGCATCGCGGCGAAGCGGCGCATGTTGGCCAGCATCTGTGCGGCATCGCCCTCGAACAGACGGCCGCAGCCCATCGCGAACAACGTGTCGCCGGTGAACACCGCGTGATCACCGGCGAAATGGAACGCGATGTGCCCGGCGGTATGCCCCGGCACCGCCAGCACGGTTGCGCGATGGCCGCCGAGCGTCACCGTATCGCCTTCGCCGACGCCATGATCGAGATGACCGATTTTCGCCCGTTCCGCCTCCGGTCCGATCACCGTTGCGCCGGTCGCGGCGGCGATCGCCGCATTGCCGCCGACATGATCGGGGTGCCAATGCGTGTTCCACACCTGCGTGATCGTCCAGCCGCGCGCGGCGGCCGCGTCTAGCAGCGGCTGCGCCTCGCCGGGATCGACCACCATCGTCTCGCCGCTCTCAAGGTCGTGAACGAGCCAGCTGTAATTGTCGTTGAGCACGGGAACGCGGATCACGTCGAGGTGGGTGGTCATGCGAGGCTCCTTCGGGCGGCGAGCGCGGCGGCGCCCAGCATTTCGGTGAGATCGGCGGCGTGGCGCTTATGGGCGAGCGGCGCGCCCTGCCCGGCCCAAAGCGACGAATAATCGCCGCGTCCTGCGGCTTCGGCCGTCGCACGCAGCGGGGCGATCGCTGCCGCCGCGAGCGGGAAGGGCGGCGTGGCCGCGCTTACCGGCCCCATCGCATCGATCAGGCGATTGCGCACGCCGCGCGCGAGCCGCCCGGAAAAGACGTTGGTGAACACGCTGTCGTCACTTGCCGACGCCGCCAAAGCCGCGCGGTGGATCGCGCTCGCGTTGCTGTCATCGGTCATCAGATAGGCGGTGCCGGCCTGTATGCCGCTGGCGCCGAGCGCTATCGCCGCCGCCGCGCCGCGTGCATCCGCGATGCCGCCCGCCGCGATCACCGGCACCTCCACCGCGTCCACGACCTGCGGCACCAATGCGAAGGTGCCGATCGGGCGATGATCGGCGAGGAAATAGCCGGCATGGCCCCCGGCCTCGAAACCCTGCGCGATGATCGCGTCGCAGCCATTGGCCGCAAGCCAGCGCGCCTCCGCCACGGTCGTCGCATTGCCGATCACGCGCGCACCGGTCGCGCGAACGCGGGCGAGCAGATCCGGCGCGGGCAGGCCGAAGTGAAAGCTGACGATCTCTGGCCGCACCTCTTCCACCGCGCGCGCCGCGTCCGCGTCGAATGGACGGCGTGGCGGCGGCGCGGGGCCATCGGCGGCAACCCCCTCCGCCGCATAGAAGGGGGCGAGTGCGGCGCGCCATGCCGCGTCATCGGTGTCGGTCGGCGGCGTGTGGCAGAAGAAGTTGAGGTTGAGCGGCCCGGAGACGGCGGCGCGCGCCGTGGCGACCTCGGTAAGCAATCGATCGGGCGTGAACATCGCCCCGGCCAGCGATCCGATCCCGCCGCCCCGGATCGCCGCGATCGCGAGCGTCGCGTCGCCGAAATTGGCCATCGGCGCCTGAATGACGGGCCATCGCGCGCCGAGCGAGGTGAAGAAATCGGCCGGCGCGCGCATGCTATCTCACCAATTGCCGGTGTTGGGCATGGACGCCCATGGCTCCTGCGGGGGGAGCACGCCATCCTGCAGCAACTCGATCGAGATGCCGTCCGGCGTCCGCACGAACGCCATATGCCCGTCGCGCGGCGGGCGGTTGATCGTATAGCCCGCATCCATGATGCGCTGGCACGTCGCGTAGATATCGTCGACGCGATAGGCGAGGTGGCCGAAATTGCGGCCGCCGGTATAAACTTCCGGCTCCTTGCCCTCGGTCGGCCAGTTATAGGTGAGTTCCACCTCCGCCTCGGCGCGTTCGCCGGGTGCGTTCATGTCGCCGGGCGCGGCGAGGAAGATCAGCGTGAAGCGGCCCGCCTCGCTCTCCATCCGCCGCACTTCTTTCAGTCCGACGAGTTCCAGGAAGGCGATCGTCTTGTCCGGCTCGGTCACGCGGATCATCGTGTGGAGGTATTTCATGTTCGGCTCCCGTCGGGAAAATGCGTCATTTCGCCTTGTCGGCTTCGAATTGGGCCAGCGCCTTCGTCGCCGCAACCCCCGCCGGTGCGATCGGGGCGATCCGCTGCGCCGCGCTCCATGCGGTTTTGGCGCCGGTTTCGTCACCGGAAAGCGCGGCGATATTGCCTGCCTCGAGCTGCACCTGCGCGTCATCGGGCGAGCGTTTCAGCGCCGCGGCGATATCGGCACGGGCGCGCGGCAGATCACCCATTCGCCGCGCGAGCGTCGCGGAGAGCAGCCATGCCAGCGGGTCCGCCGCCGCCTCGCGTGTTGCCACGTCGAGATCGGCGCGGGCGCCCGCCGTGTCGCCCGCCGCGACCAAAGCGCGGGCGCGATCGAGATGCGCTTCGCCGAGCTGCAACCCCTGCAATGTCCCCGCGGCCAGCGCCGCGTCCAGCGCGGTGCGTGCCCTGGCGGTCTGTCCGGCGGCGAGCTGCGCGTTGCCGGATTCCGCCCAATAGGTGGCGGCCATAGCGTCTTTCGCGAGTTCGGCCTGTCGCGCGGCATCCTCGAAGGCGATCGCCGCTTCGCCGTATCGCGCCTGTTCGGTGAGCGCGAGGCCGAGGCATTGCTTGGCCTTCGCCGTGCCGCCCGCCAGCGACCAGCGCTCCGCCATCCGCTCAGCCTCCACGGGATCCTCACGCACCATCGATACGCAGCGCGTGGCGGGATCTTCGGCGGCGAGCAGCAGCGCGAACAGCGGGATCATCGCAACACATCCTCCACCGCGCGAACGATCAGCGCGATATCGGCATCGCGCGACAGGCGGTGATCGCCATCCTTGACCAGCCAGGTCTGCACATCGGCTGAACGGATCAGCTCCGCGAGCCGCCCGGCGCGATGCCACGGCACGTCGGGATCGCGCTGGCCCTGCACCAGCCGCACCGGGCAATCGATCGGAATCTCGCCGAACATCAGCCGGTTGGCCTCGCCCGATTGCCAGAAGCGCGCGGTGTAGACGGTCGGCTCGGGGCCATAGGGATTGGCGCGCTCGATCCGGCCTTCCTGCAACAGCCGCATCTTCTCGTCGGTGGAAAAGCCCCAGTCGGTGAAATCGGGCGCGGGCGCGATGCCGACACAGGCGACGACGCGATCCGGCCGCGCTTTCGCCGCCGACAGCATGATCCAGCCGCCCATCGAGGAGCCGACGAGCACCACGGGGCCCTGCGCGACCTCGTCGATCATCGCCAGCGCATCATCGCGCCAGTCGGCGAAGGATTGCTCCTCGAACTTGCCCTCGCTCGCGCCGCAGCCGCCATAATCGAACCGGAGGAACGCCCGCCCGTTGGCGCGCGCCCATTGTTCGAGCGCGAGCGCCTTGGTGCCCTCCATGTCGGAGGCATAGCCGGGGAGGAAGATCACGGTCGGGCCGGTGCCCGGCGTGTGGCGAAAAGCAAGACGGGGACGCATGGCCCTGCATCTAGGGGCGGTGGTGCGGAAGCGCCAGCCGCTCACCGCGTGGCGAGCATCTCCACCATCCGCGCCGCTAGCAGCGGCAGCGTATCGTCACGCGCGCCCATCACGACGATCCGGTCTCCGGTCTGCGCGGTCGCGACGAGATGCGCGGCCGCCGCGTCACGATCGGCGATGTGCCGGGCGCTGGCCCCAGCAAGCGAGAGATCACCCACGATATCGGCGCTCGTCACCTCGCGGTTGACGGTGCCCCCCTGATAGACCGGATCGGGCATTACCAGCTGGTCGCCGGCGGCGAGCTTGCTCGCGAACATCGTCACCAGCTCGCACCGCATCACCTTGAGCGGGCCATAGCCGTGCGGCTGGAACAGCACGAGCAGCCGCCCCGGAAACGCATGGAGCGTATCGAGCGTGGCGGCGATCTTGTCCGGGTTGTGGCCGAAATCGTCGATCACCGCGACGCCCGCGGCCGTTCCGACCAGATCGAAGCGCCGCTTGAGCCCGGTGAAGCGCGTGATTCCCGCAATCGCCTGTTCGAGCGCAAGGCCCGCCGCCAGCGCCGCGCCGATCGCGGCGAGCGCGTTGGCCACATTATGCCGCCCCGGCACCGCGAGGCGGATGCGATGGCCGCGCAGCGAGAAGCTCACCGCGAACGGCTCCTCGACGATATCGCTCGCGCGGAGATCGGCCTCGCGGTCGATCGCGAAGCTCGTCACGCGGTCACGCGGCAATGCCAGCGCGAGCGTGGCGGCGTCGCTATTGTCGATGTTGACGATCGCGTGTGCCGCCTTGCCGATAAAATCGCCGAACAGCTCGTTCAACTCGGCAAGCGATTTGTGATCGAGGCTGACATTGTTGAGCACCGCGATGCGCGGGACATAAAGCGCGATCGAGCCGTCGCTTTCATCCACCTCGCTGACATAAGCGTCGCCCGCGCCGACCAATGCGCTGGCGAACGGGCGATCCGGGCGTGCGAAATCCTTCATCACCGCGCCGTTCATCACCGTCGGATCACTCCCCGCCGCATCGAGGATCGTCGCGATCATGCCGGTGACGGTGGATTTGCCCGAAGTGCCTGCCACGCCGATCGGCAGGCGGCTTGCATTGAACAGCCGCGCGTTCAGCTCCGCGCGGGTCAGGCGCGGGCAGCCGAGCCGCTCCGCCGCGACGATATCGGCCACGGTCGCCTCCACCGCTGCCGAGGCGACGACGATCTGTTCGGGCGAGGTGATGCCCGATCCGTCCTGCGGATGAAGCGCGATGCCCATCGCCTTGAGCGCGTCGAATTTGGCCGGCACGCGGCCCTGATCGAGCGAACGATCCGATCCTGCGACGATCGCCCCGCGCCCGGCAAGGATCATCGCCAGCGGCATCATCCCCGATCCGCCGATCCCGACGAGAAAGTAACGGGCGGTTGCGAGGTTGCCGTCTTGCATCGCGCGGGGCTATCCCGGTTTGGCGAATGGCTCAACCGCCGACGGGGGATTACGGGTGCGTATCGGGATCGTTTCACCGGCTAAAACGCTCGATCCGCTGGCGGCGGAGCGCTCAGCCGCTTTTGCCGCAATCGCCTATCCGGCGGTGGACATGGTTTTTCACCCGCAATGTTTCGAAAGCGACGGCGGCCATTTCGCCGGGCCGGACGAGCGCCGTGCGGCGGCGTTCCTGGAATTCGCCAATGATGCCGCGTTCGATGCGATCTGGTTCGGGCGCGGCGGCTACGGCTCCAACCGTATCCTCGCCCGCGCCATGCCGCAGCTTTCGGCGGCGGCGAAGGCCAAGGCTTATGTCGGCTATTCGGACATGGGCTTCATGCTCGCGGCGCTCTACGCCCGGCGGATCGGGCGCCCGGCGCACGGGCCGATGCCGATCGACGTGATGCGCGACGGCGGCGATCGCACGATCGCGCGCACGCTCGGCTGGCTGAACGGCGACCGGCAGGGGCTGGAGCCGGGGCTGGGCGGCCGGCCTTCGGTGGCGTTCAACCTCGCGATCCTCAACAGCCTGATCGGCACCCCATGGCTCCCCGATCTGGCGGATCATGTGCTGCTGATCGAGGAAGTGTCCGAGCCGCTCTATAATGTCGATCGCATGCTCTTCACCATGGCCAATGCGACGCAGCTACGCGGCATCGCCGGCGTGCGGCTGGGCGCGGTGACAGACGTTGCGGAGAACGACCCGCCATGGCGCGAGCCGCTAGACACGATGATCCGCCGCTGGTGCGCGGACATGGGCGTGCCGTTTCTCGGGCGCGCGGAGATCGGGCATACGCAGGGGAATTGCGTGGTGCCGTTCGGGGCAGTTTGATGGGCCGACAGGTGGCGATGCGGTAATATCGCACGGCATTGCGTAGCCCCCGCCGATCGGTCATCATTTTTCCTGCGAACGCGGGAGGCTGAATGGCGGAGCGAGCGGAGGGGCACGGAGCGGATCATTCGCTCGAGCGGCTCATTTTCTTCTCCGACGCCGTCATGGCGATCGCGATCACTTTGCTGATTATCGAAGTACATGTGCCCCATCTCCCCGCGAATGCGAGCGATGCGGAATGGGGACGGGCATTGATGGCCCTCAAGCCGAACTTCATGGCGTTCGGCATCAGCTTTCTGGTGATCGGTGCGATGTGGGCGGCACACCATGCGACGATGGGCTATGTGGCGCATTACGCTTCTCGTCTGATCTGGCCGAATTTGCTTTTTCTGATGTCGATATCGTTTCTGCCGTTTCCCACGGCGCTGATCGCGCTGCCGGCCGTTTCGCACGTCCCCTATGTGTTTTACGCCGCATCGTTGCTGGTGGCTGCGCTGCTCAAGGCTCGTCTCGCGCTGATCGCGTTATCGCCTGATCTCGTCAGGCCGGGGATCGCGCCCGCCTGCATCGCGATCGAGCGTCGCCGGGTGTGGATCATGCCGGGCGCGGCGCTGATCGCGTTGATGCTGACGTTCACCAGCGCACCGCAATGGGCCATGCTGGCGATGCTTCTGATGGCACTCGCGCGCCGCCTGCCTTATTTTCAGATGCCCAGATAAAGGCGCGCCGCTCACCCGTCTCGCGCCAGCGCCTTCAGCCGATAGAGCGTATCGAGCGCCTCGCGCGGGGTGAGTGCGTCGACATCCAGCGTCTCCACCTCGCGGCGGATCGCATCGCCCTGCTCCTCCGGCTCAGGCAGCGTGGCGGCGAACAGGGGCAGGTCGTCCAGCCCCGCCGCGAGGCCGCCGGTCTTGGCGCGGCCCGCCTCCAGCTTTGCCAGCACCGCTTTCGCTCGCGCCACGGTCGCCGGGGGCATCCCCGCGAGCCGCGCGACGGCGAGGCCGTAACTGCGGTCGGCCGGGCCGTCCGCCACTTCGTGCAGCAGCACCAGTTCGCCCTTCCACTCGCGTGCGCGGACGTTGTGGAGGCTTAAGGCGTCGCAGCGTTCGGCCAGCCGCGTCAATTCGTGATAATGCGTCGCGAACAGGCAGCGGCAGCGATTGTCTTCGTGGATCGCCTCCACCACCGCCCAGGCGATGGCGAGGCCGTCATAGGTGGAGGTGCCGCGCCCGACCTCGTCGAGGATCACGAAGCTGCGCGACGTCGCCTGCGCGAGGATCGCGGCGGTCTCGACCATCTCGACCATGAAGGTGGAGCGCCCGCGCGCGAGATTGTCCGACGCGCCGACGCGGCTGAACAGGCGATCGACCAGCCCGAGCGTCGCCTGGCTCGCGGGAACGTAGCTGCCCGCCTGCGCCAGCACCGCTATCAGCGCGTTCTGGCGCAGGAAGGTCGATTTGCCGCCCATGTTCGGGCCGGTGACGAGCCATAACCGCGACGTTTCGGAGAGCGAGCAATCATTGGCGACGAAACGCTCGCCGGCCTTGGCCACCGCTGCCTCGACCACCGGATGGCGGCCGCCCACGACGTCGAAACAGGGATGGTCGACCAGATGCGGGCGCGCCCATGCGCCTTCCGCCGCGCGTTCGGCATTGCCGGCGGCGACGTCGAGCCGGGCGAGCGCATCGGCGGTGGCGGCGATTTCCTCGCGGCGGGCGAGCGCCTGTGCGGTGAGGTCTTCGAGATGCGCGGCCTCGGCGGCGAGCGCGTGCGCGCCGGCCTGCGTGACGCGGGCGGCGACCTCGTGCAACTCCGGCGCGTTGAAGCGGACGACGCCCGCCAGCGTCTGGCGATGGGTGAAGCCCGAATCCGGCTTCATCAGCGCGTCGCCGGCGCGGGCGGGGACTTCGATATGATAGCCGAGCACGCCATTGTGGCGGATCTTGAGCGCGGAAACGCCGGTTTCGGCGCGGTATTTCGCCTCCAGCGCGGCAATCGCGCGGCGGCCGCCCGCGCCGGCATCGCGCAGATCGTCGAGCGCGGCGTCATAACCGGCCGCGATATAGCCACCGTCCGACGCCTCGATCGGCGGCGCGGGGACGATCGCGCGCTTGAGCAGGTCGATCAGCGCGCCATGCCCGCGCAATTGCGGGGCGATCGCGGCGAGCAGCGGGGGGGCGGCCTCCACGCGGTCAAGCAACTCGCCGAGCGACCATGCGCCGTCCAGCCCGTCGCGGAGCTGGCCGAGATCGCGCGGGCTGCCGCGACCGGCGGCGATCCGCCCGAGCGCCCGCCCGACATCGGGCAGTGCGCGCAAAGCCGCGCGCAGCCGCTCGCGCAACACGCCATCGTCATGGAATAGCTGGACGAGATCGAGCCGCGCGTCGATCGCGGCCTGATCCATCAGCGGCGCGCCGATATCCGCCGCGAGCAAGCGCGCGCCCGCGCCGGTGACGGTGCGGTCGACCGCATCGAGCAGGCTGCCCTTGCGCGCGCCGCCGGTGGTCTGTGTCAGTTCGAGGCTGTCGCGCGTCGCGGCGTCGATCGCCATCGCCGCGCTCGCGCTCGATACGCGCGGCGGCCGCAGGAAGGGCAACGCGCCCTTGGCGGTGTGATCGAGATAGGCGACCAGCCCGCCCGCCGCCGCCAGCATCGCGCGGCCGAATTGCCCGAAGCCGTCCAGTGTCGCGACGCCATAGAGCCGCTTCAACCGCGCCTCGCCCTCGCCGCTGTCGAAATCGGCGCGCGGGCGCCACCCCGTCGCGGGCGCATCGCTGTTGTCCGCCGCAATCACTTCCGCCGCCGCCAGCCGCGCCAGTTCCGCGCTCAATCCTTGCGCGGTGCAGGCGATCACTTCGAACCGGCCGGTGGAGATATCGGCCGCCGCGATGGCGATCTCTCCGGCCGCTTCGCCGACGGCGACGCACCAATTGGCGGCGCGCGCGTCGAGCAATGCCTCTTCGGTCAACGTGCCGGCGGTGACGACGCGGACGATCGCGCGATTGACCAGCGCCTTCGATCCGCGCGCCTTGCGGGCGGCCTCGGGCGACTCTGTCTGTTCGGCGATGGCGACGCGATGCCCGGCCTTGATCAGCCGCTGGAGATAGGCGGTCGCGGCATGGACCGGCACGCCACACATCGGGATCGGCGCGCCATTGTGCTCGCCACGCGCGGTGAGCGCGATATCGAGCACCGCGCTCGCCGCTTTCGCATCGTCGAAAAACAGTTCGAAGAAATCGCCCATCCGGTAAAACAGCAGGCAATCCGCCGACTCGGCCTTGAGCGTGAGATATTGCGCCATCATCGGCGTGGGAGCGGTGGCAGCGGTCATCCGTGCGGCGATACCGTTCCGTGCGGCGCGGGGGAACAGGGGAGTTGCGGATGACGGAGCAAACACGCTGTCGCTGGGCGCAGGGCAATGCGCTGATGCGCGCCTATCACGATATCGAATGGGGCGTGCCGCAGCACGATCCGCGCATGTTGTGGGAAATGCTGATGCTGGAGGGCTTTCAGGCCGGCCTGTCGTGGCAGACGATCCTCAATAAGCGCGAGGGGTTTCGCGCCGCCTTTGCCGCCTTCGATCCCGCGCAGGTCGCCGCATTCGGCGAAGGGGATGTGGGGCGGCTGATGGCGGATTCCGGCATCGTCCGTGCCCGCGCGAAGATCGATGCGACGATCCGTGGCGCGCAAATCTATCAGGATATGGGCTCCGCGGCGTTCCACGATTTCTGCTGGAGCTTCACCGATGGGCGGCCGATCGCGGGCGACGGCATCGATCTTCCCGCCGTCACACCGCTCTCCGAGCGCATTTCGAAGGAGATGAAGAAGCGCGGGTTCAAATTCGTCGGGCCGACGATCGTCTATGCGTGGATGCAGGCGGTAGGGATCGTCAACGATCACGCACAGGACTGTTTCCGGCGGTAGATTGTTGCATCATGACGGACGGGGCCTAAAGAAACGGGCATATTCACCTCCCCGACCCAAGGCCCACACATGTCCGAACCCACCAACGTCCAGTTTTCCGAGCGCGAAGCCCTGTTGTTCCATTCCGAAGGGCGGCCGGGAAAGATCGAGATCATCGCATCGAAGCCGATGGCGACGCAGCGCGATCTGGCGCTGGCATATTCGCCGGGCGTGGCCGTGCCGGTGCAGGCGATCGCGGACGATCCGGCGACCGCTTATGATTATACCGCCAAGGGCAATCTGGTCGCGGTAATCTCCAACGGCACCGCGATCCTGGGCATGGGCAATCTCGGCGCGCTGGCGTCGAAGCCGGTGATGGAGGGCAAGGCGGTGCTGTTCAAGCGCTTCGCCGATGTCGACTCGATCGATCTTGAAGTCGCGACGGAGGATGTGGACGCCTTCATCAATTGCGTCGCGCTGCTGGAGCCGTCGTTCGGGGGCATCAACCTTGAGGATATCAAGGCGCCCGAATGCTTCATCATCGAGCAGACGCTGCGCGAGCGGATGAACATTCCGGTGTTCCACGACGATCAGCACGGCACTGCGATCATCACCGCCGCCGGCCTGATCAACGCCTGCCTGCTCACGGGCCGTAACATCAGCGAGATAAAGGTGGTGGTGAATGGCGCGGGCGCTGCCGCGATCGCCTGCACCGAACTGATCAAGGCGATGGGCGTGCGCCATGAAAACGTGCTGATGTGCGATCGCAAGGGCGTGATCTATCAGGGGCGCGAGGGCGTCAATCAGTGGCAGTCCGCCCATGCCGTGCCGACCGACCGCCGCTCGCTGACCGAGGCGCTGGAGGGCGCGGACGTGTTCCTCGGCCTGTCTGCCGCCGGGGCGCTCAAGCCCGAGATGGTGAAGGATATGGCGAAAGCGCCGATCATCTTCGCCATGGCGAATCCCGAGCCGGAAATTCGCCCGGAAGATGCCAAGGCGGCGCGCCCCGATGCGATCGTCGCCACCGGACGTTCGGATTATCCGAACCAGGTCAATAACGTGCTCGGCTTCCCGTTCATCTTCCGAGGCGCGCTCGATGTGCGCGCCTCGGCGATCAACGAGGATATGAAGATCGCCGCCGCGAAGGCGATCGCGGAGCTTGCGCGTGAGCGTGTGCCGGAAGAGGTCGCCCTGGCTTATGGCGTGCGGCACGTGTTCGGGCCGGAATATATCATTCCCGCGCCGTTCGATCCGCGCCTGATGGAAGTGGTGTCCGTCGCCGTCGCCCGAGCCGCGATGGATTCCGGCGTCGCGACCAAGCCGATCCTCGACATGGCGGCCTATCACGAGCGGCTCCGCGCACGGCTCAATCCGACGACGTCGATCCTGACCCTCGCCTATGAAGGCGCGCGCGCGCATCCGAAGCGCGTGCTGTTCGCGGAGGGCGAGGAGGAAGTGGTGCTGCGCGCCGCGATCCAGTTCAAGGAAGGCGGCTATGGCACGCCGGTTCTTGTCGGCCGTGACGATGTGCCCGAACGGCTGCGCGCGCTGGGCGTCACCAATCCGGAAGAATATGAGCTGCACAACAGCCGCCATTCGCCGCTGGTGCCGCAGATGGTGGATTTCCTCTACGAGCGGCTGCAGCGTCGGGGCTATCTGCGCCGTGATTGCGAGCGGATGATCAACCAGGATCGCAACATCTTCGGCTCGGTGCTGCTGCAATTGGGCAAGGCCGATGCGATGATCACCGGTATCACGCGCCCGTGGGCGAAAACGATGCGCGAAGTGAAGCGCGTGATCGATCCGGAAACGGGGCGCACGCCGTTCGGCATCCATATCCTCGTCGGGCAGACCCATACGGTGTTCATCGCCGACACCACGGTCAACGAGCGTCCAAGCCCGGAGGAACTGGCCGATATCGCGGAGCATACCGCACAGGTCGCGCGGCGCATGGGGCAGGAGCCGCGCGTCGCGTTCCTCAGCTATTCCACGTTCGGCAATCCCGAAGGGCAGTGGCTGGAGAATATCCGCGCCGCCGTCGGCGTGCTCGATGAGCGGCAGGTGAGCTTCGAATATGAAGGCGAAATGTCGCCGGACGTCGCGCTCAATCCCAAGCAGCTCGCCAATTACCCGTTCGCGCGGCTTTCCGGGCCGGCCAATGTGCTGGTGATGCCGGGCCTGCAATCGGCCAATATCTCCGCGAAGCTGCTGCGGGAGCTGGGTGGGGACTCGATGATCGGCCCGATGCTGCTCGGCATGGAAAAGCCGGTGCAGATCGCGCCGATGACCTCCACGGCGAGCGAATTGGTTACACTTGCAGTGCTAGCCGCCGGCGGCATCGCGCGTTAAGTCACACTGAAATTCACGGGAACGGCAAGGTGCCGTTCCCGTGAATCTATTGGAATAAAATAAGATTTCTCCGGATTTCCAATGGTTTTCCGGCATAATTCACGCCCATCGTTCCGCTTCGGCGCAACCTTTCGCGAGCGAAACCATTTCGCTTTCACTGGGAACGATGGAGAACATATGATGCGGATGGTTGCTTTGGCCGCGCTGAGTGCGGCGGTGCTGGTAACGGGCTGCGTTGGCGACGAGGGCCCCGGCTATGCCGGCAACGGCTATGGTCGTTATGATTACAACCGCCCGGATCCCTCCTATAACGGCTATTATGCCGATCGTTATTATCGCGACGATGCGCGCTATCGCGAACGTCGCCTGAGCAACAATGATCGTGTCTATGTCGGTCAGGACGGGCGCTATTATTGCCGCCGTAACGACGGCACGACCGGCCTGATCGTCGGCGGTATCGCGGGCGGCGCGCTTGGTGCCGCGATCGCGCCGGGTGGCTCGGGCCTGCTCGGTGCACTGATTGGCGGCGTTGGCGGTGCGGCGCTCGGCAAATCCGTCGACAAGAAGGACGTGCGCTGCCGCTGATGTGATTTCCGGAACGGCGACAGATTGCGACAAATTCGTCGCCGTTCCGGCATATCCGCACGACATTCGCGCACCAGATTGTCCCATGGCCAGCGTATCGGCCGAGTAGGGAGCATGATGATGAAAAAATTGAGCTTGATCGCCGCTGGTATCGGCATTGCCTTTGCCGCCGTGCCCAGTGTCGCGGCGCCGTGGGTGCCGATCGGCCAGCGCGTCTCCAATCTTAATATGCGGATCGATCAGGGCGTGCGCTCGGGCAGCCTGAACCGCGCTGAGGCGGTGCGGCTGCGGAGCCAGCTGCGTGATCTGCAAAATCTGGAGGCCCGCTATCGCCGTGGCGGCCTGTCGATGGGCGAGCGCCGCGATCTAGATCAGCGGTTCGACAGGCTGAGCGCGCGCGTCCGCTTCGAGAAGCATGACGCAAATCGTGGGCCCGGCTTCCCGCATCACCGGTGAGCTAACGCAAGGGTTTTCCCGAATCCTTCCAGCGATCGAGCACGGGGGATTGGGGTAGGTTATCGGAGGCGGCGTCGCGCAATGCGGCGCCGCTTTCCGTATAAGCGGGCTGAATCACGGGGGGAGGCCCGGCGGGGTTCGGTTTTGAGACGGGCAATTCGGTGATCGAAACCGGGGCCTGCGCTGGAAGCGACGCGGGGATCGCCGCTTGCGGCTCGCCACCATGATAGACACCACTAAACGCCGCTGCCGTCCCCCAATAACCCTTCCAGCGATGGAAGAAATGCGCGCCGATCGCGTCGGTCATCACCAGCGTGCGGTTCCACGCCGGGGTGACGGCATAGGTATGATAATGCGTCGCCAGCCCGACCGGCGCGAACACCTGACCCGCGAGGATCGTCGCAGCATTGCGCGCGGCGCGGGCCCAGGCGTTGCGTGACGGTATGCGCGCGGCCGATCCGTCGCACGCGAAGCTGAACTGGCAACCGCTGGCGCGCGTCGCGCCCTGATAGACCACGCCGCATATGGTGGACGGGAAAGCGGGATGGCGGACGCGATTGAGCACCACCTGCGCCACCGCGCGTTGCCCCGCGTCGCTTTCCGACGCCGCCTCGTAATAAACCGCCGCAGTCAGGCATTCGAGCGCGCGGGCCCGGTCGATCGTCGTCGCAAATCGGGTGGAGAAAGGCGCGGCGGGCGTCACCCCGCCGTTCCCCGAAACGATCGCGCCACGCGGCACCGGGGGCAGCGCGATCGTGCCTGTGGTGCCCTGCGCGGGGGAGGCGAATTCACCCGATGGCGCGATGGCAGCGATCGCGGCTGCGCGGCTTGTGGGGGCGGGTACGGCGGGCGAGCGCGTGAAGTGAAACGCCGCCGCGCCCGCCAGTGCCGCGCCGCCGACGAGCGGCAGGACGAGCAGCGCGCGCCGCCGCAGGGCGCGCATGCGTGCCGGGCGTTGCGCGAGGCGCTGGGCGCGTCGTTCACTGGGATGCGTCGCTGCGGACATGTTGCCCGCTCTAGCGCGGATCGTTTACGATTTCGCTCCGATCAACGCAGCGTCGCGCTATCGAGATTGAGCGCGGTCGCCGGGATCGTTTCGGTTCCCGGCCGTTCCTTGCGCAGCGCATCGCCGAACGTGCCCGCGTCTCCGACCACCACCACAGTGGCGTTCGCCGGATCGAACAATGTGGCGGCTGCCTCTTGCACGGCCGCCGCCGGGGTGTTGCGCACCGCATCGGCATAATGCGTCATCTCATCGACCGGCAGACCGTTGATCACCGCATTGCCGACGATCCCGGCAAGCCCCGCCGTTTGCTCGATCGTGCGCCCGAAGCTGCCGATCAGCACCGAGCGGCGCGTGGCGAGTTCGCTTTCGGCGATCGGTGCGCTACCCAGCCGCCGCATCTCGCCGGTTATCAGCGACACCACCTCGGGCGCGGAGGCGTTCTTGGTCGAGGCGCCGGCGGCGATCGAGCCGGTCACGCGGCTGGCGGAAAGATCGCTGCGCGCGCCATAGGATAGCCCGCGCTTGATGCGGATTTCCTGATTGAGCCGGGAGGTGTAGCCGCCGCCCAGCACCGTATTGGCGAGCAGCGCCGGATAATAACGCGGGTCACCGCGCGCGATCGCGCCGCGCGTGACGGTGACCCCGGCCTGCCCCGCATCGGGCAGGTTGACGAGGATCGTGCGCGGCGTGGCGGCGGGCGTCGGTTTCGGGAGCGCTGCGGGAGCGGGGCCACTTGCGCGCCAGTCTCCGAACCAGCGTTCCGCCAGCGCCTTTGCGGTCGCGGGCAAAATATCGCCGGTCAGGATCAGCGTCGCGCGATCGGGCGACCAGGCGGCGTCATAAGCGGCGCGTACATCGGCGCGCGTGATCGCCTTCAGCGAGGCGGGCGTGCCGTCGATCACGCCGCCATAGCCCGATGCGCCGAACAGGGCGCGATCGGCGACCAGCCCGGCCAGCTCCATCGGATCGGTGAGCGAGACCTGCGCCGCGTCGATCGCCTGCGCCCGCGCGCGCTCCAGTTCGTCGGGGGCGAGGGTCGCGTGGCGCGCAGCATCGGCGAGGATGCCGAGCGCTGGCGACAGTGCCGGCGTGGCGACGGTGATGCCGATCGCGCTGCCCCCGCGACCCGCGCTGGTGTCGATCGACGCGCCGAGCGCCTCCGCCTCGCGTGCGATCTGCGTCGCGGAGCGCGTGGCGGTGCCCTTGGTCAGCAAGGTCGCGGCGAGGCTGGCGGTGCCAGCCTTGCCCGAGGCATCGCGCGCCGCGCCCGACGCGCCGATCAGTCGCGCGGTGACGAGCGGGATGTCATGCCGCTCTACCGTTACGACCCGCAGGCCGTTGGCGAGGCGCATTTCGCCGGGAACCGGCACATGGCCGGCGACGACCGGGCCGAGCGGCGGCAGCGCCGCGCGTTCTGCGTCGCTCGCGGGGGTGACGACGGCGATGTTCGTTCGCGCGGACAGCGCGCGCGTCTCCACGCTTGCGGCGACGGGAATCCCCGAATCGGGTTTCGCGCCCTCGGGGGCGGGGAGATAGCGGATCGTCGCGACGCGATCGTCGGCGAGCCAGATGCGCGCTACTCGCTGCACGTCGGCGGCGGTTACCGTGCGGACGGCCTCCAACTGACGCTCGGTTGCTTGCGGATCACCATCGACCAGCACCGAGGCGGCAATCACGCGAGCGCGCCCCTCGGCGGTTTCCATCGCTTTCAGCGCATCGGTGAGGATCTCGGTTTTGGCGATGGCGAGTTCGGCGGCTGAGACCGGCGTGTCGCGCACCTTGGCGATCTGAGCACGCAGCGCGCGATCCACCGCGTCCGGTGTCTTGCCGCCGGCGGCGATGGCAATGATGTCGAACTTGCCGGGGCCGGCACGCGTATCGAGCGTCGCGTCGACCGATTGCGCCAGCCCGTCGCGATAAACGAGGCTTTCGTGCAGCCGCGAGCTTTCGCCGCGCGACAGGATCGTTTGCAACACCATCAGCGCCGGCATGTCGGCCGAGCGATCGGGCGGCAGCGGATAGCTCAGCGCGATCGCGGGGAGGGGGGTGTTCGGCTCATGCACCGTCACCGTCACGGGTCTGGTGCGTATCGGTTCATCCACCGTCACGCGTGGGATCGGGAGGTCGGGGCGTTTGATGGGTGCGAAATATTGATCGACCCAGCGATCGAGTTCGGCGTCGTCGAAATTGCCCGCCACGACGAGTATCGCGTTGTCGGGCCGGTAATAGGTCGCGTGGAAGGCGCGCACATCGTCGATAGTCGCCGAATCGAGATTGGCGATGCTGCCGATCACGCCGCGCGCATAGGGATGATGCTGATAGGCAAGCGCGGGCAGATAGAGCGAATCGAGCTTGCCATAAGGCTGGGCAAGGACGCGCTGGCGAAACTCCTCCTTCACCACATCGCGTTCGGATGCGAAATCGGCCGGATCGACGACGAGTGACGCCATGCGATCGGCCTCCGCGAACAATAGCCGCTGGAGGTGGTTCGCGGGGACGATCTCGAAATAATTGGTGTAATCGTCCCCGGTGGAGGCGTTGTTATAGCCGCCGACATCCTCGGTCAGCCGATCGAATTGTTCGGGCCTCAGGTTGCGCGTCGCTTTGAACATCAGATGTTCGAACAGATGCGCGAAGCCGGAACGCCCGCGTGGATCGTCTCGGCCGCCGACGTCATACCAGACCTGGATCGCGACATTGGGCGTCGCAGTGTCGCGGATCGCAAAGACGCGTAGGCCATTGGCGAGCGTGCGCTGGGTGAACGGGATCGGCTTCACCGCCGGGAGCGGCGGGGCCGGCTCGGCGAGCGCGGGAACGGCGACGGTGGCGAGCAGCAGCGGAAGGATCAGGCGCATGGCGTTCTTTCAGCGGGGCGGGGAGCCACCCAGTTACGGGTCAGCGAAACGGGCGTGAAGCCGAGTGAGGCATAGAGCCGCGCGGGCGGCGCGCCGGCATGGGCGTCGATGAACAAGGCGTCGCAGCCGGCCGCGCGAAGCAATGCCTCCGCCCACAGGATGAACGCGGACATCACACCTCGCCCGCGATGTTCGGGCAGGACGAACAGATGCTCGATCAGGCCAAGGCGGTTGGGGCAGGCGATGGTCAGGCCATAGCCGATCGGCGCATCCCCCGCGCGCTCGGCGATCAGCCAGTAATCGGCGGGCGGGCTACGGCGGCGCATACCCTCCAACAGCCCGGCGGCGACGGCGGGGTCGATCGTGCCGGTGCGTTTGCCCTCGCGGTGATCGGCATCGACCAGTGCGGCGAAGGTGTTCCATTCCGTGGCGCCACTCACCCGTCTGGGCGCGATCGGCGGAAAAGGATGTGACGAGGCGAGCGGATCGCGCGTGATGAATTCGATCACCGGCGGCTGGGCGACATGGCCGGCGAGCGCCAGCGCGGCCTCGATCGCCGGATCGGTCAGCGCGTCGGTGGTGACGACGTGCCACGGCGAATGCGCGAGATGCCGGTCGAGCGCGTCAAACAGCGCCGCCGGTATCGCGCCCGCGTCGGCTGTCGCGAAATTGCCATCCCATGTGTCGGGATAATCGGGCGAGGCGATCACCGTCACGCCGGGGGCGGCGGTGATCGTCGTGGCCCCGAGCCGCCTGAACCAGCGTCGCGCGGTGGCGACACGGGCGGCGGCTTCGTTCATTTCCTGTCGCGATTGGCGAACAGGACGGCGGCGGCGACTGCGGCGGAACCGATGCCTACGCCCAGGCTGATCTTGCCGAGATTCCAGTTGCGGGTGCGCCGTTCGCGCTTCGCCTCGTCTGCGCCCTTTTCATGCGCCTTTGCGTCGCGCGCGGCGGCGAGGATTTCATTGGGTTCTTCATTGTCGGACACGCTTACTCTCCTTCATTCCCATAATATCGCGCGCGGAACGCATCGGCGAAAGCGCGGAGCGTACCGCTTTCGATCGCTGCGCGCAGATCCGCCATCAACGCTTCGTAGAACCAGATGTTATGCTCGGTCATCAGCATCGCGCCGAGAATTTCGCCCGCCCTGACGAGATGATGAAGATAGGCGCGGCTCCATGTGCCGCATACCGGGCAGCCGCACGCCGGATCGAGCGGCCCCATATCCTCTGAAA